>JACQZM010000015.1 GCA_016213885.1 Candidatus Rifleibacteriota bacterium | reverse complement strand
CCAGCGGCGTGATCCGGAGCTCCTCTCGATCAGTTGCACCCCGTTCAAGGGCCACTCGATCGACGACGTGGAGACGATCGTCCGCCAGGAGGTGGAGAAACTCGAGAAGGGCGGACCCGAAGACAAGGAGCTCAGGAAGGTCAAGAAGCAGTTCCATGCCAGCCTGATCTACCGCCTGGAGAGCCCCACCTGGTTCGCCACCTGGCTCGCGGAGAAGGAGTTGCTCCGGGGCGACTGGCGCGACGGCTACCGGTTTCTGAACCGGATCGACGCCGTGACCGGGGCGGACGTCCGGAGGGTCGTCGCGAAGTACCTCGGCGAGGGCAACGAGATCAAGGTGTGGCTCAAGCGGAAGGCCGCTCCGAAGAAGGAGGCGGGCAAGTGAAGCCGTGGACGATGGTGCTGGCGCTCTTCTGGGTCGCCCCGGTCCTGGCCGGGGAGATGGCCGCGCGAGTGGCCGACCCGACCAGGCTGTCCGCGCTCGGCAAGCGGATCGAGCAGACCGGGTTTCCCCCTCTCACCTGGAGGATCCCTCGGGTCGGCGGCGAGATCCACCGGGAGGTGCTTCCGAACGGCCTCGTCGTCTATCTCTATCCCGATCGCTCGGTTCCCACGGCCCATGTTTCGCTCCAGTTCAAGGGGGGAAGCCTCTACGAGACCGTGGCGGAAGACCAGGTCGCCTCTCTGCTGGGGTCGTTCATCCGGCTCGGGGGCACCAGAAAGCAGACGTACGAGGAGATCTCCGAGGAGCTCGAGAGCCTCTCGGCCAGCGTCTCGCCGTGGATCGGCAGCGAGGCCGGCCAGGTGGGCGGCCGGTGCCTCAAGGAGAACCTCCCCCGCATCCTGGAGCTGATCCACGACACGCTCCTCGAGCCGGGGTTCCGGGAGGAGAAGCTGGGGCTCGTGAAGAAGCAGGCCAAGGAGGAGATCCTCAGGCAGAGGGACTACCCCGGCTGGGTGCTGTCCACCCTCTTCGGCTGGAAGCTCTGGGGCGACCACCCGTACGGGCGGATCGCCCGGGTGCCCCGGATCGAGGCGATCACTCGCCAGGAGATCGAGAACAGGCACCGCAAGTACGCCGTACCGAACCGGTCGTACCTCGCCATCGCTGGCGACATCGAGGTCCCCGCGACGCTGGGCTGGGTCCGGGCGCTGTTCGGCGGCTGGCCGAGGGCCGGGGAGGACCTCCCCCCGGCGCAGAAGGTCAGCGGGAGCTTCGAGGCGGGCTTCTACCACTTCGAGAAGGATATCCCGCAGGCCAACATCCGGCTGGGCCATCTCGGTTCCAGGAGGATCAACCCGGACGAGCTCGCCCTCGAGATCATGAACAGGATCCTCGGCGGAGAGGCTTTCAAGTCCCGGCTGTCGGCGCGGGTGCGGTCCGACGAGGGGCTCGCCTATTCGGTCGGGTCGTGGTTCTCTTGCGACACGCTGGAGCCCGCCTCGTTCGGCTGCTACGCCGAGACCAGGAACGAGAAGGCGTTCCGGACCATCCAGATCATGAAAGAGACGATCCGGGAGATGACCGAGAAGCCTCCGACGGCCGAGGAGCTCAAGCAGGCCAAGGACACGGTGATCAACTCGTTCATCCATCGCTGGACCAACGCGACCTACGCCGTCGGGCAGATCATGCAGCTGGAGATCGAGGGTTACCCGCTGGACTACTACGGGTCGTACATCGACCGGGTGACCGCGATCACGGCCGAGGAAGTGCTGCGCGTGTCGAGAAAGTACCTGCACCCTGACCAGCTGGTCATCGTGCTGGTGGGCAAACGGGCGGAGTTCAAAGACCTCCCCGGAGACGTGACGCTCAGGGAGCTCACGCTGCCGCCGGAGTACATGCAGTAGATCGTCGCCGGCCGGACCCCCGGTGCGACCCCGGGGCGGGCCGAAGCGGCGGGTCGCTCACCTGGGAACGACGATCCGCAGCTTCACGTCCAGGTCTTCCGCCGGCAGGTCCTTGGCGAGCGGGTAGTCCCCGTTGTCGAAGATCAAGAAGTAGGTGTCTTCCTTGGGCTTGTCGAACGAGAGCCTGTGGAGCTTCGACGCGAGCGACCGTTTGAGGATCACCATGTCGGCCCTGCCGGTCTCGAACCACTTCCTGTAGGCCCGGGGACCTGTCTGGGGCGTGATGAACACGTTGAACGGCGTCTGCGCCGTCGCCTCTATGTCGAAGCTGGTGCCCTTGGGAAGCGCGACCCAGCTGCCGCCGCCGCGAGGTATCCTGAGCGGGTACTCGCTCACCCTCACGTCCGTGGCGCTGGCCGTGGGTTGAGGCGACGGAGGTGGCGCGACCGCGGCGAGCTCCACGGAGGAAGCGACCGGGGAGCTCTTGGCCTCATCCTTCTGGGCCAACACGGAAAGGGCGTTCTTGCCGGGTGCCAGCTTGAGCGTCACCTTGAACTTGCCCTGGTCGTCCACCTGGACCGGCGGCATCGCCGCGTCGTTGAGCGTGGCCACGATCTGCGCGCCGGCCAGCGCCTGCCCGGAGATCGTGAGCTGCTCGTTCGTGACCGACGCGGGCACGGCGTCGAGCACGGGCGGATCGAGAGTCGCCTTCCGCTCGACCTTGATCTCCACTCCCGCCGACTCCGAGCCGGTGTCCGGGGTGACGCTGACCAGCGAGATCGTGTTGACTCCCGGATCCAGGGTGGCGGTCACCTCGACCGCGCCCTCCGGAGAAACGGGCTTGGTCTCCGACTTGCCGTTGACCGTCACCTTGAGCTGCGATCCAGCGGGACACTGCACCGAGAAGCTCGTGGCGGCACTGTAGACCACGGGGGGGATCCTGGCGGGCAAGACCGGCTGCGCCGGCTGGACCGCCGGCGAGGCAAGAGCCGAGGTCCCCGGCGAGGACGCGGGCGAGGCCGTCGCCGTGGCCACGGGCGACGGCCCCGGCTCCGGGGTAGCCGCGGCCACCGAAGGCGAGGCCGGGCCGGCCGAACCGCCAGGAGACGCCGTGGCCGAGTCGATCGGCTTCGGCCGCGGCTGGTGCGCGACCGCCCCCAGGCCGCCGAGCACGGCGACCAGGGCCAGCCCCATCACGAAGACGCTGACCTGGCGCCGCACCTGGAACGGACCCACGGGGTCGCTCTGGGATCCGGCCCTGGCCGCCCAGGCCCGGATCTGGTTGTCGCCGAGCCTCAGTCTCACCGCCAGTTCGAACTTGCCGTCGGGGCCGACGATCACTGTCCGGGGCTTGCCGTTCACCTCGACGGCCACCTCGGATCCCAGCGAGCCTCGGCCCTCGACCTTCAGAGCAGCCTTCCGAACCGTCCGGGGCAGCGCCGAGACCTGGGGCGGCAGGATCGGCCGGATCACCTGCGCGGTGGTGGGCGCCTTGGATTTCACCCCGTCGACGACGGCCCAGGCGAAGATGATGTTGGTCCCCTCGTCCAGCGCCACCTCGGCCGTGAAGTCGCCGGCGCTGTTCACCGAGGCCTGGTAGTCCTTCTGGGACGCCTGGATCGCGACGGTCGAGCCGGGGCTGGTCTTGCCCTTGACCACGAGCTTGGGCTGGGCATGAGTCGCGGGCACGCCCACGAACGAGGGCGCCGCGGGCAGACAGGTGATCGTGATCTTGCCCGACGGCTCCGATTGGACACCCTTGCTCTCCGCCGTGGCGTGGACCTCGTTCTTCCCCTCTTTGAGCGAGACCTCGAGCGAGAATGTCCCGCTCTCCGGGATCAGAAGCGACTGCGGCTCGTCGTTCACGTGGAGAATGACCCTGTGACCGGCCACGCCCTTGCCCTCCACCAGGAACCGCTTGCGGTCCGTGGTCGTCGCCGTCGTCAGCAAGGTCGGCGGTAGAACGTCGGCCACCGGCGCGGACGGCCCGGGGTGGGAGGTGAACCCCAACAGCTCACGCATGGCGTCGGCCACCTGGCCCGCGTCGGCGTACCTCTCGTCGGAGTTGGAGGCCAGCATCTTCCCGGCGAGCGTATCGATGGAGGGCGGCACCGCCGGGTTCCGCTCGCTGATCGGCTGGAAGATCCCCATGGGGACGTCGCCGGTGTGCAGCTCGTACAGCAACACGCCGAGGGAGTAGACATCGGCCCTGGAGTCCACCTTGGTCGGATCGACATGGAGCTCGGGGCTCATGTAGAACGGGCTGCTCACCTGGATGCCCAGCAGGGTGAAGTTCGCGCCGGTGGCGCACTGCATGAAAGCCCCGGCGAGCCCGAAGTCGAGGATCTTCACCTTGGTGTCGGCGAGGGCGGCCCCCCTGGGCGTCAGCATGATGTTCTCGGGCTTCACGTCGCGGTGGACCAGCCCCTTGGCGTGGGCGGCCTCGAGCGCCTCGGCCACCTTGAAGACGATCAGCGTGCGCTCATCGGGGGAGTTGTAGCGCCGCTGACTGATGACCTCCCGGAGCGACTCGCCCTCGACGAACTCCGTGACCACGTAGTACCGGTCGTCCCTGGACCTTCCTCGGGCCATCGTCGACAGCAGCGCCGGGTGTCGCAGCTGCGCCAGCGCGTCGTCGACCTTCTCGTACGCCTTCACGGCAGCGCCATCCTTGGCCAGCGCGGCCAGGAGCATCTTGACCGCCACGGCGCGGGAGGTGGCGATCTGCTCGCCCTTGAGAACCTCTCCCAGGCTGCCCTTGCCCACGGGCCCCAGGAGCCTGTGACCGGGCACCGGACCGGTCGACACGTCGACGGTCAGTACCGTCGCGTTGGCGTCCGGCACCGGCTCCGGCTTGGGAGGCGCGACCGGCGACTCGGCCAGCGAGAACTGGAAGCCGCACGACTTGCAGACGAGCACTGTGCTGTCCTTGGACTCGGGCAACGAGCTTCGACACACGGGACACTTGAGCGGCATGGTGCGTCTACCTTGACAGAACGGGTACGGGAACGGGGCCCACGGGTGCAGGGGCGATGTCGCCACAGTGCGAATCGACCGGTCGATTCGCCGGTATGACCTTAACAGAAGATCGGCCGCTTTTCCAGTAACTCTCGACGGATCTCGGCCGGGAGCCTGGCGGGCCTCGAATCCGGCCGGCTGCTACCGCCGGGGTGGGGTGGCCCTGGGTCCGGCCGCCGGTCCGATGAGCTCGAACTGGTGCAGCCTCGGCTGCCGCGCGGCGCCTCCCTCTTCCACCACCTGGAAGGAGCTGGAGCCGGCGAGGAACCGGCACGACATCACCGGCGCCCCCACGTCCATGGAAGCCACGAGAGAGAGCGCCAGGGCCGACCAGATCTTGATCGTCCCGTCGTTGGAGCCGGAGGCGATCCACTCGCCGCCTGGCGAGAACGCCACCGCCGTGACGCGATCGGCATGCCCCGACAGCGTGGCCAGAAGCTGAGCCGTCGCCGCATCCCAGATGCGGAGCACCTTCTCCCAGCTTCCGGAGATGAACCTGGTGCCGTCGGGAGAGAAGGTGAGACAGTGGGCCACCCGCGGCCCGCCCGAGAGCACCGTCAGAGGCTGCCCCGAACTCGCGTCCCAGAACCGCATGGTCTCATCCCAGCTGCCGGTCAGGATGCGGTTGTTCGGCGTGAACGCCACGGCCGTCACCTGCTCCGTGTGCCCGGTCAGCGTTGCCAGGTTCTTGCCGGTCGTCGCGTCCCAGGACTTCACGGTGTGGTCGGCCGATCCGGTCACGATCTTCCGCCCGTCCGGCGAGAACGCCACGGCTCCCACGTGGTCCTGGTGGCCCTTGAGCGTTGCCACCTCCTTGCGGGCCTGCAGGTCCCACACCTTCACCACGTGGTTCGCCTCGAGGGCCAGGGCGAGGCAGCGGGCGTCCGGCGAGTAGGCGAGAGCCGTGACCCGGTTCGCCGGCCCCATGAGCGCGTTGAGCTGGTCCGCTGCCAGGAGCGTCTCCGGGCGCTTCCTGCGGAGCAGGATCGGCCGGTCGCCGGCGCCCACCCCCCGCTTCACGAACGCGTCGACGAGCTGGGTGATCCACGCCTGATCGCCCTCGCTCGTCAGGAGCTCGTTCAGCAGGGCGCTCTCCAGCTGCTCCGGGTCCTCTCTCAGCTTGGGGGCGAGCTTCTCCAGCGCCTTGCCGAGGGCGCCCAGCTTCTTGCGGTCGTCCGGGGGGGGAAACCCCTTGTCCGGCGGCAGGTTGGTGAAGTCCAGCAGCAGCGCCGGCACGCCCACGAGGTTGACCTTCCGCCTCAGGAACCGTGGATCGGTGAGCAGCGTCATCAGGTCTATGGCGGCCCGGCTCTCCAGGAGGTGCGACGTGGCGTGCCTCAGGGTGTAGTCGTGGGTGTCCGGGTCGGACTCCAGGGTGGCCCAGCTCTTCACGACCCTGAGGAACCGGGCCCTGGTCCGGCTGATGGTGAACGGGACGTTGGCCTGGGAGAGGATGTGGTTCTTCAGGGACGGGTGCAGCAGCGTCACGCCCTCGATGCCTCGAGACGTCGGCGAGGCTTTCAAGAGCGATCTCCCCGCCTCCAGCACCCGGTCGAGCGTCTGGGGGCCGCTGGCGTCGGAGAACTCGCCGTGATCCGAGAGCAGCCGCAGCAGCACCGGCCTGGAGAGCGGCTCTCTCGCCATCGCCAGGGCGCAGAACACGGGGGTCATGATGGTGCCGACATCGGAGACGTGCAGCCGGTCGAGCACGTCCCGCCAGTAGTCGTCCAGGCCGGCGGGCACGTAGTCCTGGGTGGCCGAGTCGAACGGGAACCGTCCCTCCCGGATGTCCGAGGTGACCAGTCGCATGAACACCGGGTGCCCACAGACGGCCTTCACGAGAGCCGAGATCAGGGCATCGGCCTCCTGGGGGGTCTTCTGGAGAAACGGGCTGGCAGGCCTCCGGCACTCGTTGCTCAGCTGAGTCGCCACGGCCGCGTCGTCCAGGAGGTGCAGCATGCCGCCCGGCTCGCCGGCGAACAGCCAGGTGCACAGGTCGGACCGGAGCACTCTCAGGAGCTCCGGGTCCGGGCGGCCAGCCAGGATCCAGCTGACGCCGGGTAGCTTGCAGCCCAGCGCCCAGTCGGCGACCACCGGCCCGGCCCCGGGCTCGTTCAGGCCGTCCAGCACGAAGATGACCCGGCGGCGAGCCGCCTCCGGTCTGGTCGCCTCATCCTGGACGAACTGCCGCAGCATGTCTTTCAGCTGGACCTCGCGCCGGGCCTGGTCCTCCTCGACGCGGACCGACCTCTTGCCCGAGGCGGAGGCCAGCGTGCGGATCGCGGAGCGCAAGAGCTCCGCGCGGCCCGACCGCGGGTCGCCCTCCCTGAAGAAGTGGACGACCTTCACCGCCATCTGCGGCTCCGTGAAGAACTTCTTGGCGATGTTGGCCATCAGGGCCGACTTTCCCACGCCCACCGGGCCGGTTATCCAGACCACGCCTTCCCTGTTCTCCTTGAACCACTCTCCGACCCGTCGGAGCTGTTCGTTGCGGCCGACGAACGGATCGGACAGCTCGACCAGCCGGTCGGCGAACGAGAACGCCCGGCTCTCCCCCGCTGCCGTGGCGGCGAGGTACCAGCGCTCCAGATGGTACATCAGGCCCAGCTCGTGGAACGCTTCCTCCGGGGGCTGACCGTTGGCCATCGCCGGCGTGAGCACCGAGAAGTCGAGCCACTCGGACCGGCCGGACGGCGACTGGGCCAGCGTGGGTCGCCCCAGGTCGAGAACCTCGTGCCCGGCCGGCCTGATCTGCTCGAAGATGCGGGCCGGAGTGACCTCGAGCCACAACGCCCTGGGCTGGGAGAGCTTGACCAGGACGGTCCGCATGCGAGGCGCATCGTCGGGGGACTGGAGCTTCGCGCCGGGGAGCGGGGTCAGCGTGGACTTGGGATCCAGGTGGGGTCTGAGGTCGTAGCGAACGTGGCCGGTGGGGGGAGGAGGGCCGTCCAGCAGGACCCCCAGACCGTCCCCGCCCACGCCGAACAGGGCGAATCCGGAGAGGAACTCCAGCTGACCGAACAGCTCCATGCACCTGGCCTGATACCGGTGCTTGACCAGAAGCTCCTGGCAGTGCTGGTCCGGCAACCGTTCCGATTCGTTCAGCAGCGATCCGAGCGCCAGGAGCTCCCTGTTCGGATCGCCGTCGACCGACCCGGCGAGCGGCAAGAGCGACGAGGTGGCCATCTTGACCAGCTCCGGGATGAACGCGCCACCCCTGTGGAACTTCAGGTTGAGCTGACCCGCCAGGGCCCCGCAGGCCTCACGGGTGATCTCCGACCAGGCTCCGGGCCACGGGCGCTCGAGCTGTCGCAGCACCGTCGACTTGATCCGCTGGGGAAGCGCGCGGCTCAGACGCACCACGTCGGAGAGCAGGATCGTCGCCGTGAACCGGGTGAGCGCGTCGACGGCCTCGCAGAGCCGATGCAGCCTGAGGAACGGCTGCGGCTCCTGCTGGTAGCGGCGAAACGGCAGGTCGATCGGCGTGGGCAGCCCGGCCGTGCGCTGCGGCAGCTCCGAGGACGGCTGCCCGGGGAGCTGGCCACCGAGCTCCGTCTCCACGATGACCAGGGTGCCCCCGCACCCGGGGCTGCATACCATCTTGCACTGGCGCGCCGCGCCCTCGTCCCACGTCCGGCCACACACCTCGCATCGAAACATCGAACGCTCCTCCGGCCCCCGAATCGGCCACCCGACGGGGGCCAGAATATCAGCTCCCCCGGCTGGATGGAAGCCCTCTCGAGACGAGAAGCTCAGGGGCGGCCGCGGTCGCGGGGGAGCCTGTGGCGGTCCGCTGGCGCGTCTCTTCCGCTGCAGCGCGGTCGCCCGCGGAGGGCCTGCTACAGCTCGCCGGAGCGGTCGAGATTGCGCAGCTGTTCCTCGTTGTAGCGCAAGAAGTCGATCTTCAGAGGGCCGGCGAGCCCGGGCGGGGTGTTCACGGGAGGCCTCGGCTGCGACCGGTCCACCCGTCGCTCCCTCTCGCCGATGATCGATCGATCGCCCGTGTCGTACTCCCCGAATCCGAAGGTCTGTCGCTGCTCCCTGGAGAATTCCAGGTAGTCGGCCTTCACCGTGGGCTGCGGCAGCTGGCTGAAGATGAAGTTGTAGGGGTTCCTGATGTACTGGCTCGTGCCCAGGGTCCCCTTCACCCTCACCTTCGACGACGGCGCGATGCGAGGGTCGTTGGGCAGGGTCCTGGGCGTGAACACCGTGTACCACTCGACCATCCGGGAGTTGGAGCGGAAGCCGCCGTCCGAATCTTCCCCGTCCCTGATCTTCTGCTCCCGGACCTCCACCTCACGGAAGTTCTTCGTGACGATGAGCTCCGAGGCGTTGCCGCTGTCCTTGCGAGCCACGATCCAGCCGCGGAAATCGACGTACCGGCCCTCCGGGAAAGAGGCGGGCTTGCTCTCGGCCTCGGCGACCGACACCCGCTTCTCCACGTGCCCCTTCTCGACCAGATCCCGCTCGGCCTGGATCGCCTTGATCTGGTCGGCCACCTTCGCCGAGGAGAAGTCGGCGATGACCAGGTATTGCTGCGCGATCGCCATCTGCTCCGGGTTCAGGTTGCCCTTCTCGACCGCCCTGGTCAGAGCGTCCTTGGCCTTGATCCACGACTTCTGGTGGAAGTAGAACAGCCCGGCGTTGTAGTAGTAGAGCCCCATCTTGCCGGAGATGTCGTCGGCGGTCTTCCGGGCCTGGAAGTTCTTCGGGTTCAGCCGGCTCGCCTCGTTGAACGCGGTGTACGCCTCCGACGGCTTGCCCATCCTGGTGTAGATGTCGCCCATCAGGTTGTAGTACTCCGACTGCTGGGGGTTCAGCTGGATCGCACGCTCCACCTCCGCCAGCGCCTTGCTGTGGTTGCCCATGGTCATGAGCACCCTCGCCAGCTTGAAGCTGATGTCCGGCCGGCCCGGAACCACGGTCTTCACCCGCTGGAGGTAACCCACGGTGGCGTCGTACTGGCCGGCCCGCTCGGTCAGGTCGGCCAGCAGCAGCAGCACGTCCACGTTGTTCGGGTTGATCCGCTCCAGGGCGTCGAGCCGTCTCCGGGCCTCGCCCAGCTCACCCTTCTCCATCAACCCGCGGATCGCCGTGAGCTGGTCCTCCTGGGCGTTGGAGCTCAGCGCCCCGGACGGCGCCGGCTGAGGAGTCGGAGCCTGTCCCCGGGCCGCGAGCGCCGTCTCCATCCGCTCGATGCCCTCCCGGGCACCGTTCAGCGTCTGGTCGCGCTGCAGCGGGTGCTTGTACTGCCGGAGGGTCTCCTCGTAGCGCTTCTGCCGCTCGAACAGCCGGGCCAGGTTGAAGTGGGGCTGGGCGAAGCTCGGATCCTTGTCGAGCGCCTTGACGAACTCCGCGAACGCCTCCGCGTCCTTGCCCTGGTAGTAGTACGCGAGCCCCGTGGTGTTGTGGAGCTCCGCCGAGTCGGCCCACAGGGCGCCGGCGCCGAGCCCGACAACGACGGCTGCCACGGCGACCGCCGTCACGCCCCTCGACAGGACCCGCCAGGTTTCGTCGACCCAGTTGCTCAGCATGGCCACCACCGTGCAGCTCATGACCCCCTCGCTCAAGGGGGTCCTCACATGATCTTTCGTCACACCGGGACGATTTGTTGCGCTCCGGGAGTCCCCGGGACCCGGCGCCTCGCCGGAGGCGGATGGCGCCCCGACCACGACCGGACCTGGCGAACGAGGCGGATCCCGGCTCCCCCGGAATTGTCGCACATCCGGGACTGCGGCCGCCGCATGCCCGGGCCGCAGCCTTGCGGGCCACCGCTGTCAGACCAGCATCCAGCGCTCGATCGCCCGGTCCGGAACGACTCTCAGACCCTGGACCCGGCGCCGCTTCCCGAGCATCCCGGGCAACCCCTTGAGAGCGTCCCACCGGGCCCGCAGCGGAACGGCGGTCCGGATCCCGACGCAGTGCCGGAGCGCCTGCACCTCCGCCAGCAGAAGCCTGGGCAGGCGGCGGACCAGGGTCCCCCAGCCCAGGTTCTTGACCATGGCCCAGATTCTGTTCCGCTCCATCAGGTAGAGGATCCGGTCGGGCCTCTGCCTCAGCGACATGGCCTCGCGGTGCAACACCCTCGACGCCGGCACGTAGCCGGCCCTGTAGCCTGCCAACCTGAGGCGCCAGGCGAGGTCGAACTCCTCGTTGTAGGCGAAGAACTCCTCGTCGAACACCCCCACGCGCTCCAGCGCCGAGCGGCGGTACATGACGCAGGCGCCGTGGGCGCCGAACACCTCCGTGGGCTCCCGGAACCGCTCCCCGTCGGGCTGTCCCATCCCCCGGGACGAGGGCTGGCAGTCGGCCCTGATCTCGAGGCCCGCCGAGTTGATCACGTCGGGCCGGTCGTAGTACAGCAGCCTCGGGGCGCCGGAGGCCAGGTCCGGGTCTCGCTCGAAGCTCTCCACGAGCGGCTCGACGGCATCGGGGTCCAGCACCGTGTCGTTGTTGACCAGCAGGACCAGGTCGCCCCGGGTCGACCGGAAGCCCACGTTGTTGCCGCCGGCGTAGCCGAGGTTCGTGGAGTTCCGGATCAGCCCGATCTCGGGGAAGTCGCGCTCGGCCCGGTCGGCAGAATCGTCCTGGGAGGCGTTGTCGACGAGCCAGAGGTCCCTGCGAGGAAAGGTCAGCCGGCGCACCGACTCGAGGCACGGAGCCAGGTGGTCGGCTCCGTTCCAGTTCAGCACGATGACCGAGACGGAGAGTGCCGGAGCTGTCACGGAGCCTCACCAGCCGGGGGTCGTCCGGGGAATCCCGGGCGGGGAGTCGGAGTATATCGGCGGCAGCACCGGCTGTCAAACCGGCCGTCGGACCAGGATCCCCCACCTGCTTCGCGGGGTCGGGCATGTCAGCAGGCCTTGGCCTGGCTGCGGAGTAACCAAGGAAGTGGAAGGGATGAGGGATTCATTTGTAGTCGCGCTCGGGGGAGAGAAAGAGGAAGGGATCCGGATTGAGGTCGCGCTCGGAGGCTCGCCTTGACACGTCCGGGTGCGCTGGCGATAATGGCGCTCGCACCCGATCCCCGGCGCGGGGTCGTGGCCGGGAGACGAGGCCCCATCGACCACCGTGGACATCAAGAGCTTCGGTCTGATCAGCCTGTTCTGGCTCGCCTCCCTGTTCCTCGTCCTCCACTTCACATCCTACCGGATCGCCATGGTGCTCGGGCCGCCCAGCATCCCGCAGCCCTGGGAGAAAGACTACGCCAGGGCGCTCATCCAGCAGGGGATGTTCGAGGAGGCCGGCGCCGTGCTGAAGGACATCGCGGCATGCCGGACCCTCGACCTGGGCACGCAGTCCGAGGTGCAGCTGCTCCTGGGCGACCTGTGCCGCGATCGGCTGGGACAGCCGTCCAGAGCGAGGGCCTGCTACCTGAAGGTCGTCTTCATGTGCCCGGCCTCGTCCCACGCCGTCCAGGCGCGTCGACGTCTCGATGAGATGGGGGCCCGGTCGCCGTCCGGCCGCTCCGACGGAGGCTCCACGGGCCCGTCGCCCGGCATCCCCGGGGCGCAGGGACCGCCCGGGCCCGCCACGGGGCCCGACCATCCCGGGAACCGCACGGTCGCGCCTCGATGACCTGGGCGCAGGCGCTGCCGCCCACGCTGTACGTCCTGGTCGGCCTGGTCTACCTGAACCGGGCCCGCCCGAAAGGCGAGGCGCTCTGGGTGATCGGGCTGTTCCTGGTCCAGGGAGCTGCCGGATTCGTCAGCCTGCTCGTGGGCCGCTCCGGGCTCTCGCAGGGCATCGTGGCCCTGGGACTCGTGGCGATCCTGGGCCGTGAGTGGTGGTTGTGGAGGTCCCGGGATCTCGACGAGGACTTCGTCCAGAAGCTGCTCCGCTACTTCTTCGCCCTGTTCGCGATCCAGACGTTCAATCCGAACTGGTCGACCGTGTCGACCGGGCTGCTCTGCGCCGGGGCGGGTCTCGTCCTGCACGTGCTCCCCATGGGCCTCTACTGGACCGGGCGACGGCTGGGCCGCGACACGGAGACGGTCGAGGAGCTGGTCCGGTGCCTGCTGGTCGTCTTCGCCCTGCAGGCCGGCTACGGCGTGGCGCAGATGGCGCTGGGCAAGGCCCACGTGGCCTCGCTGGGTCCGGGGTTCGCGGAGGTGCTGACGCGGGAGGAGCTCTACACGCCGTTCGACCTGCTCCAGCCGATCTCGTTCTGCCGTGGCACCGGGGAGCTGAGCCAGGTCTGCTGGATCGGGACCGTGCTGGCCGTGGCCGCGGCGCTCCGCACGAGCGGTCTACCTGCCCTGGCGTGGCTGGGGCTGTCGGCCGTGGGCCTGGTCTGCCAGCTGGCCACCTTCGTCCGCGTCTGGCTGGTCGCCGTCGCGGGCTGCCTGACCCTGCTCGTCGCCAGACGACCGCGGCACTTCCTGATGGCAGCGACCGTGACGCTGATCAGCCTCGCGGCAGCCCACGTGGTCACCCACGGCGTGACCACCCGGAGACTGTCCAGCGTCGTACGGTTCTCGGCTCTCACGCGGAGCCGGGGCAGCTCCCTGGTGTCGTTCGCGCAGATCGTCCAGCGGTTTCCGCTCGGCGCCGGCCCGGGGAGAGCAGGCGCTGCCGGGCCCTACTTCAAGGGCGCCGAGGATCGCATCTACACCTTCTCCATCGAGAGCTACCCCGTGGCACTGTGGCTCGAGTCCGGGCCGCTGGGGCTGGCGGCGATGGTCTGGGCGCTGTGGCTGGTCGGCCTGGGCGCCTGGGCCTCGTATCGAACGGCCGACGACCCGCAGGACATGGCGCTCGCATGCCTCGTGCTGGGGTTCCTGGGGGCGGCGCTGGTCGCCCCGGTCGGCCACGGCCAGCCCGGGAACCTGGTGCTGTGGCTGCTGGCGGGCGTCATCTCCTGCCGGGGGGGGCAGGGATCGCATGTGCTGTCGCCGAGCTCGACAATGACCGAGCGCCCTCGACTTGCGGCGTTGAACCTCCCCGGGATCCGCTCGGCGGTCGACGAGAATACGCGGAGGTACCAGCGTGTCCACCGCATCCCGTGGGCTCGTCCTGCCGTTCTGTCTCCTGGGCGCGGGTCCCGCCCGAGCCTGCCACACACCCACCGCGGTCGACGTTCATTTCCCACCCTCGATGTTCCGACACGAATCGAGCTTGAGTACACCCCAGTTCAATGTCGTGATCGAGATCGTCGAGCACATCCGGCGGACGGCTGGAGACGAAAGCGGTTCCGATCCGCCGCCCGACACGAAGGCCTGCCGGCCGGAGCTGAGGCGGGAACCGTTCTTGGACGATCTGGCCCGGGGGTGGGATGTAGAGTGACAAGACCGCAAGAGACCCTCGTGGCAGACGCGCGGGCAGGTGGGACCGTGTCTTCTTGGAGGCGGAGGGACCCTCAGAACGGGGACAGATCACGCTCCCGTGTCAGCCCCCGCCTCCGGAGGCGGGGGCCGGCCTCGTCGATGCCGCCCGGTTGCCGTCCCTCGGTGGTCCTTCTCTCGGGCGTCGCCTGACGCCCCTGGGCACCGAAAGGACAACATCGAGGTGTCGGGAGACACACTATCGCTTGTGGTGGCGACCTGGGTCGCACGGCCTGGAACCCAGCAGCGGGGTCGAGTGCATCCCTTATCACGCGGCCCCGTCGTGCAGCATCTGCCGCAAGACCCACGGGGATAGACCGTAGCGGTCCTATCAGCTCGTGCTCTACGGGGAGGGCTTGGTGCAAGGGGCGGAAGCTATCGGTGCCCTCTCCGACACCGGTTCTTCGCTAGCGACGGCTGGACCGGGGACAAGGTGATCCAGTGGCTGGATGAGCGCAGTGGGAAGGGCGAGGAGGCGCACGCCGTGATGAAGGAGGACCTGGCCGGAGGGTCTTCGTGGAGGACTTCTACATCATCGGCAAGCACCAGGTTACCAACGAACAGTTCGCAAGATTCATGAGCGAGAGCGGCTACCGGGCTCAAGGGAGCTGGCGCGATCACGCAGGGATTGGCCGGGAGAAGCACCCCGTGGTCTGCGTGACGTGCGACGATGCCCTCGCCTACTGCCGATGGGCCGGTCTGAACCTGCCGAACGATGCCCAGTGGGAGAAGGCCGCCAGAGGGGGTGACCCGCCTTCACGGCGTATTCCAGAGCGGCACGCCCGCAAAGCACAGCGTGCAGGTTGCCGGCTACGAGGCCAAAGGACCACTGCTGTCGTTCCACTGGATTCACGATAGCTCGCAGAACCGGACCACGTTTCGGATCACCCGTGGCGATTTCGGGCGCTTTGATCTGAAGCTGGAATTGGCGGAAGACCCTCAGAACGGTGCCAGGCCCCGAGCCTTCTTCAGCCGCCTCGATCGTGAGCTGGGTGGGTCTCTTCCCGCGACCATGCCGCACCCACCGAGTTCGATCCCTGCGCGCCAGTGGTCTCTACTCTGTCTGCCAAGCCACTCTCGCTCGCGTGTGGTTCGCCTGCACCCTGGTCCGGACACGGACCGACTTGGTGAACCACGTGCGTGGCGCGGTCAAGGCGGTCGGAGCTCGAATGCCGGGGTGCGGTGCAGAGAGGTTTCACAAGATGTCGGAGTCTCTGCCTGAGCACCTGAGGTTCTTCCTCGAGCCGATGGTCAAGCAGTGCGGGGAGGTGACACCGCTGATCCGAGGGTACGACCAGGCCATCGAGGAGGAAGGAGCAGCAGACCCGGTCGTGGCGATCCTGACCCGGGCCGGGCGTGGCGCAAGAACTCCGTGAAGCGGGCGGCCGTGGCAGGCTGCCTCGCTCTTTCCTTGATCGGAACGTTCCCCGTGGGCTACTCTCTCCTTCCACCATATGCCTTCCGCACAGCGGACAGCTCCTTCCTCCCTCGCACCGATACTGCGATCGGCCCGGCGCATCGTCCTGGCTCTTGCGGCGCTGTTCGTTCTCGCCGCTGGGTCGGCCTGGTACTTCCTTTGGCCCCCTGGCATCCGGCTCACTGACGGGCGTCATGACCTCTCTCGTAACGCCATCTGGCTCGGGCATGCCTGGCTTGGAGACGACCTGTGGTTCCGGAATCAGCGCCGCCCGACCGATCCTGCACCTTACCGAGATGCACTCAGACTCCAGGCCCTTGCCGGCCGTCTGAGCCGCCACGGAATTACCGACGTCTTCCCACACCTCTGTCCTTCCGACCAATCGGGTCGGCTTCCCGGCGTCCATGCGTCGCAGGTTTCGGTTTTTCTGTCGGCGTTCTCCGGCTTCCGGGTACTTCCCTGGGTCGGCGGGAATAGGCACAAGACTGCCCTGGTCCATCGCCCGGACTGGCGGGCACGGTTCACGAGCGATTGTGCCACGCTCCTACAACGATTTCCCCGCCTTGCTGGCGTCCACATCAATATCGAGCCAACTCCGTCCGGTGACCCTGCTCTTCTCCAACTCCTCCGCGATCTACGCAAAGCCTTGCCGCCAAACGCTCGCCTCTCCATCTCTGCGTATCCACCGCCCAAGCCCATGGACGCCGACCGGGAAGTGCACTGGGACCACGATTACATTCGTGCAGTGGCTGCGCTTGTTGACCAGATGGCGTTCATGCTCTACGACACGTCGCTCACATCGCCGATGCTCTACCAGGCCCTCATGGCGCGTTGGACCGGCCAGGTCCTGGCCTGGTCTCATCCCGCAGCCGTTCTCCTCGGCGTGCCGGCGTACGAGGACGCATGGGCCAGTTGGCATCGCCCGGATGTGGAGAACATCGAAAACGCTCTTCTCGGCATACATACGGGTCTATGCTCCTTTTCCGCGCTACCGCCCCATTACCAGGGAACCGCCATCTACAGCGAATGGGAGATGACCGACTCGAAGTGGCTGCTCTATTCGCAGCTCTTCCTCAAGAGCACCGCCGGCCAGCCACCACCATCGATCGGATCGTCGTCACAGACCACGACTCACGCAGCACGTTGATCACCGTCACTCTGCCCGTCTCTCACGTGCGAGAGCGGGGTGACCATTCTGCGGCCGACAATCACCTTGGGCTCTGTTCTGGCAGGGCACAAGAATCGCGCCCATCCCCTCCGCATCGGCCCCCGTTCCGGATTTCTGGAGCGCGCGTCGCACCCGTGATGACGGTGGGTGGCGCCAGTGCAGGCCCCGTGATACCATCTGGTGGCTCGAGGGCCTTTCTCGACGTTCGAGGAGAATGGCGGTCGCAACAATGGCGTGTGAACCCGAAGTCCAAGTGGTTGACGATGCTGGGCCTTTCCAGGATGAGAGTGAGGCCCATGGCCTGTATGCCCAGATGCTGTGCTCTCTCCGCGACGCGCGGTCATTCCATTGCATTGCGACGACAGGCTGGGGCAGGAGGGGAGAGTCACCGACCTTCACGGAGTACTCTCTGTGGCTGATGAAGCCGAGCTATGCTCGACTGGAGGCCGTCGCTGGAGAGAGAAGACTCGGCACTATCGTGGGCGATGGTCGAGT
>JACQZM010000156.1:9107-10812 GCA_016213885.1 Candidatus Rifleibacteriota bacterium | reverse complement strand
GGAGAGAGAAGAAAAGAGAAGAAAGAGGAGGGGATCCGGATCGAGGTCGCGCTCGGGGGCGCGACTCGGACCCGGCGAGGCGCCGGGTCTTGCGACTCGGATCCGGCGAGGCGCCGGGTCTTGGTCTGACATGAGCCTGGAGACGGACCGCGCTGCATGGTAGCTTGTCCCGCGGTTCCCATGGACCGGTCCCCCGGTCGAAGGCCCATGTCCAGCGACGGTTCTCCCAAAGAGCTCGACTCCTCGGTCCCCTGCCCTGTCTGCGACCGCCCGGTGCCGGTGGCCCGGCAGACCGTGGGGACCCTTGTGGAGTGCCCGGGCTGCCGCGTGGCGTTTCATCTGATCCTGGAGAGGGTGGGACCTTCGGAGTTCCGCACCCGATCCGATCAGGTCCCGGGCACCTCGGAGGTCGGCGCCCGCGTGGCCGAACGCTTCTCGATCCTGGGGATCCTGGGAACGGGCGGCCAGGGCAAGGTCTACCGGGTGAGACCGCGCGGCGCGAGCCGGGACTTCGCCCTCAAGTACCTGAGCACGAGCCTCGCCTCGAGCGCCCGCGGTCTGTCCAGCGAAGCCGACCTGACCAGTCTTCTTGGGCACCCGAACATCGTGGCCATCTACGCCACCGGTCTCGACTCGCCGGCCCCCGGCGCCGCCCACGGCCGGCCTTACGGAGTCTACGAGGTCATCGAGGGCCGGAGCCTCGCCTGGGCTCTCGAGAAAGGGCCGCTCGCCATCCCCGAGGCGGTCGGGCTGGCGCTGCAGGTCCTTCAAGGCCTGATGCACAGCCATCGCCACGGAGTGGTGCACAGGGACCTCAAGCCGGCCAACGTGCTGGTCACGGGGGACGGCACGGCCAAGATCGCGGACTTCGGCATCGGGTGCTTCGTCGGCGACCGCTCGCGCCCGACGGCCACCGCTGATGAACGGTTCGTGGGCACCCCGGCCTACGCGGCTCCCGAACAGCTCGACTGCCTGGGAGTCGTGCCCGCATCGGACGTGTACGCCTTCGGCATGACGCTGTACGAGATGGTCACGGGCCGGCTACCCTTTGCAGCTCCCAGCGTCGAGATCCTCATCTTCCACCAGCTCAACACCCGCCCCCCGGAGCCCAGGCGCCACCGGCCGGACCTGCCCGTGGGGATCGACGCGTTGATCATGGCCTGCCTGGAGAAAGACCCGGCGAGACGGCCCCCGTCGGCCCGGGAGGTGTTCGAGCGCCTGGTCGTGGAGGCGCGAACCCTGGGCCTGCCGGTACCGCTGCCCATGTCCGAGGAGGCCCCGGACACGCCGGCGGTCCTCGGGCGGGAGGGTCTCGAACTGGCCGGTCCCAGGCTGCTGGCCGCCCTGGCCGTGCTGGGGTTTCCTCTGATGCTGCCGGGGGTGTGCACCAGCGCCCCCTCGATGGCCCGGTGGTGGTGGGTCCTCGGCGTTCTGTGGGCGCTGGCCTCGACCGCCCTCGCGATCCGGGCGAGCCTGGGACTGGCCGGCCAGCGGTGGGCCTGGCTGGACTGGGCGTTCCTGGAGGAGTACGTGCCGACCAGCTTTCTGCAGGTCGCAGCCGCGCTGGCGTTTCTCGGCTCCCTGGCCATTCCCAGGTTCGCGCCCGGGTCGCCGTTCTTCACCCCGCTGGTCAGCCTGGCCTCGATCCTGCACGTCGGGGCGGCCTGGGTGCTGTTCGGACCGACGGTCATCAGATCGGAAGAGC
>JACQZM010000156.1:0-9100 GCA_016213885.1 Candidatus Rifleibacteriota bacterium | reverse complement strand
CGCCACCCGCCTGCGGAGCGGTCTCGGCGTCGTTTCCGTGGAGGGGCCGCAGGAGGTCACGGTGGAGCTCGATGGGGGAGCGGCCTCCCGCCTCCCCGTGCGACTCCTGGTCCGCAAGGGCGCCCACGGGCTGGTCGCCTCGTCCAGACAGAGGCGCCAGTCGTTCACGTTTCTTGCGATGGAACCGGGGTGGTACCGGTGCCGGTTCGAGATCGCTGCCGACGGCCCGGCGGCCGTGGAGATCGTCGGGAATCCACCGGCCCGCCCGGACGGAGTGGGTCTCGGGTTGCGCCGGTCCGCGGCGGCGGCGCTGCTCGCCGGCTGCTTGCTCCTGGGAGCGCTGTCGTTCATCGGCGCAGCCGTGTTCAGCAGGCTCAACACGGCGCCGGTGCCGGCGACCGAGCCGCCCACGCCGGTCCCGGTCGCGACGGCGACGACCAGACCGGCTCGCCCCTCGCCGTCCCGGGCGCGGCCGCCTCGCCAGCGACTGCCGGAGGATCCGCGTCTGGCCGCAGCGATCGGCCTGGGCGGTCGCGCCGCCGCGGCCGGCTCGGCCACCGGGGGCGCCGACAGGGCAGGACGGGACCTCCACGGCGATCCTCTCCCCCCTCTGGCCATGGCCCGCTTCGGAACCGTCCGGATGGGCCAACCCGGGGCGGCCTGGCTCGCTTTCCTTCCCGGGGACAGGATCCTCCTCTCGATCGGGTCGAACCGCACCATCAGCGCCTGGGACCTGACCACGGGTCGGCCGCTGTACACGCGGTCCACGAACCGCGACTGGACCAGCGCCGCCGTGTCTCTCGACGGAGCGACCCTCGCCGTCGGAAGCGCCGATGGGTTGATCCGCCTGTTCCGGTCGTGGGACGGCAACGACCTGCTGTCGATCCAGTGGCGGGCCCACGCCATGTGGGACCTCTCGTTCTCCCCGGATGGCCGACGGCTGGCGTCCGGCGACGACGGCGGCTTCCTCTGCGTCTGGGAGACCGCGACCGGCGGGCAGGAGTGTTGCCGTTACCTGGCCTCCACGGCTCTGGCCGTGGGATTCTCTCCGGACGGAAACTCCGTGGCCACGTTCACGGACGATGGCACGGTGCGGCACTGGGACGTGGGCCGCGACGAGCCCAAGCTGAAGCTGCAGGGTCTGGCGGTCGCGCCCCAGGCCGTGGTGTTCTCGCCCGCGGCGAGGCTCCTGGCGACGCTGCATGTTCCCTCCCTGGAGGTCCGGGACACGGCCACCGGAAAGGTGAGACGAACGATCTCTGGCCATGTGACCCGGTGGCTCGGTTTCTCCTGGGACGAGAAGCTGCTGGCCGTCGAGAAGGCTGGTCGCCTCGCCGTCGTGGAGGTGGAGAGCGGCAGGCAGATCCGGGAATGGCCGCGGCCGTCGGGGGCCGACGCCCCCTGGCTCTCCGGAGCGTTCTCTCGCGACGGGCAGTGGCTCGCCGTCGGGGGTCAGCTCCCGTCGATCCGCATCATGAGCCTGTCGAGCCGGCCCGACCGACCGGAGCCGGCCGGATCGTGCGGTCGGCTGGGCGCCGTGGCCGTGTCGCCCGACGGCCGGGCCGCGCTGGTCGGGGACCGGGAACGGAACCTGCACCTGTTCGAGACGAAGAGCGGAAGACCGATCAGGGGCCCGTTTCCGGTGGAGCTGACGGTGTCGTCGGCAGCGTTCCTGCCCGGCGGGCGGGCCGTGGCGCTGGCCGGTCGAGGCGCCGGGCGCAACCTGGTGCTGCTGGATCTGGACAGCGGCAGGTCGACCGGTCCAGCCGCCACGTCCACCCGGCCGGTGGACGCGATCGCCCTGTCGGCCGACGGCCGGCTGCTGGTCGCGGCCTCCGAGGACGGGAGCGCCACGATCCGCGGTCTGCCGGCGCTCGAACCGGTCGCCCGCTTCGGCGGCGGCCAGCGCCCGGTGGTTTCGGTGGCGTTCTCGCCCGACGGCTCGCGGGTCGCCTCGGGTCACCCGGACGGCTCGATCCACGTCCGGGAGAGCCGGACGGCCAGGCTCGTGTCCGAGATCGCCCTGAAGCCCGGCAGCGCCAGGGCCGTGGCGTTCACCGCCGGCGGAAGCCACGTCGTGGCCATCTCCCTCGAGGGGCTGATCCACCTGTGCGACGCCACCACCGGTCGCATCGTCCAGGGGGTCCTCACCGGGGTGCCCCTGGGGAGCACCTCGTTCCGGTTCTCGCCGGACGCGCGCTGGGTCGCCGTGGGCGATCGGACCGGCTCCGTGCGCGTCATCGATGTGGCCAGGGGACTGTCGTTCCCGGTGCTCGTCGGCCATCGCGCGGCGGTCTCCGCCCTGGGGTTCACGGCCGATGGGGGTGGGCTGGTCTCGGCTTCCGACGACGGCACGGCGCTCGTCTGGTCGCTGGCAACGCCGCCCACGCTGCCCGGCCGGCCGTCGGCCGGCCCGACGTATCCGCCACCGGCCGGGCGCTAGGCACCGCGGCTCACCAGTTCTGGGCCTGCACCTCGAAGTGGGCCTGGGGATGCGCGCAGGCCGGGCAGGCCTTGGGCGCCTCGGTCCCCTCGTGGACAAAGCCGCAGTTGCGGCAGCGCCACTTCACCGCTTGGGCCTTCTTGAACACGGTCCCGTTCTCCACGTTCTCGAGCAGGCCCAGGTACCGCTGCTCGTGCTGCTTCTCCGCCACGGAGATGGCCTCGAAGATCCTGGCGGCGACCTCGAGCCCCTCGGAGCGGGCCACCGTGGCGAATCCCGGGTACAGGGCGGCCCACTCGTGGTGCTCGCCGCCGGCGGCCGCCCTCAGGTTCTCGGCGGTGGTGCCGATCTTCCCGGCCGGAAACGCCGCCACGATCTCCACGTCGCCGCCCTCGAGGAGCTGGAAGAAGCGCTTGGCGTGCTCCTTCTCCTGGTCGGCCGTCTCGGCGAAGACATCGGCGATCTGGACGAAGCCCTCCTTCCGTGCCTGGCCGGCGAAGTAGGTGTAGCGGTTGCGGGCCTGGGATTCGCCGGCGAACGCCTTGAGCAAGTTCTGTTCGGTCTTCGAGCCTTTCATGTTCATGATGGTGTTCCTTTCCAGTCGTCGGTGCCCGGGATCAGCGCCCCAGGAACGTTCGCATCAGCTCATGCCCCTGCCGGACCCAGAAGCCGCCTCGCTCGGCGGCCACATCGTCGAACGGGGCCTTCTCCACGGCGGGAACGCCGGTGCCGGCGAAGGCGAACAGCGGCGGAATCGCCGAGTGGCCCCTGGTGGAGGTCAGGGTCGGATGGTCGGCCGCGACCAGCATGCGCCACTCCGGCAACCGGCGGACCTTCTCCAGAAGCGGACCGACGATCGCTTCGTCCATCCTCTGGAGCGCCTTCACCTTCTCCTGGGCGTTGCCCATGTGGGCCGCCTCGTCGGCCGCCTCGACGTGGACGATGACCATGTCGAACTCGTCCACGGCCCGGATCGCCGCCGCACCCTTGGCGTCGTAGTCCGTGTCGATGTAGCCGGTGGCGCCGGGCACATGGATCAGCTTCATCCCCATCAGCACGGCCAGTCCGCGGAGGATGTCCACGCCGGTGATCACCGCGGCCGTCGGGCCGTACCGCTCGGCGAAGCTCTCGAACGCCAGCGGCCGCCCCTGTCCCCAGAGCCAGATGTCCGTCACCGGTCCGGTCCCCCGCTCGCGCCGGCGACGGCTCACCGGGTGATCCGCGATCAGCGCGGCCGCTCGCTCCATGAGCTTCATGATGCGGTCCGCGCCCTCGCCCGCGGCCCGGTGCTTCGCCACTGCCTGATCGATGATGTCGTGGGGCGGCGCGCACCTGAGCTTCATCCCCGCCGCGTCGGACAGCAGCATCAGGTTGCGGTACGTCACGCCGGAGTGGAACTCGCCTCGAGCGGGGTCTGTCCGTCGAGCTCCGGCAGCGGCTGATCCGAGGCTCCATCGGGGAGGATGACGACGTACTTCATGGTGAGCGGCTCCTTCGGTCTGCCAGGGTCTCTGGCGGCGATCGAATCGCTGCCCGATTATAGGAAGGCCGGCCGGGTCGGTCAAGCAACTCGACCCGACCAAGATCCGGCGCCTCGCCGGATCCGAGTCGCAAGACCCGGCGCCTCGCCGGGTCCGAGTCGCGCCCCCGAGCGCGACCTCGATCCGGATCCCTTCCTCTTTCTTCTCTCTCTCCCGAGCGCGACTTCAAATGAACCCCCTCCATGTACTTGGTGACTCTGCAGCCAGGCCGAGGCCTGATCACAGGCCCGACTCCGTGAAACAGGTGGGGGATCCTGGCCCGACCACCCGGACCCTGCGGTGGCCCGGCACGGTACCTGCTCTGACGCCTCGCCGGACCATCGCCCGGGGCACGAACCTCGGAAGAGGACGGAAGCTCACATCAGAATCTCGCCTCCTGGAGGGAAGGTCCGGGACCGATCGAGTCGGCTCGAAACTCTCGACCATCGACGGTAGACTGTCGAGGAGGGCTCCTGGTCTGGACCGAACGCGAGCCCGCCCAGGGGCAGACGACCTCCTCCACGGAACGTGGCCCGTGGGCCGTTCGAGGCGAGGCTTCCCCGGCAGCCGATCGATCTTTCGGCCGGTCAGCGGTCCGGCCAGAGGTACGGATGGCGACCTACACGGTTCTCTCCGAGCTCGGACGCGGAGGCATGGGGGTCGTCTACCGCGCCGTCCAGCGGCCGCTGGGGCGCGAGGTCGCCCTGAAGCTGCTCCTGGGCGAGACAGGATCGGGCCGGGAAGCCCGCGATCGGTTCCTCCTCGAGATCCGGGCGTGCATCCGCCTGTCCCATCCCGGCATCATCCGGATCCTCGACGCCGGGGAGATGGACGGCCGGCCGTTCTACGTGATGGAGCTCCTGGTCGGATCCCGGACGCTCCAGGACTCCCTGCGGGAGCACGGTCCGTTCGAGGTTCCGGAAGCGCTGGCCATCGCCCGGAAGCTCCTGGAAGCCCTCGCCTACTGCCACGCCGAGGGGTTCGTCCACCGCGACGTCAAGCCGGCCAACGTGATGCTCGGCCCGGGCTCCCGGGTGACGTTGATGGACTTCGGCCTGACCAAGGAGCTCGATGCGACGGCGTTCACCGTGGAGGGGCACATCGTCGGTACGCCGCGCCACGTGGCCCCGGAGACGATCCGCGGCGATCCCACCACCCCCGCCGTCGATCTCTGGGCGGTGGGGACGATCCTCTACGAGATGCTGACCGGGCAGCCGGCGTTCGCCACCGACTCGATTCCGGAGCTGATCGCCCGGATCGTGAACGCTCATCCCCCGCCGATCGGCTCGATCCGTCCGGAGCTCCCCCCCTCGCTGGACGAGCTGGTGCTCCGGTTCCTCGAGAAGGCGCCCTCCCGGCGCGTCGCGAGCGCCAAGGCCGCGATCGAGCGGATCGACCGGTGGCGTCTCGCCTGGCTGCCGCACTCCGTGACCCTGGACGGGACCGGCGTTCCCGTTTGCCCGGAGCGGGCAGCGACCGGGGAGCGGACCCAGGACGGTGCCCGAGCCCTCCCGGGGCTCCGGCTCGAGCCGCGGGCCACGCGCTCCCTTCCCGTGGTCCTCGGGACGCTCGTCGCGGTCGTCGGGTTCGGTCTCGCCCTGTGGCTGTGGGCGCGCGAAGCCGGTCCCGGCGGCGCCGGGGCGAGCCGCTCGAACGGGGACCGGAGGGTCGCCATCGGGAGTCCGGACCCGGTCCGGGCCGGCTCGACCGCGTCGCGAGATCCGCGGCCGAGCGGGGCGGCATCGTTCCAGATGGGGGGCCCTTCGCTTCGCTCACTCCGCCCTCCGGGCTCGCCGGGGGACCTGGCGATCCGTCTCGAGGCGGCCCTGGGGACGCTGAACGCCCGGGCGCTGCGGGTGCAGATGGACGACGACATGATGTCGCTCGCGGCGGGCTCCAAGAGGGCGAGGAGGAGGAAGATCCAGGAGAACATCCGCAACGGCATCCGGCTCCGGTGGGGAGCCAGGCTGCGGGAGACGCTGGGCCAGGAGCGACTGGCCCCTCTGCTCGTCGACTTCGCCCGGGTCCGTGACGCGGTCTTCGGCTCGGACACCGTCGCTCCGGGCCTCAAGCGGGCTCTCTACGAGCGGATCCATGACCTCGTGGAGCTCGAGGAGACCGCCGTCGCCTGCGGTATCGACCTCCGACCGGCCGGAAGGAGCCTCCTCTCCACCGCCTACGCCCAGCTGGAGCGCTCGCGGTTGACCCGGGCGACCGGCGTGGCCTACGTGTGGGCCGCCCCGGAGGTCGACCTGGCCCGGGAGGCGCCCGGTGTGCGGGGTCCGGTCGTCGTGACCTCCCAGCGGGGCGAGGATTCGCTGACGGCCGACTACGACCTGCGCGCCACGGCGTCGGTGGCGTTCCTCCAGGCGGTCCGCCCGGCGTTCCACGTGACGCCGGGGCCGGTGCCGGTCCCTGTCGGCGTTGCGGGGCGCAGTCTCGAGATCCTGACCCGGTTCGAGGTGGAGCCAGGGGGCAACGATCTCCTGGTCCTGAGCGCCACCGACGCCTCGGCGCCTCGCCGGGCCTGGAAGCTGGTGGCGCGACTGGCCGGCCAGAACGAGGTCCGGCGCACGGAGGTCCACTCGCTCCCGCCGGGCCTGTTCTCGGGTCCGCGGACGATCCTGCGGTTCGAGTTCGCCTACTCGACGCGGCGAGCGGCGTTCGACGACCGGTTCATGCAGTCCGGCCGGCTCAAGTGGCTCATCGTGGCCTGGGAGTGATCTCGGTCGGGTCACGCCCGGGCCCGACGCCCGTGGGCGGGATGGCCACCTCGAGGTGTGCCGCCACGACAGTTCCAGGGAACCACTCGGTCCCTGCCGTGTCGAACTCGGCTGCATTAATTGATGTAAGAACCCACCCGGGCCAGAGCGCCCCACCGTGGCCCTCCAGGAGACGCGGAAAGGAGCTCCCTCCATGAACCCTCGACCAGCTCGATCGGGAAACGTCCCAGGCATCGCGGTCGCCGTGGTCGTACTGCTCATCGTTGCGATCGGTTTCTACGTCTCCCTGAAGGACAGGCGGGATCCTCGGTGCTGCCTGGAGACGCTGCTGCGCCTGCAGGCCCGGGCCTCGCTGGAATGGAGTACCGACTCCACCTACGGGCCGGCCCGCGCCGAGTGGATAGCCAAGCTCGACGACCCGGTCTTCAAGAAAGACGTCCTGTACAAGGGACTCCCGGGCTGTCCGCAGGGGGGCGCGATCAAGCTCGAGGTGCTCGAGACCGCGCTCAACGTGATGACGACCTATCACGCGATCTGCCCGATCCACGGCGACGTGGCCAAGGCGAAAGAGACCATGGGACCCCAGGCCTACGGGGCGTATCTCAAGCAGCTCCAGGTCGAGCTCGCCCAGAAGCGACAGAGAGAGCGCGCCGCCATCGAGTAGGGAGCGGCAGCGCGCGTCGGACTCCACCGGGCGTCCGGCGGGTCCGCCCCCCGGCGACGACCGGATCGAATTGGGCCGCCGGCGACCCGAATCGAACCACCCGGACCCCGCCCCGCGCGCGGCCCGGGCGGCCTCCACGAAGAGCGGCCAAGAGCCGCTCCTGGTGCTCGTCTCTCGCGACGGAGCCGGACCTTCGGGGCCGCCTCTCGTCCCGGTTGGTACGCCCCTTGCTTCATCGTCCCCGCGAACCAGAACCCGGCGTGGGTCGCACCGGGCGCGACGCCCGACGAGCCCGCGGCCCGCTCCCCGCAGGGCGCCACGTCGAGGCAACCGAGATGGACGAGGGATGGTGGCCACCGTGTTCACGCGATGCTCGGTCCCGGTCGCTGGCTTGCTGCCCGTGATGCTGGCCGGTCTGCTCGCGACCGGCTGCGGCAGGGTCGTGGTCGTGACCTCCCCGGCTGTCCCGCTGGGTCCGCTCCCCGGGAGCGCCTCCGGTCTGCCCGGCAACCCCAGCTCCACTCCGGGGCAGAGCCCCCTGACGAGCCCCGTGGGCATCAGCCTGCTGCCCGGCCAGCTGGGCAGAGGCCCGGTGGTCGAGGGAGTGGACGGAGCAGACCTGGACCGGCTCGTCGCGGCGTTCGGCCGGGAGGGCAACTTCTGCGGCTCGGTCCTCGTGGCGAGGGAGGGCACGATCCTGCTCAACAAGGGCTACGGCATGGCCGACGTGACCCGGAACGTTCCCATGCCCCACGACGCCCTGTGGGACTGGGCGTCGGTGACCAAGCAGTTCACCGCGGCGGCGATCCTGAAGCTCAGGATGCAGGGTCGTCTCGACCTCGACGCTCCTGTCTCGAGATTCTATCCGTCGGCCCCGGCGGACAAGGCGGGCATCACCCTGCGACACCTCCTGTCGCACACGTCCGGCGTGAACCAGGACGCGGAGCCCGACATGGGCGACGGAAGCCGGGACGCCGTCGCGATGGGTTTTCTGAAGCTCCCGCTGGCTGCGCGGCCAGGCACCCGGTTCGACTACAACAACGTGGCCTACTTCGTCCTGGCCGCCGTGGTCGAGAAGGCGAGCGGCATGAGCTACGAGGAGTTCTGCATCCAGCAGCTGTTCCGGCCCGCCGGGATGGTGGAGGCCTGCTTCATCGGCAGCCCTACGCTCGATCTGACCCGGGTGCCCAGGGAGGACCGGGGCCGGGGGGCCCAGTTCGCCTACGGGTACCAGCTGACCTGGGGGTACCGCGGCGCCGGCGGGGCGGTCGTGTCTCCCCGGGAGATGCTCGCCTGGGACCAGGCACTCCGCGGCGACGCCGTGCTGGACCTGGCGGCCAAGAACGAGCTCTACAAGGTGCAGCTCCAGGACTACGCCCTCGGATGGCAGGTGCGGTCCGGGAGCGGCGAGACGATCTGGGAGCACGGCGGCGCCGTGGGCAAGACGCTCTGTCACTACCTGCGCACCAGGGATTCGAAGATCGTGGTGGCCGTGGCGGTCAGCTACGAGTCGGCCTCCCTGGGCAGGCTGGTGGAGGAGCTGCTCGGGAGGGCCAGGGGGCCGAAGGCCTAGCACTACAACGAAAGATCCCGGCCTACTGCGGCCGGCGGCGACGAACGCTGGCGGCGTCATCGTCGCGAAAGGTCCTCGATGTACTGTTCAAGTACACCTCCGGTCCTTTCGCTCCTCTTCCTTGCCAGCCTTCGCCTCGCTCGGCCTCGCGACGGCCGGGATCTTTCGTTGTAGTGC
>JACQZM010000155.1:3451-4721 GCA_016213885.1 Candidatus Rifleibacteriota bacterium | reverse complement strand
TACCTGATTCCGGAGCCGCCCCCGGCTTCGACCCCGTCGGCCGGCGGCCGGATGCGCACGCTGGGACGGCCTCCCACGGCGGCGAGCCGGCTCTCCGACGAGGAGAGGGACCGGGACCGGATAGAGGCGCTCCGGGAGCGGGTGCTCACCCATTTCCTGAACGACGTGGAGGTGCAGCGTCAGGTCGCCAAGCTCGGATCCAAGAGCAGCGAGGCGTCGGTGCTCACCCCGATCCTCAACGAGTCGATCGATCTGGAGCTGACGATCACCCGGGCCACCCTGCCGGAGCGGCTCAAGAGGGACGTCTTGCAGCTTCTGCTCAACGACATCATCGGCTTCGGGCCGATCCAGCCGCTACTGGACACCGAGGGTGTCAGCGAGGTGATGGTCAACGGCCCCAAGAAGATCTTCTACGAGCAGAAGGGGAAGGTCCATCGCTCGACCGTCACGTTCAAGGACGACGCCCACGTGATGCACATCATCCAGAAGATCGTGACGCCGCTGGGGCGGCGGTGCGACGTGTCGAGCCCGCTGGTCGACGCCCGGCTGCCGGACGGGTCTCGCGTCAACGTGACCATCCCCCCGCTGGCGCTCTGCGGGCCCACGCTCACGATCCGGAAGTTCTCCAAGAAGCCGCTGACCGTGGACAAGCTGGTCGAATACGGCGCCCTGACCACCGGGATGGCCCGCCTGCTGGAGGCGTGCGTCAACCTGGCCCTGAACATCGTCGTGTCCGGCGGCACCGGGTCGGGCAAGACGACCATGCTGAACGCGCTCTCGAACTTCATTCCCGACGGCGAGCGCATCGTGACCGTGGAAGACTCCGCGGAGCTCCAGCTGCAGAAGGACCACGTGGTCTCCCTCGAGACCCGCCCGGCCAACGTGGAGGGCAAGGGGCAGGTGACGATCCGGGAGCTGATCAAGAACTGCCTGAGAATGCGGCCGGACCGGGTGGTCGTGGGCGAATGCCGGGCCGGCGAGACCCTGGACATGCTCCAGGCGATGAACACGGGCCACGAGGGCTCCCTCACGACCGCTCACGCCAACAGCCCCACGGAGCTGATGGGACGTATCGAGGTCATGGTCATGATGGCCGGCACCGCCCTGCCTTCCCGGGCCATCCGGGAGCAGATCGCCTCGGCTCTCGACCTGGTGGCCCAGCAGAACCGGTTCCACGACGGGAGCCGGAAGGTCACCCACATCACGACGGTGAACGGCCTCGCCCAGGGACAGATCCAGCTGGAGGACATCTTCAGGTTCGAACAGACCG
>JACQZM010000155.1:0-3428 GCA_016213885.1 Candidatus Rifleibacteriota bacterium | reverse complement strand
GCCGGCGGCAAGGTCCTCGGAAGCTACGTCTGGACCGGCGCCAGGCCCGCCTGGTTGCTCCGGTTCAAGAGAGAGGGGATCGCGATCCCCGACGACTGCTTCGGTCCGGGAACCAGCCTCAAGCAGATCTGGGCGGAGATGGAAGCCCAGGGCGTGAAAGACTCGCACTGACCGATCGCGGCCTCCGCCGGTCCCCGTCGGCGCCGTCGCCTGGCGCTAGATCTGGCCCACGTGCTCCGACAGGGTCCAGCCGGTCTCGCCGTTGGGAAGGCCGATCTGGACCCACCGGTCCCACTCCTTGACCAGCCGCACCTGCGTGCCCTCGTGGAGAGTGAAGCGCTTGATCTCGTCCTGGCCAGGGCCCGACATCACCTGGACCTCCGCGGCCAGGATGACCCCGTTCCGGTGCCATTCGTCCAGGTAGAACTTGATCGCGAAGAGGCCCGCCACCAGGACCAGCGCCACGGCGAAGAACGCCAGGGCGCACCTGAGCCAGTACCCGGGGGCAGGGGCGCGAACCAGGACCAGGGCGCAGGCGAGCAGCATGCTGACCCAGAAGAGGATCGATGATGCGGCAGCCAGCTCGTTCAGGGAGAATCGGCCGATGATCCCGGACAGCAATCGGGTCACGAGGTCCAGGTCCTCTTCGGGGATGGAGTCCCTGACCTGAGCCTTGACGTAGCTCAGGTTCACCCGGATGTCCGGATCCCTTGGAGCCAGGCGGTGCGCCTTCTCCAGGGCCAGGATCGCCTCGCCCAGGCGACCGGCCTTGAACGCGGCGTTTCCGCGGTTGTAGAGCACGACCGGGTTGCGCAGCTTGCTGTCCACGGACCGGTAGAGCGTCAGCGCCTTCACGTAGTCTCTGGATCTGTAGGCCTCGTTGGCCCGGGCGAAGGCGGTCAGCGGACCCTGATCGCCGCTCTCGGCCGCCGCGACCAGGGTCGACGAGGCGAGGCCCATGAGCCATGACAGCACGAGGAGCAGGAGCGGCGGCATCGTCCGGCAGATCATCTAGAGGACCTCCTCGAGCTGCCCGATCAGCTCCTCGGCGGTCTTGATCGACGGCTCCGTCGAGTCCGCACCCGGACCCGCGGAGGCCGGGGCGTATCGCATCTGCTCGCACTGCGCAAGAAGCGCCTTCAACCGGTTCATCAGCGCCGGATCGACGGCTCGGCCGGAGAGCTGCTCCTCGATCTGACCCACCACCAGCCCGGCGGCGGAGCGGTTGAGCTTGTCGGCCAGGTAGCCGAGCAGCACCTCTTCGAGGCCCACGAGCACGGTCTTGAGCGTCTGCTCTTCCCGGGGACGGGCGGCGAGCGCCGCCAGCCCGGCCCGGGCGCGACCGGCGGCTCGACTCCGTCTGGCCCACGGCACGTCTTGCTCCAGCCGCCGCCTCCGGGCTTCGATGAGCCACACGCCCACCAAGGCGAGAACCGGAAGCAGGTTGGCCAGAAGGAATGAAGGGCTTCTGGCGAGATCGGACACGTCCTCCAGCGCCCCGCCGGCCTCCTTGATGAACTGGATGTCGCGACCGAGCACCTTCACCTCGGAGGACTGTCTGAAGTTGGCCGACGACAGGACCTCTTCTTTCTCGCCCGCGACCACGGTCACCTTGAGCGCCGCGGTCCGCTTGGTCACGTAGGTTCGCCTGGCCGTGTCGAAGTACGTGAACTCCACGCCGGGAATGACCTTCTCGCCGGGGCTCCGCGGCGCCAGCAGGAACTCGAACACGCGGCTGCCCGACAGCCCCGCCTCTTTCACCTCGAGCTTCGGCGTCGACTTGGTGGGGAACAGCTTGAAGTCGGGCCCCAGGCTCAGCTTCGGCTCGCCCACGGTCCTCACGTCGCCGTTGCCCGCGACGGTGACTTTCAGGGTGAACGTCTCGTTCTCTTTCAGCGTGTCCTTGTCTTGCGCGCTGGTGAGGTAGAAGTCGGTGCCCACGGCGCCGGCGAAGCTGGCTGGCCTGCCCTCCGCCGGCAGCGGCATCACCGTGACCGGGATCGGCGGAGCGGTCACGAACTTGTTGACGATCTGCTGACGGGAGAAGAGCGGGAAGCCGAAATCGTCGTCGTCGAACAGGGAGCCGAACGGGTCGTGGGCGCTCGTGGCGCGGCGCGTACGCACCACCAGCGGGACCTGGAGCGTCTCCGGCTTGATCTCCAGCGTCCCGGGGCGGGTCGGCACCAGGATCTTCCGGGACACGTCGACGACCTGGTAGCGAACGCCCCCTTCCACGGCGACCCGCCCTCCGGGGGTCGCCTGCTGCCCCTCGACCAGGAAGCCCTGGAAGCTCGCCTCCTCCTTGAGCCCGATCCGGTCGCCGAGTCTGTACTGCGAATAGAGCCTCGACGAGTAGACGACCGGCTCGCCCTGATAGATCTCCCGGCGGGAGACCCGGGCCTTGAGGAAGAGGGCGTTGGCGTCCGTGGGAGGCTGGGATTGCGGCGGCTGCCGGGTCGCGGTTTCATCCGGGACGCCGGCCCCCTGGGGTTGGGCCCCGGGTCCCTGGCCGGCCAGCACCTTGACGGTGACCGGCGACGACTGGTGGACCTTGCCGTTCACCTCGATCTTGGCCGGTGGGATCGTGAACGTCCCGGCTCTCTGCGGCAGCAGCGCGTACTGGTGGACCCGCGTGTGGCTCATCTCACCGTTCACGACCTGGATCTGGTCGGAGGCTCCCGACGTCAGCACCTTGAGCCCGTCGACCGGCTGTACCTCCGGCGGCTGGTTGCCCGGACTCCCGCCGGCCACGGAGACCTCGAGAGAGTAGGTCACCGACGTCAGGACAAGCGCCGAGAGGACGACGACGACCCAGCCGCCGGCCCTCCGACACCTGTCCACGGGGCTCACCAGTCCTTCTCCACGTGGCGTTCGCCATCGCGCTTCGACCGCAGCATCAAGAGCTCTTTCATGTCTTTCTTCTCGTCGTCTTCCAGCGCTTTCAGGAGCTTCCGGGTCTCTTTCTCACCCATCTCCTTCTGCTCCGCCGCGACGCCCGAGGCGGGGCTCGCCGCGGGGGCGGGACTCGGGGAGGGAGCCGGGCCGGGCGACGGGCCGGGGCTCGCCCCGGGGGACGGGGAAGGGGAGGGGGAGGGCGACGGGCTCGCCGCGGGGCTCGGCGAGGGGTTCGGCGAGGGGTTCGGACTGGGCTGGCCCGACGGCTGCGGCTGGGGCTGCTTCTGCTTCTTCAGGGCGAGAAGCGCCGTCGAGAGCTCCAGGTTGTGCTTCGCCTCCCGGTCGCCCGGGTCCAGCTGGAGCGTCTTCTTGAAGCGGGAGACCGCATCCTCGACCTTCCCCTCGTCCAGGTCGAGGCAGCCCAGGTCGAAGTTGGCGTTGGCGCGGATCCGCGGGTCCGCCGCCTCGGCCACCTTCTGCAGCAGGTTGCGGGCCTTCTCGAGCTCTTTCTTCTTGGCCAGCACGGTGGCCTC
>JACQZM010000154.1 GCA_016213885.1 Candidatus Rifleibacteriota bacterium | reverse complement strand
ACCACCCCGAGGGCCGGTACTTCAGCGCCGGGTAGCGTCGGGGGCGCGCTCGGGAGAGAGCAGAAAGAGGAGGGGATCCGGATTGAGGTCGCGCTCGGGGGCGCGACTCGGACCCGGCGAGGCGCCGGGTCTTGGGGCTTCGCCCACAGGCTCTCAGGGCAGCTGTTTCCTGATCCAGTCCAGATCCTCGGGCCGGCGATCCCGGATGTGGAACTTGAGATCGAGTGCGTACGAGTAGAACGCGACCTCCCGGAGCACCCAGTCGCCGGTTCCCCGGTCCGGCGCCCGATCCAGAAGCCGGGCCACGGAGGCGGCGTTGTGGCCCGCCTTCCTGTCGACGCCCAGGAACAGACCCTCGTCATCGAACCACGCCAGGTCCACGAGGTCGGCGTTCCGCGCCAGCTGCACGATCCGGGCCCGCGGTCTCACCTCGGAGAACCACCGGCCATCGGCGAAGCTGCGGCGCGTCGGCGACCAGGTGTTCCTGGCCGGACGCACGTCACCCTCCTCGGGAAACAGCATCAGGAACACGTCGAATCGCTCTGCCAGCCGCCCCATGAGCTGACGGACCCCGTCGCAGAACTCCCTGGTCCCGGGCAGCCAGCTGGACTCGAGCACGAGATGGGACCCGGCTTCGGGCCCCGCCGTCTCGTCGATCACGAAGAGCGGCTCTGGCGTGGCCCGCCCGGTCTTGCGACGGCACTGCATGCCGCTGAACTTGTACTCAGGCATGGGTAGCTGCTCGCGGCCGGGGCCGCCTTCGGGCCTCGCTCCCGACGGACTCCGCGGCGAGGTCCCGGAGGAGCTGGACCAGCACCCGGACCCCCACTCCGGTGGCTCCCTTCCGCAGGTAGCCCAGATCGGCCGCCGACCATGACGTGTTGGCGATGTCGAGGTGGACCCACGGGGTCTTCGGCGAGAACTCCGCGAGGAACGCCCCGGCCAGGATGGAGCCGGCCGTGTATCCTCCCATCTGGCTCGCGTTCTTGAGGTCCGCGATCTCTCCGAGCATGGGTTCCCTGTACTCCGCCAGCAACGGCAACGGCCAGAACCGTTCGTGAGCGGTCAGGCCCGCCGAGAGCAGTCGCTCGACCCACGTCCAGTCGTTGCCCAGGACCGGGCTCAGAACGTTGCCGAAGGTCCTCCCGGCCTCTCCGGTCAGGGTGGCCACATCGACGATGGCGTCGTGGCCCTGCTCCTGGGCCAGGACCAGAGCGTCGGCCAGGATGAGCCGCCCCTCGGCGTCGGTGTTGGTGACCTCGATCGTCTTCGACCCGCACCGGATGATGTCGCCGGGACGCTGCGCCGTGCCGTCGGGCATGTTCTCCGCTGCCGGGATGAACACCGTGAGCTGGACCGGCAGCTCCATCATGGCGGCAGCTCGAAGGGCGCCCAGGCACGCCGCGGCCCCGGCCATGTCCTTCTTCATCACTTCCATGCCCTTGCCGTCCTTGAGGGAGAGCCCGCCCGAGTCGAACGTGACCCCCTTGCCGACCAGGGCGATCCGGTACCTGGGCCGGGCCGGAGCGTACTCGAGCACGATCAACCGGGGGCTGCGGGGGCTCCCCTGGCCGACCGCGGCTATGCCCTCCAGGCCCCTCTTGCGCAGCTGGGCGGGGGTCATCGACCTGCACTTCAGACCGAGGTCGCGGGCCAGCTCCGCGGCGGCGTCTTCCAGCTCCTGGGGCCCGAGGTCCTTGGCCGGCGTGTTGACCAGATCCCTGGCGAAGTTCACCGACTCGGCCACAGTGATCGCTCGCCGGGCAAGCTGCCTCATCTCTCCGGCTTCCACGGATCCGGCCAGGCGGACGCACCGCTCGGTCGACGGCTTGCGGCGATACCCCAGGTACCTGTCGAAAGCGTAGGAGCCGAGGATCAGCCCCTCCGCCACGGCGGCAGCCCGGTCCGGCTCGCCCGCCGTCAGCACCACCACAGACGTGTCGGTCACGTCGCCGGCGCGCAGAAGGTTCGCGATCTCGGCCCAGGCCTGACGATACCGCTCGGTCCACGGGGGGGGGCCGAAGAACCGCGACAGCACGTGGGCGGGCGCGGCCGAACCCTGCCGGAGGTCCAGGCCGACCCCGGGTCTGGGGAGCTCCAGCGCCACCACCTGGGGCCTTCCGGGAGCGGCCTGGGCCACCAGGGTGGCAGTGAGGGAAAGTCTGATCCGGCCAGGCGAGAGAAGGCCGTCGGCGATCTCGGGAGAAGCGAGGCCGAGGCGCACGGCGTGGCGCACCGCATCCGGGGATTCAGCGGGATAGACGATGAACTGGCTCGTCGTGCGGGTCACGGGGCGGCCGAGCTTGAAAGTCAGGTGATCCATGGGTCTCCAACCGGTGCCCCGGGGAGGTCGAGGTCGTGCGGGCGAGACCGGAGGGCGCGCCCGGAGGGGACTGTCGGATGGACGAGCTCCGCAAGCCTCCAGCGGCTCGTCCGCCAGGTCCGTGGGACCTGCAGCTTCGCGGCCAGAGCTTCGCCGGATCGAGGGTCGGGCGCTCGTCCGATCCGTGCCCGACACCGCAGGCCCGTGCGGACCCGCGGAGCGAGTATACCACAGTCCGGGGCGGAGGTCCGGTCCGCCCACCCGGGTGCCGAGGTAATCGCCGTGGGAAGTGTGGCGAAGAATCTGGTCCTGTGGTTCGCGTCGGGTCTGCTGGTGACCGCCGGGTCCAAGCTCGGAGAGTACCTGGCCTCCATGGTCACGTCGCAGAAACCCGCTGGCAACACGTTCCTTCCGGGGTCGCAGGTCAGGGAGCTCTGCCCCCAGTGCGGGCGAAGCCTGACGCGATTCTCGAAGACCCTCTACTGTGGCCAGTGCGGCTACAGGGAGGGATGATCGGGTGGACGCCGAGGAGCGCGATTGGGCCGTCCCGATCGGGCGTCTGTTCGGCATTCCGGTCAGGGCCCACTGGTCGCTGGTGCTCGTGGCCGGGGCGGTGATCGCCACCGGCCTCCTCCGGACCTTCGATGTCCACACGGTGCGCTGGCTCGCCGGAGCCGGCGCCCTCTTCATCTGCTCCCTCGCATTCCACGAACTGGTTCACGCCCTGGTCGCCCGGAGGCTGGGCTACCGGACCATCAGCGTCGAGCTGCACGTGTTCGGCGGCATTCCCAGGCTGTCGGGCTGGCCCGCGGCGGGGCACGAGACGCTGATCTCCCTGGCGGCGCCGCTGGCGAGCCTGGCGGTCTTCGGGGTGCTGGAGGCGCTGTCGGGGTACATCCCGCCGGGGGCCGGCGCGGCGGCCGGCGTGGCGGCCCGGTGCAACCTCCTCCTCGGCCTCGTCAACCTGGTTCCCGCCCCTCCGCTCGACGCGGGCCGCGCGCTTCTCGGGGCTCTCCAGCTCGAGCTCGGCGCCGGGCGAGGCGGCCTCACGGCCCACCGGCTCGGCATGTGGGTGGCCGCCCTGGCGATGGTCTGCGGTCTCGCCCTCGGAGCCACGCTGGCTCTGGTCGCATTCGCCGAAGCGTATCTCCTCTGCCGGGGCCGTGGAGACGTGGCGCTGACGGCCATCGTTCGCGACCGACGGGGCTCCCGGCGGCGACGGTTCGACGACGAGCCTGCAGGCCGACTCGACGACGGTGACGGCGACGCCGCACCCGGGCGGGCGAGGAGCGCCCAGAGTCGGGGACGCTCCAGGCGCGTCGATCAGCCGCTTCTCCGCGTGATCAAGGGCGGACGCGCCTGAGAGCCCTCTCACCGCTCCGCAAGGTCGGCATCGAGGGTCTCCGAGAACCTGGCCCGACAACGCCCGGCCGAGGTATAGTCTGCGGGCCCTGGGCTGGTGGGAGGTGGCTCCGTGGCCACGCTGACCGTGAGGCTCTACGCATCGCTGAAAGACCTGGCGGGGACGGCCCGTATCGACGCCTGTGGAGCCTCTCTACGGGACGCCCTGGCCGACCTGGGCAGAAAGGGCGGGGAACGCCTCCGCGCTGCCCTGTTCGATGACGAGGGCGGGGTCAGGGAGGGATACCAGCTTCTTCTGCGGCAGGAGTACCTGGACCCGGCGCAACTCGATACCGTCGCGATCGAGGATGGGGAGACGCTGCACCTGATGATGGGGTCGCCGAAGGCGCTCCTGCACTACGAGGGGCGGCCGTTCCTCTCGGTGATCCTCGACCGGATGGCCCGCGTGCCGGTATCCAGATGCCTGGTCGTGCTCGGACGCCACGCCGCGGAGATCACCGCGGCGATCGACCTGCGGTCCGCCCAGGTGGTCGTGAACCCGGACCCCGACAGGGGGCAGCTCTCGAGCCTTCAGGAGGGGGTCAAGGCTCTTCTCGAGGCCGGCAGGCCGATGCCCGCGGCCCTGGTGGCGCTGGTGGATCAGCCCGCGGTGACCGGGGCCACGTACCGGGCCCTGGCCAGCGCCTGGCAGGGAGGCGCCGGCCGGGGCATCTACCTGGCCCGGTGCGGGGGCAAGCACGCGCATCCGCTGATCCTGAGCGCCGATGATCTCGAGGCCGCTCTGGAGCTGCCCGCCACCGCCCAGATGAGGGCGGTCGTGAAGAGGCCCGGCGCCGCGGTCGTCGACGTCGAGGTGGAGGACAGAACGGTCCTCGACGACGTGGACACGCCCGACGACTACGCCAGGCTGGTCGCGGGAGGCGATCGTTGAACCGCCTCCGGGCTGCGGCACCGACGGTCGCCTCGGGCGCGCCCGCCCGCGTGGCGGGGATGCTCGCCAGGGCGTTCGGCCGACTCGACCTGTCCGACCGGTCCAGGTCCCGCGCCTTTTCTCCACCGGCCCATCTGCCCGGCGGAAGCACGCCGCCGTTCTTCGCGACACGCCTCGCCACCGACGCCGGCTGGCGGGTGGTGGCGGCCGGAACCGCGGTGGGAGAGATCGCGGTCTGGTCGATCGACCGGCTCGTGCCGCCTGCCGTCCGATAGCGGACGGTCAGAGGCCGCGCAGTCGCGCGAAGAGGCAGCTGATGAAGTTGCCAAACACCGGGAGCGCCGCTTGCTGCATCCACGCTGTGACGACCGAACGAGAGCTGTGCTCGAGGCTTGGTGCGAGAAGACCGACTCCTGCTGGCCCGGCCCGTTCTGCTGCTGCTCGGATATCTCCTGGCCTGCGACGCGCCCCTGGTGAGTGACGTCCTGGCCGCCGAGCATCCGTGCTGGTGCTGTCGAGCGAGCGACTCCGGGCATGTGGTAGGCTCATGGTCGACACTCGAACCGACAACACGGGACGACCACCACGGTCATGGCGTCTACGACCCGTTCCCGGTCACCTGCTCGTCGACGATTCCCCAGAGGTCGCAGCCGCGCGCCGAAAATGGTACGAAGCGGCGATGTCGCGAAAGAGCGTATCCTCACTGCCCTGGAGGCGCTGCCGGGGTGGAGCTGGGATCCCTTGCAGCAGCGTTTCCGGGCTCATGTCGATCTGGCGAAGAAGTATCTTCGAGAACATTCGTGGCGTGACGTCGAACACTCGACCGTCGTGGACGGGTTCGCGTTGGGCCACTGGGTCCGGCATTGTTGCCAGCGCTACCGGAAGGAGCGCTGCCCCGCGGAGTGGATCAGTGCGCTGGAGTCGATTCCCGGGTGGAAGTGGACCTGGCACCGTCTGCCGGCCGCTGCCAGGGCCGCGCGTTTCCGACGCGTGAAGCAGCGCTTCAGAGAGCGCGTGGCTCTCCTCAGGCACTTTCTCGCCGGGCATGGCTGGAGAGCGCTTCGGTCCACCACCAGGTACGCGGGAGTGAACCTCGGGCCCTGGGTCGTCAAGATCCGAAGGCGCTACAATCGTGGAGCGCTTCCCACCTGCCTGTCGCGCCTTCTCGACAAGGTCCCGGGGTGGAGGCTGGAAGTACCTCTCGAGATCGATCCCTCACGGAGGCCACAGGATGTGCGAGCCCTTGGAGTCAGGCCAGAGAGCCGGTACGCCGCCCGGCGTATCCAGTACCTGACGCGACTGAGAGCATTCGTGGCAGAACACGGGTGGAGCGCTCTGGTCACGGGTACTGCCGGAGTCACGGTCTCCGATGGATGGCCCATCGGCCGGTGGGTCTTCTACTGCCGCTCCCAGTATCGGCGTCACACGATTCCCCCTGATCTTCAGGAGGCCCTCGAGGCGATTCCCGGGTGGACGTGGGACCCATGGCCGTACGAGTTCCCCGAGGTGATCCGCAGCCTCCGGGCCGTGGTGCGGCGAGGCGGGTGGAAAGCCGTGAGGCCTGGTGTCGTTCGCGATGGCGTGGATCTCCACGCCTGGGTTCTGGCCCGCCGACAGGAGTACCACAGGAAGAAGCTCCATGGCGACCGGATCCCGATTCTCGAGTCTCTCCCGGGGTGGTCCTGGGGAGACCCGCCGCGCCGTCCCGTCGATCCTGAGGTCGTCTTGGCGGCGGTCCGCGAGCATGTGGAACGGCATGGGTGGCAAGGGCTCAAGGAGGCTCCGGGCCCTCGTGGTACCCGCCTGGATTCGTGGGTGACGGACCGGCGACTGATGTATAGGCCGTTGCGTAAGTTCGATGATGGCGGCATGCGGGAAGCCCATGTGGATCATGCTTTCCACAGTCGGTTGACGCAGACCCGTTTTTCG
>JACQZM010000153.1 GCA_016213885.1 Candidatus Rifleibacteriota bacterium | reverse complement strand
CCGGGAGCTCAGCGGCCTCTTTCAGGATCGGCGCTCGGGCCCAGCTGCGCCGAGAGCAGGAACTCCTTGCCCTTGGGGAGAAGCGGATTCTCGCCGTCGTAGAACTCGGCGTACCCCTTGGACGGAGCGAAGGCCTGCTCGGACGGGAAGAACCACAGGCAATCGTCCGACGTGTTCGTGGGATCGTTGCTGTCGTAGAGGTCGACGCGGTAGGCCTCGAACGTCCCTGCGGAACCCCTCTTCGTCGCCTGGAACCGGGTGATCCGGAAGCCGACCACGGAGTGCCCCCACATCGGCTTGAGCTTCGAGCCGAAGAACCCCACCTCGAAGGCGCCGAGGGAGGTGTCGGAGATGTACTGCTTCATCAGACCGAAGCCGCCCACACCGAAGAACAGGCGCCCCATGGTCGTGTCGCGGTTGGCTCTCCGGAAGATGGTCCGGTCGATGAACTGTGCTATCCGGGAGCCGAGATTGACCAGCAGGCGCTGGTTGTCGAACATCATGGCGCACTCTTTCTTGGCGATCTTCTCGATGGTCTGTCCGAGCGCCCGCGTCAGGTCGGCCTTGCCGGTCAAGAGCGTCCGCAGGCGCCACGGAGCGATGCGCGCCGCCCGCTGCCTGGCCGTGAGCCTGCCGCCGGAGCCGTCGCTGGTCGGCGACTCGAGGACCCAGCCAGGAAGCCCCATGTCCCTGGCCACCTGCCGTGCGTAGCCCGGGAGAACCCGCGGCCTGGCCGCGGCGAGCTGGGCGTCCGTCAGCAGGTGCGGCAGGATGAACCACTGGAAGTACCTCAGGGTGAACATCGAGATGCCGTAGCAGGTGCCCTCGTTGACGAACCTGTGCTTGAACGAGCCGTACTGCTGGTACGACTCGAAGTTGTAGAAGCTGGGGGCGTCGAGCTCCCGTTCGAAGCAGGTGTGCCAGCTCTCGACGGGCTGACCGGAGACGGTGAACGGCCCGATCGCGACCGGGGCAAGGGCGGCGGCCTGGAGCGCCGGTCCACCCCCCTCTTCCGAATCGACGCCCATGACGGAGATGCCCCGCGGCCCGTCGGGCTGTCCCAGGGCTGCAGAAACGAGCAGCACGAGGACGAGAAGGCCGTTGACCAGCGCGCGGGTCATAGCGCCACCCCCATCGCGAACGCGGACTCGGGATCCAGGAACGGCGCCGCCCCGTGCAGCTCCTTGATGCACCGGGCCACGTAGAACACCATGCCGTAGAGACAGGCTGCGACGGCGGCGCCGCCGGTGGCGGTGAAGAAGAGCCCTCCCGTCGTCAGGCCGTAGGCCATGAAGCCCAGGCTGACCAGGCTGAGCGCACCGCAGGACGCGACCATGAAGAGCGTGTTGAGCACCTTGCCGAGCGCCCTGAAGAAGCCGACCTTCCGGACAGCATCCCGGTCGCCCCCGGGCCCGAGGTGACGAGCCTGCAGCACCTCCGCCACCTGCCCCGGCGTGGCACCGCGGCCGATCTGCTCGACGATGTCGTCGGCCTCCCTGACGGCGTCGACCAGAGCTCCCGGGCCCTTCCGGGCCATGTCGTCCGTCACGGTCTGGAACGCCTGGTCGAACGACCGGACCAGCCGGGCCTTCATGAGCCGCCCGTCGGCGTCCTCGCCGGCGGCCACCACGGGCTTGCCGGTGAACCTGGCCACCATGGCAGCGAACTCCCGGACGCCCATCTCGTCGATCGTGGCGTCGAGACGGTCGACGAGCCGTTCGCGCACCCCCTGCATGAGCTCGCGCATCCGGTCCCCACGGTCCTTGCTGCTGGCCACGAGCTTCAGCGAGGCCAGTCGCGAGCGAACCGCCGAGAGATCGGCCTTGGTCCTGGCGAAATCACGGGCCAGGAACTCGCCGACCCGGCGCAGGTCGGACCTGGTGCGCTCCCAGTCCTTGATCAGGAACTCCTTCACGCCGGAAAGGCGCGAGGCCTGGGCAGCGGCCAGCGGGGCCGGAGCCAGTACGGACCAGGCGAAGAAGATGGCGGTCAGAAGACAGGTGACCCTGCCGGGGCGCATGGGGCCCTCCTTGGAAACGAGACAAACGAACCGTCGAACTTACTACGGGTCCGGAGGAGACAAAGTTCCCAAGATCCGGCGCCTCGCCGGATCCGAGTCGCGCCCCGAGCGCGACTTCGAATGAATCCCCTCCACTTCCTTCGTGACTCTGCAGCCAGGCCGAGGCCTGATCACAGGCCCGACTCCGCGAAACAGGCGGGGGATCCTGGGTTCCCGGGACCTCGCCACGCCGCTGACCGGAGCCGGGGAGGGAGCGGATCGTCCGGCCCGGGGCGGGGCACGGAAGGGAGGAGGTGGTGAGCTCACTCGAGTCACTCGTCTGGCCCCTTTGTCCGGCCGCGACGACCGCCACCAGACCGAGAGACCAGCGATGCCGGACCGAGCGCCGACCGGCCGAACCGCTGTCTCACCCGGTCCAGCGCCCGCTCCACGGAGGCGGCCCGCGCGTCGTCGCCGGGCGGCGGAAACAGCTGTCCCTGCTGCTCCTCGTCGCCGTAGACGAGGTCGGCGGCCGTCACGCCGAGGAGCCGCACCGGACGGCCCGGCGGATGGGCCGCCAGGAGCTGACAGACCGTCCGGTAGATCGTCCGGTCACAGCTGGAGGGCGACGGGAGCTGCTGGCTGCGCATGGTCGTGACGAAGTCCTCGGTCCGCAGCTTGAGCCGCACCGACTGGCACCGGTACTCGTGTCGCCTCAGCGAAGCCCCCACGTCGCCGGCCAGCTCCAGAAGTTGCCGGCGCAGCGCCGCCGGATCCTCGAGGTCGAAGGCGAAGGTGCGCTCGGCCCCCATCTGCTTGGGCCTCCGGTTCGGCTCCACGTCCCGGTCGTCCTCTCCCCTGGCGAGCCGCTGGATGTGTGAGGCCGCTGCCAGGCCCAGCCGCTGCACGAGCCGGTCGAACGGCGCGGCGGCGATCTGGCCCACCGTGAAGATCCCCATCGTGGCCAGCGTCGCTCCGGTCCGCTTTCCGACCCCGAACACCCGTTCCACCGGGAGCGGGTCGAGCACCTCCCTGACCCGTCCGGGCTCGAGCACCACGAGACCGTCGGGCTTGCCCAGCTCCGTCGACAGCTTGGCGAGGAACTTGTTCGGCGCGACCCCCACGGAGCATGGGAGCGCTGTCTCCTCGCGGATCCTGGTCTTGATCTTCAGGGCCATCTCCCGGGGCGGGCCGAACAGCTGCTCGCAGCCCCGGGCGTCCAGGAACGCCTCGTCGATGGAGAGCGGCTCCACCAGCGGAGAGAACTGCTCCAGAATGTCCATCACCTGCCGCGACGCCCGGACGTAGAGCTCCATCCTCACCGGCAGGAAGACGCCCTGGGGACACCGGCGAAACGCCTCGCGGATCGGCATGGCCGATCGGATGCCGAACCGGCGCGCCGCGTAGGAGCAGGTGGAGACCACTCCCCGGCCCCTGGGGTCGGCCCCCACGATGACCGGCAGGCCGGCCAGCTCGGGTCGCTCCCGCTCCTCGATGGCGGCGTAGAAGGCGTCCATGTCCACGTGGATGATCATGGCCGGCCGTCCAGGCTCATCATCGGGTCCCCGGGGCATCTCGCTGGCGACCCCGTCGCGGACACACCGGGCGCATGGCGCGAGACCGGATCGGCGGTGCTCGACCTCCCCTCGCTTCGCGGTTCTGGAGGCGGCCGTGGCCGACGGTAGCCATCATGACACGGCCGATCGTTCGAGAAAAGGGGACGCGACTTCAAATGAATCCCCTCGAGATCCGGCGCCGCGCGGAGTCCCGGTCGTGCCCCCGACCGCGACACCGGCCGGATTCGTTCCACCGGGGGGGTGGGCCTGGATCGAGGCCGCTGGCGGATCGCTGGCCGAGCTCCGGCGACCCCGCGGAGCATCCTGGCCAGGACCCGGGTTGAAAGCGCCGTTTCTCCTTTGATATGATGGGCTCCTGACCGGCATCTGCCAGGCGGCTTCCATCATGATTCAAGATGTTCTCCAGCACCTGCCCAAATCACCGAAAGACCCACAGGACCTGGGGCGCACCCTGGACACCCTGGAGGAGCTTCTGCTGAAGTCGCTCTACCTGACCGGCGAGATGAGCGGGAACCAGCTGTCCAAGTCGCTGAAGATCTCCGTTCCGATCATCAACAAGGTGCTGAAGCTCCTGGCCGACGAGGAGCTGCTCACGGTCGTGGGCGCCGCGACCAAGAGCGGCATCGACCTGGGGGGCGACTTCACCTACGCCCTCTACGCAAAGGGGATCGAGAAGGCCAAGAACGTTCTCGACCGCAACCAGTACCTGGGCGTGGCGCCGGTGACGTTCGAGGAGTATCAGAACGTCACCAGGGAGTACATGAAGGCCACCGCCACCAACCCGGAGTTCCGGGTCACCCCGGAGAAGGTCAAAGAGGTCTTCTCCCGGCGCATCGGCTACCAGGAGCTGAACCACGTCATCGGCCAGGCCGCGGCGAGCCGTCAGTCCATCTTCTTGTACGGCGGCGCCGGCAACGGCAAGACCGACCTGTCGTTCCAGATCGTCCACCTTCTTCCCCCGATCCTGTTGCCCTACGCCGTGGAGGTCAACAAGCAGATCCTGAAGGTGTTCGACGAGTCGATCCAGACGCCGCTGGCGGAGTACCAGACGCTCAGGGGCTACGACCCCAGGTGGCAGGTGTGCCAGGCGCCGATGGTGACCGTGGGCGGCGAGATGGTCCTCTCCGACCTGGACGTGAAGTACGACGACAAGTTCAAGGCGTTCAGGCCGCCTCCCCAGGTGCTGGCCAACGGCGGCGTGTTCCTGATCGACGACTTCGGCAGACAGCAGTGCCGCACCGACGAGATCTTCAACCGGTTGATCGTGCCGCTCGAGAACCATATCGACTTCATGGTCGTTGCCGGGTCGCGGCTCACCGTGATGACCGACGAGGTCATCATCTTCTCGTCGAACCTGTCTCTCAAAGACATCATGGACCCCGCGTTCCTGCGCCGGATCCCGTACAAGGTGGTGATGCGGGACCCGACCATGGACGAGTACGCGGCGATCTGGAACCTGGTGCTGGGCCGCATGAACCTGAAGGACAAGCCGGACGTGCTTCCGTACCTGCTCTCGAAGTACAGCGGCGACCAGAGGCCGTTCAAGGCGTCGCAGCCCCGGGACCTCCTCCGGCTCGTCAGGAACAAGCTGTACTACTACAACGCCATGGAGAGACCGATCAGCCGGGAGGACATCGACGAGGCCTATGCGACCTACTTCCCCAAGGACATCGTCTACTGATCGGCCTGCGAAGCGAGCGCTCCCCACCGGCCGGGCCCGGCGCTGGCTCGGGGCTGCCGGATGACCTGAGGATGCCTTCCCGGAGCCGCGAAGCCGGCGTCGCGCGAACGCCACCGGCGCTGCCGGGCGCCGGTGGCGCGTCCCGGCTCCGACGCCGTCGCGCCGGCACCCTCGCCTGGGAGGGCCCCGCGCCCCGGACCAGCGACGAGGACGAGCAGCCGCACGTCCGTTCGCCCCGCGAGACCGCCAGGCTGGCCCTGGTGGTCGCCCTGGTGGCGTCGGGCCTGATGCTCCCCTGGCTCGGGGAGCGATCGCTCTGGGTGCCGGACGAGGGCCGGTACGCGGAGATAGCCCGGGAGATGCTCGAGACCGGCGACTTCGTGACCCCGCGGCTCAACTACGTCCGGTACTTCGAGAAGCCGCCGCTGGTGTACTGGATGACCGCCGCGTCGATGAAGGTCTTCGGCCAGGTCGAGTGGGCGGCCCGCCTGCCCATGGCGCTGTCCGGGGTGGCCACCATCGTCTTCACCTTCCTGATCGGCGTCGAGGTCGCCGGCGCCACGGCCGGCCTTCTCGCTGCCCTGGTGTTGCTGGCCAGCACCGGGTTCTTCGCCGTGGCCCAGTTCGTCGTGCTGGACATGCCGCTGACCGGGTCCATCACCGGCGGGCTCTACATGGTGCTCCTCGGCCTCAGGGTCGGCCGTCCCTGGCCGTGGCTCGCGGCGTCGGCGTTCATGGGTCTGGCCACCCTGTGCAAGGGGCCGATCGGTCTCGTGATCCCGGTGATGGCGCTGTTTCCGCTGTTCCTGTGGGCCCGGGGCCGGGTTACCCTGGCCCGGGTCCCCTGGCTCGGGGCGACAGCGCTGTTCTCTGCCGTCACGGTGCCGTGGTTCGTGGCGATCGGCATGGCGCACCCGGAGTTCCTGAACTTCTTCTTCGTCCACGAACACCTGAACCGGTTCCTCAAGCCCGGTCATTCCCGCCCCGGGCCGATCTGGTACTTCGTTCCGGTGATCGTCGCAGGGCTGTTCCCATGGTCCTGCTTTCTTCCGGCGCTGCTCAGGACGCCGCCCAGACTCGGCTTTCCCGCAGGCCCGTTCCTGGCGAGCTGGACGCTCCTGCCGCTGGCGTTCTTCTCGATCTCCCAGTCCAAGCTCCCGCCGTACGTGCTCCCGATCTTCCCGGCGCTGGCGGTGCTGCTGGGCTGCGTGCTCGCCCGGATGGTCGCCTCGGGCTCCGATCGGGACGGCACCAGGGACGTTCGGTGGGCCGTGGCCGGATGCGTCCTGGCCGCCGCGGTCGCCCTGGCCGCCGTCGGTCTGGCGAACAGGCTCTCGCCCGAGGCCTACCCGGACCTGGTGACGATCCGTCAGCCCTTCGTCGTCGGCATGTCGGCCCTGGCTCTGGCGATGCTGGGGGCGGCGGCCTCGTTCCTCTGGCGGCGGCCCCGGATCGCCATCGCGCTGGTGACGGCGATCTCCGCCGGGATGCTGTGGGGCACCGGACAGCTCGCCATGCAGTACGAGCACGAGAAGGACGTCAAGGTGATCGCAGGGGAGATCCTCAGGGAACGGAAGCCCGACGAACGGGTCGTGGTCTATGGGACGCTGGAGGGCTCGTCGGCGCTGCCGTTCTACCTCAAGGGGCCCGTGGTGGTGTCGGGCCACCACTTCGGCGAGCTCACGTTCGCCAGGAGCGCGCCGGAGCCGGACGAGAAGCAGCGTTTCGCCGATGCGGCCACGGCGCAGGCGTGGATGCACCACACGTCGCCCAGGGCGTTCTTCGTGACCACGATCAAGGTCTACGAGTCGTACTTCGCGAAGCTCGAAGGGTTCCGGTACCGCGAGATCAAGCGGAGAGGAGACCTCATCCTGTACACGAATCGTTGAGCAGGGCGAGGCCCGATGGATGAACTGCTGTGGTCGCGACCGGTGTTCCTGGTGGTGCTGGTCGGCCTGTCGCTGATCTACGTGCTCTTGAAGCTGCGGCTGGCGACCCGTCGGGACCGGGCCGCGGCTCCCAGGGACGGTGCTCACTGGATAAAGATCCTCGAGAAGAGCCAGGACCCGGCAGAGCTCTGGCCGGCTCTGGAGTACGCGGGCCGCTCCAGGGATCGCAGGGCCGTGGAGGCGCTGGGCCGTCTGCTGGGCCACCCGGACCCCAAGGTGGACGCAGCGGCGGCCAACGCGCTGGGCCTCATCGGCGACGAGCGGGCGCTGGGCTGCCTGATGGAGTCGGCGCAGCGACTCGAGCGGGAGCTGGCCACCCTCGGCAGCGATGGTTCCGCGGAGGCAGCGCCCGCCGTGGGGGTCGCGTCGGGGCGACCGACCGAGGACGACGATCCCGGCGACCTGCCGCCACCGGCCGTGGAGATGGTCTGGCCGGACCGGACGACCGGCAGGAAGCTGCTGGAACAGCACGCCAAGCCGGGTCCCAGGCGGAGCGGTCTCCCCCTGGCCCTGCTGGCCCTGGCCAGCGATCGACAGGTACCGGCGGCGTACCGGTACTTCGCTCTGAAGAACCTCGAGCTCATCGTGCCCGAGCTGGAGCCGCCGCCGAGCAGGTCGCCGGCGACGCCCGGTCAGGGAGCGCTCTCCCCGCTCTCCGGGCCTGAGCTGGCCAGGGAGGTGGCGCTGCTCCTCTCGGACGCCGACGCCTCGGTCCGGTACGCCGCCCTCGGGGTGATCGAGGAGCTGGCGACGCCGGGCGGGGCCGAGTACCTCGAGGGGGCGGTGACCGATCCGAACCACTACGTGCGGGTCCGGGCCTGCATGGCGCTGGCCGTGGTCGCCCCGGGTCGGGCCCGGAAGCACCTGTTCGCCCTCCTTTCGGACTCCGACGACCAGGTGCGCCGGGCCGCCCGGAAGGCGCTGGACGAGCTGGGACCGTCGGGCTGACGACGCTCTCCGGGCGGCCCGAGGCGGTCCGGTCCAGCGGTCCGGGCCTCGGTCCAGAGGATCCGCGCACACAACAGCAGATCTGCCTGGAAAGTTCCAGATCGAGGTACTAGAGTACTGTAACAGGGCAACTCCGCGCGCCCGAAAGACCGGCGGGCGACCTGCCCTGTGGTAAGGTCAACCGCGGCAGAGAAGCTGGACTCGCCAGGCCAGCATCCAGGCGTCGGTCGTGCCCCTGAGGTTGGGTCAATGAGAGAGTTGCTCGCCCGCCCAGGCCAAGAGCTCTATGACCACCTCATGCAGGTTGGAGACCGTGCGGCTGGATTTGCGGCTGCGTTTGATGCCGTGTCCTTTGCATTGCTCGCCGGACAACTCCACGATCTGGGCAAGGCCGAGAGTGAGTTTCAGAAACGTATTCACACCGACGACCGCGAAGGGCTGAAGGAACCGCACGCCCACCACGGAGCTGCGCTTGCCCTGTCACAAACTCCACCCATTTGGCCGGTCGCTCTGGCCATCAACGGGCATCATGCTGGCTTGCACAATCGAGGCGACGTCGATGCGAAGCGGGGCAGGTACCTCCAGCCCGCCCTGAACTGCCTGAGCAGGTTATCCGAAGGCAGCTCCGAGCTCCCGTTGGTCTTTCCGAGTGCACTCCCGAAGTGGCTCGCAGCGCTGCCGTTTGACAGTAGAAGGATGTCGGAGGGCTGGCTGGCCGTGGACCTTTTCACGCGCTTTCTGTTCAGCGCTCTGATCGACGCTGATCGACTGGACTCGGAGGAGTGCGAACGCGGGAGGGACGCATCCCTCGCGTGCCGAAGATGGCCCGAGTTCAAGCCCGAGGAACTGCTGGGCACGCTCAGAACCGTGCTGGACAGGCGATCCGAGTCCGCCCGTACCGAGTTGACGGCGTCGGAGGTCGTTCAAGACGTGAGAAACGAGGTGGGCCGGCTGTGTCTGGAGGCAGCTTCATCTCCGCGAGGAGTGCAGACACTGACCGTGCCCACCGGTGGTGGCAAGACGCTGGCTTCCGTGCTCTTTGCTCTGGCTCACGCAGCACATCATGGCAGGACTGATCCTGGTGCGAGACCATTTCGCCGCATCATCCTGGTGATTCCCTATCTCAACATCATCCAGCAGACTGCCCAGGAACTCAGGACGATCTTTGGAGACGAATGGATCTTGGAGCATCATTCCCAAGCCGAGGAAAGAGACCGGGACTCTCTCAAGAAGGAGCTGGACGACGATCAGGCAGATGCTCTGACCATCAGGAGGCGATTGGCAGCCGAGAACTGGGACGCCCCTATCATCGTCACCACCAGCGCTCAGTTCTTCGGTTCGTTGTTCTCCCGCAGGCCGTCGGCAGCCCGCAAGCTCCACAACATCTGCCAGTCGGTGGTGATCTTCGATGAGGTTCAGACGCTGCCGCCCCTGTTGCTCCAGCCTTTGCTGAACGTTCTGGGTGAGCTTGCGAGTTCGAGCCGGCCCTACGGCTGCAGTCTCGTGTTCTGCACTGCAACACAACCGGCTCTCAACATATCCGACGACCTGCCCTGCGGCCTGAAGGATGTGAAGCCGATCGTGCCCCCGGCAGTGGCCGTCGATCACTTCGTCAAATTGAGCCGAGTCGACTACTGCTGGCCAGAAGACGCCGAGAGACTCACCTGGGACGATCTGGCAGCGCAGGTCGTGTCGCTTCGCCCGGACCAGACGCTGGTCATTGTGAACACGAGGCAGTCGGCTCGCCATCTCCACGCCGCCGTGGAGAGAGCACTTGGCGGCTCACGAGACGGGCTGTTTCACCTTTCCACCTGGATGACCCCTGCGCATCGCCTGGAAGTTCTCGACGAGGTGCGCCGCCGCTTGGCTTTCGCCAACGTGAAGCACGGTCGGGAGAGATGCATCCTGGTGAGCACCCAGTGCATCGAGGCTGGCGTCGACGTGGACTTTCCTCACGTGTGGCGCGAATTCGCTCCCTACGACGCCATCGTCCAAGCCGCGGGCCGCTGCAATCGAAACGGCCTTCTCCCCATCCTGTCCGACGACCCGAAGAGGGGCCAGGTACGTGTCTTCCGTGGAGCTCAAGCCAAGCTGCCAGACGGGCTATACAGGGCAGCGGTGTCACAGACGGAACTGTTGCGGCGAATGCACCTCGGCGATCCCACCGACCCCCGGTCGTTCGAGAAGTACTTCCGACTTCTCTACCAGCTCAGCGTCCCTGACGAGTGCCTTGTCCAGCGTGAACGTGCCCAGTTGCGTTTTGCCCAGGTCGACGATCGCTTCAAGTTCATTGACGACGAGAGCTTCTCCGCCCTCGTCTTGCGGCAGAAGATCGACGACAGATCGCAGGAGACGCCAGCTTTCGAGATCTTGAGGCGTGCCCAGGGACGCAAGTTCTTCATTCGCGAGGATTGGCGCCTGTTCCAGCCGTACATCGTGAACCTCCCCTGGCACGCCAGAGCCCGATCGCCCTACAAGGAGAGTCTGAGCCCGACCTTCGATACGGATCAAGGGATGTTTCTCTGGACCGGTGGATACTCAGGCGGGCTTTCCGGCACTGGAATCACGTTCGAAGGGCTGTCTCCGGAGGAGGGCATCGTATGATCGGTGATGCGCTTCGCGTTCGCGTGTGGGGCCCTTGGGCGTGTTTCACCCGACCCGAGTTCCACGTCGAGCGGGTCAGCTACCCGGTGATGACGCCTTCGGCAGCTCGTGGAGTGCTCGAGGCTATCCTGATGCAGCCGATCGAGAAGCCAGACACGGCCCAGCGCGGGAACAAGATCGGCTTTCGGTGGCACGTGCTGCGAATAGGACTGCTCAAGAAAGGGCTTCTCGTTCCCATCCGTCGAAACGAGCTTGCCTATCCGGCACACGGATTCGAAGGCTACAACGTCTCGGCCGTCAGGGCCCAACGAAGCAGCCTTGTTCTCAAAGATGTCGAGTACCTTGTAGAAGGCGTGATAGAGATCCCTGAAGGCTGCGGGGATCCTGGCGGTTCTGCTCCAATCGCCAAGTACCAAGGGATGTTCATCCGACGAGCCCAGAACGGACAGTGCTACCACAGGCCCTATCTGGGCTGCCGGGAGTTTCCGTGCCATTTCGAGTGGGCCCCTGGTCAGGAACCGGAGGACGAGCGCGGGCACCGAATCCATGAAACGTTCGGACCGATGCTCCGGGACTTCGATTTTGACCCCGTGTGGCGGTGCTGGCCCGCCGGCAACGCCAGACCCGCCACCTGGTCGAAGAACGGCAGGAAGGTCAGCCCTGTACCGAAACCGTTCGTGGCGGAAGCCATCAACGGGTGGATCACGGTCGCAACAGTACACGAGAGCGACGGCAAGAGGGAGATTCGCTACCCGTGATTGCCGAACTGCTGCGACTTGCTGATCTGAACGATCTGACAGGCCATGAAGCATTCCGTCGCCGGCCCGTTCACTGGTTCGTCGACCTCGATGAAGAAGGCAGGTTCCTCTCGCTGTCGCCGACAGTCGCGTCGACGGAAGGCGGAAGCCGTGAAACGGCTCTCCCCCGTGGCAAGGTCTACTCCGTGCCCCGCAACTACCACATGCAGGTCCGCGATGGCTCCGTCCAATCCGTTTGCACGAACCAGAACAACTGGCTTCCGGATTTCCTGGCGGGGCCTGTGTCCGAGATCTTTCCACGGGGTGCAGACGGCAGGCAATCCGTCCAATTCTCCAAACGCAGGAAGACCTGGGAGCTTCTGTTCGAGGCCTTCAACGGCTTGCCCGACGTTCCCGAGCTCCGGGCTGTCATCAAGTTCCTGAGGTCGCGCCCCAGATTCGAGGACCTTCCCCTTCCGATCGAGGACGCCAAGCAGCGGTCAACTGTGCAGAAGCGCCTCGCGGAAGGAGATGAACGCGTCTCGTTCCGCGTAAACGGCGTCAACCTCCTCAACGTCCCGGACCTCAAGGCCTGGTGGACCTCACGCCTTCGCGAAGAGCGCAGGCGCGTTCTCGACGTGCTCTCACCAGGGGCTGACTTCTATCAACACGGTCAAGGCAAGCTTACCGAGTACTCTCCTGTTGTCTTCAGCAGCATTCCTTTCGTCTCGTACGACAAGGCACCGTTCATGTCGTACGGTCTGGGAAAGCAGACGACGCCCTACCGTCTCGAAACTGTCGAGAAGGCGGCCGCAGCTCTGAACTGGCTGCTCGAGAACGACTCGTGCCACATGCGGAGCTCAGCAGGCGCTGGCTGGCGGGTTTGTAGAACTCTTGGAGGCCAGGGATTCGCTCACCGTCCGAGATTTTCTCTCGAGAGTCTGGGCCTCGACAGTTCCCGGCAGTGATCTCGCGACCTTCCATGGAGCGATTCTCAGCAAGTCCAAGGGACGGTTTGCGGTCCGTTCGTGGCATACGGAGACGCTCAGCGACGCCGAGAAGAACATTCGACGATGGCTCGCGGCGCTGGCGATGCCGGCACCGGGATTCGAGGAGTCGTTGTTCACTCCAATCCCGACCTTGGCCGCGTGCACCGTCCGCAGGAGCAAGGAGACTCGGCCGCTCGCCACCACGTACTTGAGCCTCTTCGAGGCCGCGCTCTTCGGTTCGCCGTTGCCGCAGAAGCTCCTGTCAGCAGCCCTGACCCGACAATCGCTCGAAGTGGCAAAGGGCTGCGCGAGGAAAGACCGGCCGGACTTCGAGGAACGGCTTGTCGCGCGGACGGCGCTGGCAAAACTGTACTTCGAGCTCACGAAAGGAAGCTCCATGAGCGACATCTCCGACGCCAATCCAACTCTTGGCAGCGACGCGGGCTACCTGTGTGGTCGTCTTCTGGCGCTGCTCGACAAGATTCACTCCGAAGCTCACCGCGAGAGCGGAGGGACGAACACGTCGCCCGCCAATCGGTCCTATGCTGCCGCCTCGACGACACCAGCGCTGATCTTCCCACAGCTCTGCAAGCTCGCCAGGTATCATCTGAACAAGATCGGAGGAGGCTGGGCATACTGCCTCGAACATGGCTATCCGGATCAGGGTTTCGATGGCCTGGCAGCCTTGTGCGCGAAGCTGCAGAACACAACCGAGGGGGGGTTTCCGCGCACTCTGTCGCTCGAGAAGCAGGGTCGATTCTCCATCGGGTTCTACTACGATCGCTGCCGGAAATGGCCAAAGACCGAGAAGGGGCAACATGAGTTGAGTCCGACCGATGGGGCAATCCAGCAGCCACGCGAGAACTGATCCGCCAAAGGAGAGTAGTCGATGAGCCAGGAACACAAGCTGTATCACAACCTCATCAGCCTGCCTACCGACAGACGCCCCACCGACGTCGTCGCAGAGCGCCACGAGCTGGTGCTGCTTTTCGACGCGACCAAGGCCAATCCGAACGGCGATCCCGACACTGGGAACATGCCCCGGCTTCAACCCGACACGCTAAAAGGGTTGGTCACAGATGTGTGCCTCAAGAGGAAGATCCGCAACATCTTCTCGCTGTACAGGCCCGATGGTACCCTCCAGGATGGGGGGCCACCTGCGGCCATCGGCAGCGAGTTTGCTGGCTACGAGATCTTCATCAGAGAGAATGCCGTTCTCCGGGAACTCATGGAGGCGCCCAGGATCGAGGAGCAAGCCAAGAGCATCTTCGTGGGCGAACTCAAGCAGGACCCCAGGTCGTGGGACGCCAAGAAGAGGGCACGCACGGGCAGGTCAAGGGGGGGGGCCGCAAGTGTGCCCCCGCCGGAGGACGCTCCGGAAGAGGCTCAGGAAGCCAGTCCGGCAGACGAGTTCAAGAAACGGGCCTACCGAGACGCCCTCTGCCGTTCGTTCTTTGACCTGAGGGCCTTTGGTGGTGTCATCTCCACGGACGGTCCCCTCAAGGGCAGCTTCTATGGCCAGATTCGTGGTCCGGTCCAGTTCTCGTTCGCCGAGAGCCTCGACAGAGTACTTCAACTGGATGCAACGATCACTCGCTGCTGCGTGGCCAGTGAGAAGGAGAAGAAGGAGACCGATTCGGCTGGTGCGGAAGAAACCGGCCATCGAACAATGGGGCGAAAGCACGTCGTGAACTACGGCCTGTACAGGGCCAACGTCTACTTTTCCCCGGCGTTCGCACTGAGGACCGGTTTCACGTACTACGATCTCGACAACCTTCTCTTCGCCATCACGCACATGTTCACTGACGACGCTGCGGCCGGGCGCGCTGGCATGCGGGTGGTCGGGCTCATCGATTTCCAGCACGCAACTGCACTTGGCAACGAGCACGCACACAAGCTGTTCGACCTCGTTCGAATCTCCAGGACGTCGGAGAGTCGAGAACGCGAATTCCCTTCGTCTCTCTGCGATTACGAGGGGACTGCTCCCGACGGAGTCGTCCGGCACGTGAGCGAGAACGGCCAGTCGAAGTCTCTTGTGGTCGCCCGGAAGCTGGTCTGGGAGATTCCCGAGTGCTCCAGGACTGGAGGCACGACGTGACGCCAAGACGGCGGGGCGTCACGGCCTGGGAGATGTAGCGGCACAGGAGCCGTCCAGTTGATCGGCACCGAGGAGGCTGATGTCCGGCATTGTCTTGCCTCCCGCGATCTCACTGTTGTTCTCGATGCTGAGCCTCAGCCTTGTTTCGCCGCTCGTGCTCTCGGTGGGTTTCTGGTTGGACGGACCGGTGCCGGCGGAGCTATGATGGCGTGAGCCCAAAGGAGTTCCAGAGATGACCAGCGTCAAACAAGTCGTTCGCGTACAGCCCGGGCATCGCGTGGAAGTCGTCTCGCCCGAACTGGTTGAAGGTGACCTGGTGGATGTGGTCGTGTTGCCGCGAGCCACGATTGCAGAACGTGGCGGGTCCGCTGCCACGTTCCTGGACTCCTTACCCACAGGTCCTCGAGCGTTCGCGAGCTGGGAGGCGTACGAACAGCATCTGAGCAAGGAGAAGAGCTCGTGGGATCGGTGACTGTGCCGACCTCCTGCCCCATCTACGTCGATGCCAACGTAGTCATCTACGCGGTGGCGAAGCATCCCCGCCACGGTCCGGCCCTGTCGCCACTCTGGGTTGCCATGGATGCTGGATCTGCCCGCGCGATCAGCAGCGAACTGATCCTGCTGGAGACGCTCGTGGGGCCATACAGATCAGGTTTGAATCAGCTGGTTGCGGACTACGAGGCGTTTCTCGGCTTGCCTGGCATCCAGCTGGTTCCGGTGTCCCGTGCCATTCTGCGGGAAGCGGCTCGACTCAGGGCGTCCGTCCCTCGCTTGCGCTCCCCTGACGCCATTCACGCGGCGACCGCGCTGCTTCATGGCGTAGCTTCTTTCGTCACCAACGACCCGGTCTTCCGCGCTGTGCCGGGTCTGCATCTCGTGCTTCTCGACGAGGTCGTTGACAGCGGCCCAGGGGCATTACACCCGAGAGGGCCTTGATGGGCGACGGAGGGCCTCCTGGACCGCTCGGCGAAGAGGATCTCCTGCCGATCCGAGCCTTGGCCGATCTGGTCTTCTGCGAGAGACGAGCAGCGCTGCACCTGATCGAGGGGATCTGGGCCGACAACCTCTACACGGTCGAGGGCACTCAGCTCCATCAGGGCGCGACCGACCTTGATCCCGTCGAGAGCCGGGGCGAGGTTCGAATTGCCCGGAGCCTGCACCTCAGATCCTTCAGACTCGGGTTGACGGGTGTCGCGGATGTAGTCGAGTTCCATCGAATCGACACTCTCGAAAGGGGCTTCCCGGATGAGAAGCGGGCTGTGTGCCTGAGGGGTGTCAAGGGTCTGTGGACTCCGTTTCCGATCGAATACAAGCATGGAAGGTTGCGCCGCGACTGGATCAGTGTCTGCCGAAAGCGCTTTCCTCGAGGCACACCGTGCGGCAGTACTTTGCAGACGCCCTGGCTGGGGCCTTGAGTGACGACGGGAGAGAGACCTCGTGAGACGTCTACTGAACACGCTGTATGTGACGTCGCAAGGGGCCTACCTCGCCAGGGAGGGCGACACTGTCCAGGTGCGGGTCGAACATCAGACGAAGCTCTCTGTCCCGATCCACACGCTCGGAGGGATCGTCTGCTTCGGCAACGTCACCACGAGCCCCTTTCTGCTCGGACTCTGCGGCGAGCGCAACGTGGCCGTGTCCTACTTGAGCGAGCACGGGAGATTCCTCGCGCGCGTCGAGGGGCCGGTGAGCGGCAACGTTCTCTTGAGGCGTGAACAGTACAGACGAGCTGATGATCCCGTGTCGTGCTCGGCCGTTGCGTCCGTCATCGTTGGAGCCAAGATCGCCAACTGCCGCACGGTTCTTCTCCGCGCCGCTCGCGAACGGTCGGAGGAAGCGACCTGCGAGGCACTGCGTGGTGCGGCAACACACATGGCGCGACTTCTCGATCAGCTTGACCAGACGCTCGAAATGGAGACGGTTCGTGGTCGCGAAGGAGACGCTGCCCGTGCTTACTTCGGGGTCTTTGACCAGCTCATCGCTGCGCAGAAGGACGATTTCTTCTTCCACGAGCGATCGCGACGACCACCTCTCGACAACATGAACTCCCTCCTGTCGTTCCTGTACACTCTCGTGCGGCACGACGTGTCGGCTGCGCTCGCCGGAGTGGGCCTGGATCCGGCAGTTGGTTTCCTGCACACCGATCGGCCCGGACGCCCCGGTCTGGCACTCGATCTGATGGAGGAGTTCCGTCCGTACCTCGCGGACCGGCTGGCCCTGTCTCTGGTCAACCTCCAGCAAGTCAAGGGCAAGGGGTTCCGGACCTCGGAGAGCGGCGCCGTGCAAATGGACGACGAGACGAGGAAGACGGTCCTCGTGGCTTATCAGAAGCGGAAGCAGGAGGAGATTCAGCATCCGTTCTTGGGTGAGAAGGTTGCCGTTGGCCTTCTGCCGCACGTGCAGGCCATGCTCTTGGCACGCTTCCTGAGGGGGGACCTGGACGGCTACCCACCTTTCATCTGGAGGTAGCTCGCGGGTGAACCTGGCAGGACCTGACCGACCTTCCGTCGACGGAGGAGTGGAGGTAGCCAGGCCATGATGGTCTTGGTGACGTACGATGTGAACACCGAGACCCCGGAAGGCAGGAGACGACTCCGGAATGTGGCCAAGTCGTGCAAGAACTACGGCCAGCGTGTCCAGAAGTCAGTCTTCGAGTGTCTCGTTGACCCCGGACAGTGGGCTGCCCTTCGGAAGACGCTCATCGACCAGATCGACCCCGGGACGGACAGTCTCCGATTCTACTTTCTGGGCGCCCACTGGCGCAACCGCGTCGAACACGCCGGGGCCAGCACCTCATACGACCCTGAGGGCCCGCTCATCATCTGACCCGGACCGTCGCGTACCTCGAGCGGACATTGATTTCTCGATGGGTTCGCGATGTATTGAAGAGTCTCTCCCTGAGCCGGTCGGAGGGAGGGATCCAAGTTGGCTATCTTGAATCTCCTCACGAAGCGTGGTAGGTTCGCGAAAGCTGGCCTCGCAAGACTCTTCTGGAGCCATCTGCGAGCCCACGCGGTCGCCCCCCGCGCGGGGGGCGCGGATTGAAACGCGTGAATGACCGCTCC
>JACQZM010000152.1 GCA_016213885.1 Candidatus Rifleibacteriota bacterium | reverse complement strand
CTGGCCCGGAACGAAGCGATAGGCGTAGAAGTGCCCGTGGCGGCCGAGCCACCGGGGGCCGAACTCGCCCAGCGCGGCGGCCCGGATCGCCCGGTTCTCGCACCGCCGCTGGTCGGCGAAGAACTTGATCACCCGGTCGTCCTCGAAGTACAGGAACTCCCCGGGCTTGGGCAGGCTGTCGTGGGCTTCGAAGTGGGCGGCGGTCTCGCGGTAGCTCTCCTCGGTGCCGGTGTCGAACCAGGTGAACCGGACGGTCTTGAGCCCCCCCTCGATCAGACCGTTCAGCCCCAGGGAGACCTGTCGCTCACCACCGATGAGGCTCTCGTCCCGGGCCAACGCCGACCAGAAGCTCCGGTGGTCCCGGACACCGGCGAGACCGATGAAGGCGTTCTCCATCGCCTGGGTCGCACTGGCTCCGGCCCCGGCGATGCGATCGGAGCTCCACTTGTCGAAGAGCCTCGCGACCCGGCCACGATCGCACCGGGCCACCAGGAAACGCTCCGGATCGGCCACCGGGGCAACGCCGATCCAGTCCTCGGTCGGGGGGGGGATCTCCTCGAGGACCAGGGTGTCGCACGCCACGAAGATGAACGGACACAAGAGAAGCGGTCTGCAGCAGAGCAGCGACAGGCCGGGCCCGCTCCCCGGGCCGTCGAAGTTGGCCACGACCTGCAGAGTGATCTTGCGGTCGGGAAACGCCAGCGTCAGGAAGTCCCTGAGATGGTCTGCCAGGTGGCCCGCGGCGATGACGATCTCGACCTCCCGGGGAAACTTCCGGATGATGTGGGAGAGCACCGCCTGGTGACGCACCGGCAGCAACGCCTTGTTCGTCGAGGAGGCGGAGATCACCCGAGAGCCCCGGCCCGCGGCCTGGATGCACACCCGGTAGTCCACGGTCTGGTCCCGCGATCAGCGGGAGTGCTCGGCGTCGATCCGGCCGTGGGGCCTGCCCGCGTCGTCGGCGAGCCGGAACACGTCGTCCAGCTCGGTCGTGGAGGTTTCCACCATGAGGAGGTCTTCCACGGCCTCGACCCTGTGAAGGTACCCTGGACGGACGTGGAAGATCGAACCGGGGCCCAGGCGGACACGGCAGACGGTCTTCAGCAGTCGTCCCAGCTCCTCCGGCTCGTAGCCCGACCTCTTGTAGCGCTCGATGTCGATCGACGTGTCGGAGTAGTGAAGCCACACCTGTCCGGAGAGGACGTAGTTGGACTCCTGCTTCTGCTGGTGGAACTGGAGGCTGGAGCGGTGGGGAGCCCGGATGAAGATCTCCTTGAGGACGTACGGAAAGTCCGGGCGGCCCGGGGCGATCCACTTCTCGTAGCCCCACGGCTTGCTCACAGGCCTGACGCTGGCAGCGTCGGCGACCAGTATGGACATGGGGAGCGAGCCTCGATCCGGCTCTGTCGGCCGGTTGTCGGGAACGTCAGACGAGCATACACACGGTCGGGCTTGGCTGCAAGCACAACCTCGCCTCGAGGACCGGCAGGAGCCTCTTGGCCGGCCGGGCGCGGCTCTTCCGGGCGGGTGGCCAGGATCCCCCGCCTGTTTCGCGGAGTCGGGCCTGAGATCAGGCCTCGGCCTGGCTGCGGAGTCACCGAGGACGTGGAGGGGATTCGTTCGAAGTCGCGCTCTCGACGCTACCGGCGGACCTTCCTCGCCATCTCCTCGAGCAGGCTCAGGTTGAGCTGCATCTGGTCGAACCTCTGGGTAGTGAGGAACGGCGCGACCGCATAGCCCCCCAGGATGATCGAGGCGATGAGTCTCACGGTCAGGGGCCTGAGCTGTGGACCGCTCGCCTGGACCCACCGGCCGAACGAGTGCAGGAAGAAGAACACGATGAACTGGATCGGGAGCTCCAGGAACCGGCTCTTGACCCACGACCTGCCCCCGGTTCCCACGAAATCCATGAAGAAGAGCAGCGGCGGCAGGGCGGCTGCGGAGATGATGAACAGGTCGTGCAGAAGAGCCTCCCGTGGGCCCGCCAGGGGAGACGCCTCCCGTCGGGTCCGGGCCAGGCGCTGCGCCGCCAGGACGAGGAGCAGGACGCCGCCGTAGTAGGTGGTGAACGCCCCCACCCCCAGGTGGTGCTCGTCCCAGGCCCCGGCCTCCCTGAAATCGCCGATCGACAAGCTTGCCGCATTCACCTGCGGAGGCGTCAGGGCGAGCATGTCCACGGGGCCGGCGATCCGGGAGAGGAGCCCGATGAACAGCTGCGCCGCCTGGTTCCTGGCCGTCAGGTTGCCGAACAGGACGAGGCCCGTGAGGCTGGCCGCGACGAACACCGCGTACCGGACCATCATCGAGCGGACCGGGGGCTCCTTCCAGGCGGCGAGCTCCCAGCGGTGCCGCAGGGCAGCCAGCACCCAGAGCGCGGCCAGCCCGAGCGACATGAAGACGAGCGCCGCCCGGACCACGTAGGCCGGCCCCATCTCGAACGGCAGTGCATACAACAGGAGCGCGCCGGCGACCACGACGGTGCAGATCGTCTGCGCCAGAAAGCCCGTCAGGCGGCTGGCCGTGTCCGGCTCCGCAGGGTCCAAAGCAGGACGGACCGCGAAGAGGACGGCCAGCCCGTACGCGACCATGACCCAGAGCGTGTTGGAGATGGACGTGCTCGTGAGACCGAATCCGACGAGGAGGATCCCCGCCAGCGAGAGTCGCGGCCCTCCGGTCCGGTGGAACGCGGTGTCCGTGGTGAAGAGGAGGAGGACCCCGACTCCGACGATCCGTCCCGGATGGACCACGAAGAAGATCGGATTCGACGCGTCGAACAGCAGGTAGTAGCAGCGCGGCGCCAGCGAGAGAGTGCCGATCATCAGGAAGGTCGACAGCAGCCAGGACAGCGAGGGGACGCTGCCGCCCTTCCGGAAGGCGCAGTAGAGGAACGCCCACGTGGAGGCCTTGAACAGCGCCAGCGTGAGCCACCACGGCAGGATCGGATTGAAGGTCTTCTCCAGAGGAAGGGTCACGAAGTAGTGGAAGATCAGCTCGTCGTAGTGCTGCGACAGCAGGGGGAAGTGGGCGGGGGGACGGGCCTTCAGCTTGTCCAGCAGGTAGGCGTACTGGTCAGGGCCGTGACCGGCCCAGTGGAAGTCTCCTTGATGGACCTGGAGCAGCAAGGCGGCGATCGTGATCAGGCTCAGAAAGGCCAGCGCCAGGACGTTGGCGGCGACCGACCGGGATCCAGAGCGCGGTGGCGCTCCGTCTCCGGGCTGACGGTCTTCCGACCTTCGCAGCAGCGCGATCGTGATGACGATGAGCGCAAGCACCGTGGGGCCGTGGGCCCGTTGATAGGAGAAAAGCAGCGAGGTGAGCCGCACGAGGCCGGCGGTGGCCACGTACCCGACCTGGTACGCAGCAGCCAGCCTGATCGTCAGTGCGACGTGGCCGATCCCGGAGAAGTACCCCCGGATCAATGCGAAACCGAACGCCGTCACCAGGAGGTGATGGACCAGCAGGAACGCCACGACGCCCCCGCCGAAGCCGTCCAGCGAGACGTTGTTCGGATCCGGGGGGTGGAGGGTGAAGGCGGAGTAGATCGGGCACGGATTCCAGAGCGTGAGACCGCCCAGGACCAGGGTGAAGCCGATCAGCACAGCCGCGTCGAGGAGGCGCCCGGGGTTGGGGATCATCTCTGTCGAGGTGTCGTGGGAGCGGCAGTTCCGACTCGTGCTGGACAGGTCGAGGTCTCAGGGCCCGGGGAGCCGGAACAGTTCGAACGAGGGTCTGGGCTCGCACGGCCCGGACGAGAACGCCCGCCAGCCAGTCCTGCCGAGCAGCGATCTCCGGAACCTGTAGCCCAGGAGGATCTTCGAGAGAGTGAGGCAGTACTCCAGCGCCCTCACGTTGGAGCCGGCTTCGGAGTCACCCCAGACCAGGGGGACCTCGAGTCGCTTCAGGTCGTCCAGGTGGCCCAGCAGGATGTTCAGCTGCGGGTTGAACTGGAACGAGTTCGTCAGATTCTCGAACGGCACGCGATCGAGCACCGCGGCCCGGTAGAACACGATCCCTGCCCCGGAGTCGGACATCTTGACCCCGGTCAGCACGCGGGTGAGCAGGTTGAAGAACCGGTTGCCCACCGTCCGCAGCCGGCTGTACTCGGCAACGCCGCCGGGGGCCAGAAAACGGCTGGCGAAGATCACGTCCGCTGCCGGCTCCCGGTCGAAGGCGTCCAGGAAGCTCCCTGCGATGGCGTCGCCGTTGCCCTGGTTGTCGCCATGTACGATGAAGAAGTGGGTGAACCCGCTGTCCAGGAAGTACCGGTAGGCGATCTTCTGGGTCCCCCCCAGTCCGTAGTTCTCGGCGTTCCTGATGATCGTGAGCTTTCTCGCGAGGTCGGTGCCGGCCGCCTGGGCCCTCCTCAGCACCTCGAACGTGTCGTCGGGGCTGCAGTTGTCCACGGCGACCACTTCATGGATCCGTTCGAGGGTCCGGGACGAGAACGACTCCAGGACCTTGCTCGCTGTCTTTCCGACCCGGTAGCAGGGCACGAGCACACCGATCTTCGTGGTCATCGGTCACCGTCGATCGCGCGCCCCGGCCATCCAGGCGGCGCTGCCGCACGGCCACCGCAGGAGCCGAAGATGGCGCTTCCGATGGCGCTGTCGGCCCGGCCGGCGGCGTGGCTCGCCGCAACCTGGCGACGGGGTGGACCGACGGTACATGATAGGCCACCGCCACCCGAGACGCCAGTGCGCTCGACCTGACGGAATGCGAGCGGCTCACCGGGCCCGAGCGCCGATGGAGTGCTAGCGGGTGATGATCGTGGGCGCCATGAACGGTCCGCCGTTGATCGTCGGCACGATCGAGACGGACCCGGTCTCGACGAACCCGAAGCTGTTCACCACCACCGCCTGAAGCGTCAGCCTCACGCCGGTGGGAACGCCGGTGAACGAGTAGGTGCCGTTCACGATCACGGCCTGCTTTCCCAGCTCGCTGATCGTCACGGTGCCCTGCGACGGCACCAGGCCGGTGGAGGTGTACACGGAGCCGAGCAGGTCGACGCCGATCGGCGTCAGCACCACCTCGCCGGGCAGCGTGATCTCGCCCCCCAGCGGCGCCACCACTCCCGAGACCACCGCCAGGTTGAAGTAGGGCGAGATGAACGTGAGCGTGTACACCCGGGTCCGACCGTACGTCGAGGCCGGTACGGTGAGCCGGAACGCCCCGCTGGCCGTGACGTTGGCCCGGGTGTACGAGGGGCTGATGCCGTTGACCCGGACCTCGACCGTGGAGAGCAGCGACTGGTAGGCGCCAGCGACCCGGATCTGACCCGAGATCCCTGCCGGGAAAGGGCCCATCCGGGCGGTGACGCTCACGATCTGGTTGGGAACGATGCCCACCTCGCGGGGCGTCAGGCTCTGCGGGTCGTACCCTGCGGCCTGGGCGCCCAGGCCCACGTTCGTCGGGACGGACCCCGACGAGGGCACCGGAACCATCAGGCTGTAGACACCGTTGGTGTACCCGGTGGCCGAGGCGACGCCGGCGGTCACCACGGCGTCGGGGATCGGCTCGCCGGTGGCCGAGTCGAGCAGGGTGACCAGCAGGTTGGCCGGCCCGCCGGAGCCACCGCCCGAACCGGTCCCGTAGCTGGTCGGCTCCATGATCACCGACGGCGCCTGGGAATACCGGCCGGATTCCACGTACACGTCCACCGACGACGAGGAGCCCGCCGCGATCGGCAGGAACCCGTCGGCCGAATAGCCGATGCGGTAACGGCCCAGCGGGAGGTTCGAGATCACGAAATCGCNNNTCGCCGTTGGAGTCGGTCTGGGTGGTCCGGGTGATCGGGGTGGACTCCTGCCGGACCGCAATCACGCTGGCGCCGAGGATCGGAAGGACTCCGTAGGTGCCGTTGCCCCGGACGTTCCCCAGGACGCCGCCGTTGTGCACGCCGGCGGAGCCGCCCAGGGCCGCGTCGTCGCCGCCTCCGCCTCCGCACCCCCAGACGAGGGTCGCCAGCAGCACCAGCAGGACCGGAAGGCGCTCGAACATCTGGACCTCCGCACCCGGGGCGTTCCCTGACTCCCGGGATCCCGCACGCCTGGACAGCAGATAGATTATGAGAATCATGACCGGGTCAGTCAATCGGGCGTGGTAGCTGGATCTTCTCCCCGGATGCTAGACTTGCCGGGGAGAGCACACCACCCGAGCCAGCCATGCCGATCATCGAGCGCCTGCGCACCAGTCTAGGGGGAGTCCGCGGCCCCGGCGAGAGCCCCAGCGAGGCCGGCGAGAACCCGCTGGCCGGCCTGGACCGCGCCGGCGGCGGTAGCAGCTTCGGCTTCAGGTCCAACGTGGGCGGCAGCCTCGACGTCCCCAACCCGTTCTCCAAGTCCCTGGAAGAGGCCCACCTCTTCGGCCGGCCCCAGCTGTTCGAGCGCTTCAAGCAGCAGCAGGATTCGCTGGCGAAGATCCGCCAGCAGAGCGCGCTGAGAAAGCTGACCCAGGAGCGAGGCCCCACGGCGATCCTGGAGTTCAAGGTCAAGCAGGCGCTCTACTCCAAGTTCCAGTTCCTCGAGACGCCCCCGGAGGGCTCCTCGGCGGAGGTGGAGCGCGAGTTCTACTCCCGCGAGGTGGATCTGGTCATCAAGGACGTGGTGGTCGCCACCGGGATCAAGCTCCCCGACGTGGTCCTGGCCAATCTCAAGAACGACATCCTGGACGGCATCATGGGGTTCGGCCCGATCCAGAAGCTGCTGAACCAGGAGAACCTCTCGGAGATCATGGTCAACGGGCCGGACCACATCTACATCGAGCGGGGCGGGAAGCTGCAGCGGACCAACATCTGCTTCAGGGATCCGGCCCAGCTCTACCAGGTCATCGAGAAGATCGTCATCCCGGTGGGACGGCGGTGCGACGAGTTCTTCCCCTACTGCGACGCCCGGTTGCCCGACGGCTCCCGGGTCAACATCATCATCCCTCCGCTGTCTCTGGTGGGGCCGGTGATCACGATCCGCCGGTTCTCCACGAACCCGTTCCAGGTCTCCGACCTGGTCAAGATGAACACCCTGACCCAGCCCATGGCCGATTTCATCAGGGCGTGCGTCGAGAGCCGCCAGAACCTCATCGTCTCCGGCGGCACCGGGTCGGGCAAGACCACGACGCTCAACGCGATCTCCGGGTTCCTGCCGGCGACGGAACGGATCGTCACCATCGAGGACTCCGCGGAGCTGCAGCTGCTGCAGCCCCACGTGGTCTCCCTGGAGACCCGCCAGGCCAACGTGGAGGGCAAGGGCCAGATCACGATCCGGGACCTGTTCCGGAACGCCCTGCGCATGATCCCCAAGCGGGTCGTGGTGGGAGAGTGTCGGGGCGCCGAGTCGCTGGACATGATCGGCGCCATGTCCGCCGGGAACCGGGGCTCCCTCACCACGGCCCACGCCAACACCCCCAAGGACATGCTCGCCCGGCTCGAGACCATGATCATGATGGCCGGGATGAACCTGTCGTCCCGCATGATCCGCGAGCTCATCTCCTCGGCGCTCAACATCGTGGTGCAGCAGGAGCGCCTCGGCGACGGCAAGAGGCGCATCACCCACATCGCCGAGGTGATCGGGATCGTCAACGGCGAGATCCAGATGGAGGACATCTACAAGTTCGTCCAGACCGGGGTGGACGATCGCGGCACCGTCCTGGGCGTGTACAAGGCCACCGGCTACATCCCGAAGTGCCTCGACAGCTTCTTCGAGGAGGACCTGAAGCTGCCGGAGAACCTGTTCGAGGGCGTCGCCTCGGTGGCCCAGCTGAAGATCGACTGGAAGACCAGGATCGAGACCGCCGCCAGGGAGGAGGCCGCCAAGATCAAGGCCAAGATCGCCCTCCAGATGGCCATGGAAGACGTGGGCCCCGCGCAGATCCCGGGGATCGTCATGGCCGCCGACACGCTGGGCGGCGGACCCGGCTCGGCCCGGAACTTCGGCTGGGAGGACGCCCTCGGGGACATGCGCCGTTCCACGGAGGGGGGACGGACCGAGGGCGGCGAGTTCGGCCCGCTCCTCTCCGTGGCCGAGCACAAGACGGCCGGCGGCCTGGTCCGGAGGCTCAAGGTCGAGGCCGAGGCCAAGGGACAGGAGGGTCCGGCCGTGGCCGACCGGGATGCGGCGGCGCTGGCCCGGCAGTTCAAGCGTCAGATCATCCAGGTGCTCCCTGCCCGGCTGGCGTTCGAGCGGGGGGACCGACCGTTCGCCTCCCGGGAAGAGGAGGAGAAGACGGTCCGCGGGATGATCGAGGAGACGGTGAACCGCATCTCCGTGGAGATGCGGCGACCGCTGCCCCCGCGGTTGAGGGCCACGATCATCGAGGATGCCCTGGCCGACGTGGTGGGGCTGGGGCCGATCCAGCGATTCATCGCCGATCCCGACGTCTCGGAGGTGATGGTGAACGGCCCGGACAGGATCTACGTGGAGATCAAGGGGAAGCTCAAGAAGACCAGCACCACCTTCGAGGACGACACCCACGTCATCCACATCCTGCGCAAGATCATCACGCCGGTGGGCCGCAGGTGCGACGAGACCAACCCCATGGTGGACGCCCGGACGCAGGAGGGGTTCCGGCTCAACGCGATCATCCGGCCGCTGTCGATCATCGGACCGGTGATCACGATCCGGAAGTTCGCCGACACTCCGTTCAGGATGCCCAAGCTGATCGAGATGGGATCCGTGAGCCACGAGGCCGCGGAGTTCATCCGGGCCTGCATCAACCTGAAGCAGAACATCTTCGTCTCCGGCGGCACCGGGTCGGGCAAGACCACGACGCTCAACGCCATCTCGGAGTTCATCCCGGAGTGCCGGATCGTCACCATCGAGGACGCCGCGGAGCTCAGGCTGCTCCAGGAGCACGTGGTGTCGCTGGAGACGCGTCCGCCGAACCTCGAGGGCAAGGGCCAGATCACGATCCGCGACCTCGTGAGGAACGCCCTCCACATGCGGCCCGACCGGATCATCGTCGGGGAGTGTCGGGGCGGCGAGGCGCTGGACATGATCTCGTCGATGTCGACGGGCAACCAGGGGTCGCTCTCCACCGGCCACGCCAACACGCCGGAAGACCTCTTGAGGCGCCTCGAGACCATGGTGATGATGAGCGGCGTCGATCTGCCGCTGAGGGCGATCCGGGAGCAGATCGCCGCGGCGGTCGATCTGATCATCCAGCAGGACCGCATGTCCGACGGCACCCGGAAGATCACCCACGTGTCGGAGGTGCTCCCGGCCACCGAGGACGGGGTGAGGGTCCAGCACATCTTCAAGTTCAAGCAGGAGGGGGTCGATCCGGCCACCGGCAAGGTCATGGGGAGCCTCCGGTTCACCGGGGTGGTGCCGACGTTCCTCTTGAAGTTCCTCGACGAGGGCGTGACCCTGCCGGAAGGGGTATTCGGGCCCAAGGTGTCGATCAAAGACCTCCTGACCGAGCTCGATCAGCGGCGCCGGGAGGTGGAAACAGAAGCTCTGAGAGAGAATCTCAAGAAGAGCCGCACCTACGAGGAGACCGTCCTCCTGGACGCGGAGTTCTTCGAGAAGGAGGGCAATCCGCTGGCGATGCTCGACGACGAGGAGAAGACCCTCAAGGACGAGCAGGTCCCGGTGGCGGAGAAGGTCTCCATCGCCGAGGCGCCGAGGGTGTTCAACTGGCGGGAGTGGATGAAGGCGAACTACACGCCGCAGAAGGTCGAGCAGAAGAAGATGATCGACCAGGAGGAGAAGAACCGGCGGCTCGTGATGGACATCGTGGTCAGGCAGGACCACAGCGACATCCTGGTCGGCCGCGAAGGAAAGAGCTTCCACAGCGAGGAGGCGGAGCGGGAGTACCTGATCAAGCACCTCAAGGACCGGATCAACGAGGTGCTGGTGGCCAAGAAGCTGTTTCTGAAGCAGACGACCCAGGACGGCATGGCGATCGAGCTCGCCGAGGATTTCCTCCGTCTGGGACCGATCCAGCCGCTGATGGACGACGACTCCATCTCCGAGATCATGATCAACGGCCCGAAGAAGGTGTTCATCGAGCGCAAGGGCAAGGTGGCGCTGACCCCGGTGGAGTTCCGGGACGACGAGCACCTGATGCGGATCTTGAACCGGATCCTGTCGTTGATCGGCCGCCGGTGCGACGCCAACTCCCCGCTGGTCGACGCCCGGACCAGGCAGGGCTACCGCCTCAACGCGGTCATCCCGCCGGTGAGCTCCGTCGGCGCCGTGGTGACGATCCGGAAGTTCTCGAAGAAACCGTTCCAGATGACCGACCTGATCCGGATCGGGGCCATCTCCAGCGAGATGGCCGACCTGATCTCCGGGACGATCCAGCTGAAGCTCAACGTGGTGGTCTCCGGCGGCACCGGCTCCGGCAAGACGACCATGCTCAACGCCATCTCGGCGTTCATCCCGGCTCTGGACATGCTCCAGGCCATGAACACCGGGACCTCCGGGTCGCTCACCACGGCCCACGCCTCGAGCCCCAAGGACATGATGAGCCGCCTCGAGACGATGTCGCTGATGGCCAAGTCGACCCTGACCGCCAAGGCGATCCGGGAGCAGATCGCTTCCGCGGTGGACCTGGTGATCCAGGTGAGCCGGTTCCGCGACGGCACCCGCAAGGTCACCCACGTCAGCGAGGTGAAGGGGATGCGGGAGGATGGCATCGAGCTCCAGGACATCTTCGTGTACGAGAAGTGCGGGCTCGACGAGACCGGCCGGGTCAAGGGCACCTTCAAGGCCACGGGTAACCTGCCGTCGTTTCTCCTCAGGTTCCACACCGACGGGATCCGGTTGCCCGAGAACCTGTTCGGCGAGGGCACCAGCCTGACCAAGATCTACGAGCGGCTGCTCCGGGAGGCCAAGGCACGGGAGGCCCGCGAGAAGAACCGGCAGAAGCTCCGGTCCCGGTGGGGGTCGCTCAGACAGTACGAGGAAGGGACGCCGAACCTGGTCATCGGCGAGGAGGGCGAGCCGCCGCCCGACCAGGACGACGCCGCGCCTCTACCTTTCTAGACACCCGGCCGCTCGCGGGCGCCCGCCGAGACTTTTTCTGTCCATTCTTGGTTCTTTTTGTGTTATCATTCGCTCTCGTGGGCCATCTGATCAGCTTCTGTGTCGTCGTGCTCGCCGCGGTCGTCCTGGCGCGGCCGGGGGCGGCCCAGAATCCTGCGCCGGCTCCGTCGCCGGCCCGGATCCCCGCCGCCAGGATCGTGGTCACCAGCGGTCTGGTCTTTCTCAACGCCAAGTCGGGCAAGCCGATCGTGATCCCGGACAAGTTCGACCTGTGCGAGGGCGACGTCATCACCACGCCTTCGAAGATCGCCGGCCAGATCGTGCTCTTGAAGGGCGGGAGCCTTCCGCTGGCTCCGCTGAGGCGGTACCGCATCGGCCGGGAGGCGATCCAGGAACCCTCCGGCACCAAGGGCTGGAAGACGATCCCCATGGCCTCGCCCGAGGCGCCGGTCAGGGTGGACGGGCCGGACCGGCCGCCGCCGAAGGGCGGGTTGATCGCCAAGGTGCGGGCGGTCTCCGGCCCGGTGTTCCTGCGGGCCGAGGCCTGGCCGCAGGAGATCGCGGTGACCCGGGCCGCGTCGATGTCGATCGGCGACGATCTGAGGGTCGGCAAGGGCGCCAGGGCGCAGCTGTTCCTGACGACCGGGGGCTGGATCTACCTCCTCGGCCCGGCGCTGGTCACGCTGCTGCCGGACTCGATCCAGGTCGACTCCGGCGAGGGGATGGCCAAGGCGCTGGGCGACCGGACCATGGTGGCCGGGCCGTACCGGCTCGACGCGGGTCCCAACGCCTTCACCTTCAGGACGACCCACGGCGGTCTGGAGGTGGCGGCCATCGGCGGCATCGTGGCGGTGGTCGAGAAGGGAGCGGGGTCCCAGCACCTGGCTCCCGGACGGAGGGGCACGTTCCGGACCGGCGGTCCGCCGAGGATCGTGGGGATCGACATCAGAAGAGAGGCGGCCCGGTACGAATCGCTGTTCGACGGCTCGAGCCCTGCACCGGCCCCGCAGCAGGGCGCCGACAGGACCGACGAGGTCGTGGCGGACCGGAAGAAGGAACGCCGCGACGAGAAGCGCTCCCGGGCCCGGACCGACGGATCCGCCCGGCCCGACGGGCCCTCGGAGCCCCGGATCGAGGCGCGGTTCGCGCCGACGCTGGGGTTGCGGGACCGGGTGAAGGGGCTGGACAGCCCCCGGAGCCGCTACTTCTACTGCCTCAAGCTGGAGGAGCGGGAGGCCCGGGCCCAGGCCGACGCCGTGGAGAAGCAGTTCAAGGACCGGACGCCCGACGAGATCCAGGCGCTGCGGCTGTACAAGGTGACCCGCGAGGCGCTCAGGGCCAGCCAGTCGCTGAACGACTTCAGGCACTCCAAGGAGCTGGGGTTCGAGGAGCGGCTGCTGCTGAAGCCCCAGGACCGGGACCGGGAGATCCGGTCGGAGCGGGAGCGACTCTTCGGCGAGCCGCTGTTCCTCTTGACCCGTCGACTCCTTCCCACGGTGGCGGCCGACCGGACCAGGGCCCGGGCCCAGGCCGACCAGTTCACCTTCCAGATCGGGATCGCCCAGCAGCTGGGCGCAACGCCTGCCACCATCGCCGACCTCGAGAAGCGGCGACAGAAGGTCCTGGACGA
>JACQZM010000151.1 GCA_016213885.1 Candidatus Rifleibacteriota bacterium | reverse complement strand
TCAGGGTGAGCATCGAGCCGGGGACCTTCGACGCCAGGGTCTCGTTCGAGACCGGCGTTCCGTGGGTGGCCGCGCTGGAGTGTCGGGCAGGGGAGGGGCCGTTCGTCCCGGTCGCGGCGGAGCGGCCGGCGGCCGTGCGGCACCGGATCACCGTCGGGTCGCTCCGGCCGGCCCAGAGCTGCGAGCTTCGATTCGTCCTTCCGGATGGCACGAGGTCCGGGTCGTACCGGTTCAGCACCCTGCCGTTGCGGCTGACCTGGGGCCCGGAGGACTATCGCGTCCGGTCGTTCACCGTGGCGTTCGCCACGGACAAGCCTGCGCGCTGTGCCGTGGAGTACTGGCCGGAGGAGAGCCCCGCTCGACTGGTGCAGTCGCCACCGGAGGAGAGCCCCGCCACCGACCACAGGGCGGTTCTCGGGCTGGCCTCGCCGGGCCAGGCCCACCGGATCCGGGTCTCGGCCGTGCTGGAGGACGGGACCCGGACCGTTCTCGGCAACCGGCTGTGTCAGAGCCTGGCGGGTCGCTGCGGTCGACTCCGGCAGGAGCTGGCGCCGCTCGACACGGTGAGCCTCTCGGCGGAGCTGGCGCGGCTCGAGGACACCGGCGCCGACCCGGGCCGCACCGGGCAGTTCGCCGGCCGGACCACGGCGCGCCATCAGAAGGCGCTGACGGAGCTCTTGACTCTTCTGCCCGTCGCGCTCTCGGAGCCGAGCGTCAAGGTCGACGACAAGATGCTGCTGTACCGGATCGCCACACCGTTCCTCCATCTGGACGCGGCGTGCGAGTCTCTGAAGGTGCCGTTCTCGACCGGAGTGACCCGGGCGCTTCCGTCGGGTTTCCGGCCGGCCGCCGGGGCCCCTCCTGGTCGCCCCTGGAGGGCGGTGGGGACGCCGCCCTCCACGGGCGCCTGGCTCGTGGACCGCGACGCGACTCCGGTGGAGCTCGTGGCCCGGGGAGCGCCGAGAGGAGCGGTTCCCCGGAAGGAGTGCCAGCTGGAGATCGCCGTGACCGGCTCCGGCACGTCCGGCGGAGCCGCGGTCGTGGTGTTCATCAAGAAGCAGATCCACCGACGGTGCGAGAGCTCCCTGGAGCTCGCCCTGAACGGCCGCGCGCCGCTGGTCCTTCGACCGGATTGCGGCAACGCCGCGGGGCCGAGACCGTCGATCTTCCACACGTTCGATCCGCGGTTGCTGGTGGAGGGCACCAACCGGGTGCGTCTCGGGCTGATCCCGGTTCCGGGGCTGGCCGGCGAACCGGGCCTCGTCGGGCTCGAGCGGGTCGAGATCTGGCTCTCGGAGACCAGCTACTAGCCTGCTGGCCTTCCAGTCCTGCCGGCCTCTGACGGCTATGCCGGCGGCGGGGCCGGGCGAGGCATGGGCTCTCCGGCCGGGGCAGCGGCGGCCGGAGAAGACCTGGCGTCCTTCAGGCCCTGGATCTCCAGCAGGATCTTCCTCTGCGCTCTGAAGATCTCCAGCACGAACACGGCGATGATCAGCAGGATGATCGAGAACGCCAGCGTGACCATGTAGATCGCCTGGATCACGTGGTCGATCCTGCGTTGATCGGTCGACAGGAGCGTCTTGTCGAAGATGTCCAGGGCTATCTTGATCTCGCGGACGCCGAAGTAGAGGAACGCCACATGGAACAAGAAAACGGCGAGCCATCCGTATTTCAGGATGGCCCAATCGTGAAAGTGCTTTCTTCCCGTGCTCGATGACATCCGGTCTCCGCCGGCCTAGCCGGCGTCCTGCGGGCGCAGACGCTCTTCTGGGAGCGGGTCGTCTCTCTCCGTGACGACGAAGAGGGCCAGTGCCACCATGCCCGCGTAGATCGGCACCAGGGTCAGGGTGTAGTCGAAGGTGAACCTGCTGGCCCCCTTGGCGACGTCGGCCAGGATGCCACCCAGAACATCCATGCTGAGGAGCGGATAGGCCAGGAGGATGCAGATCAGGGCGGCGAGATACAGGGGCGGGGCCTCCCAGGCTCGGCTCGGGAGGGTGGCCGCGATCGCCTGCATGATCCGGAGTCGCTGGTTGGCCCAGAATCCGGGCGACATCTCCGGGTTCGTCACCCGGGCCAGGAGTCGCACCGTCTCTCTGTAGGCGGCGATCTCTCCCTGGCAGCGCCGACAACCGGTCGTGTGGGCTTCGATCTGCCCCGTGGTCACCTCGTCGAGGGACCCGGCGACCAGATCCATCAGTCTATCGTCGACGGTTTCGCAGTTCATACGAGCGCTCCTGAGGGCACCCCGCGTGGGGGGGATTGCCGGTCCGGCTTTGCGTGCGGTTCACACGGATAGACGGACGGAATCGCTCCGGGTTCAAGTCTACACTCCACGGGGTTGCCTTGGCCAGTGCAGATCCGGACCGCTCCCATTCCTCTTCCCTCGGGCACCCGGCGAAGCCGGCCCGGGACGCCCGCGGTCAGAACGGACCGAACCACTTCCTCAGCTTCTCCTTGAGGGTCCGCCTCGCGTGGTGCAGCCGGGACTTGATGGTGCCCACCGGGCACTCCATGATCTGGGCGATCTCCTCCTGGGACATGTTCTTTTCCATGGTGAGCGACAGCACGGTGCGTTGCTGGTCGGGAAGCGCCGCGATCGCCTCGCCGATGGCGATCTCCATCTTGTGCATCTCCTCCCGGTCCGGCTCGGGCTCCGGCGCTTCGACGCCGGCCGAGAAGAAGTCGCCTACCAGGAACACCTTCTCGTTCGCCTTCATGGCCGACCTCCGGGAGTCGATCGCCCTGTTCATGGCGATCCGGTGGAGCCAGGGCTTGAAGAACTCCGGCGTCTTGAGCTCCTTGAGCGACTGGAACGCCTTGATGTAGACCTCCTGGACCAGGTCGTCGGCGAGATGGACGTCCTGGACGACCCGCAGCACGGTGTAGAACAGGCCGCGCTGGGTCAGGACGACCAGCTGTTCGAAGGCCCGGGTGTCGCCATCCTGGGCCTGCAGCACGAGCGGGGTCAGCTCGTCAGTCATGGTGGGCCTTCGGGCGGTTCAGCACCCGGGCAGAACCGGAGAACCGGGTCACCTCGACGTCCCCCGCGAGTCCGGATCCGGGCAGAGCGGTGGGCACAGCCCAGGCTCCGCGAAACAGGTGGGGGATCCTGGGGGCCATGGCCGATTGACAACAAGCCGCTTCCGTGGTAGCCTGACGCACCCTCTGGCCGGCCGAAGGCACCGCTGCCATCCGTCGCGGAGTACGTCTTCATCGGCCAAGAATACTAGGGCGCCGCGTTCAAGTCCAGCAGCGCGGGGCGAGCGGGCCGACAGCCGTCGGTCTGGCCCGCGTCGATGCGGCGCCATCGGGGCGGACGCGACGCTCTGTTCGTCTTTCGAGCGGGGGACGTGGCCGGGTCCGGCCCGGAACGTCCAAGGGAGTCAGTCATGGTCGAGTTGACCGCGCACGTGCGCAAGGTAGTGGGTAAGCGGGCCAACTCCGCGCTGCGGCGCGAGAGCAAGGTGCCCGCCGTTCTGTACGGCCGAGGTCGGGAGCCACAGCACCTCTTCGTGTACCAGAAGGAGCTGGTGAAGATCATCAGGGCCCATCACGAGTCCGGGATCGTGAACCTGACGATCGTCGACGGTGAGCAGTCGACCCAGCAGCAGGCCCTCTACAAGGAGGTCAAGCCCGACAACTACCGCCGCAGGGTCAACCACCTCGACTTCCAGGCGATCCGGGCTGGCGAGAAGATCAACATGAAGGTCGCCGT
>JACQZM010000076.1 GCA_016213885.1 Candidatus Rifleibacteriota bacterium | reverse complement strand
GCCTATGCTCGCGCGGATGATGAACGTCGCCGGGCTTGTCGTCCTGCTTGGACTGCCGACCTCTGGGCTCGTGGTACCGCCCGGGACGCCGGCGGTCGTCCGGCCCGCCCGGCCGCGCGAGCCGGTGGATCTCGAGTCGTTCATCGACCGGATCGTCGAGGAGCATCGGGCCCGGCACGGCACGCCCGGCGTGGCGGTCTGCGTGGTCAAAGAGGGGCGCATCGTCCTGGCCAAGGGGTACGGCTACGCTGACCTGGAGAGCCGCCGCCTCGTCGATCCGGGCAAGACGATCTTCCCGGTGTTCTCCGTGACCAAGCCGTTCACGGCCACGGCTCTGATGCGGCTGGTCGAGCAAGGCCGGGTCGACCTGCGAGAGGACGTCCGTCGATACGTTCCCGACCTGCCTCGCTTCGAGGGGTGGCCCGGTCCGCTGACCCTGCACCAGATCTTCACTCACACCACCGGGTTCGACAAGAGCTTCATCGGACTCGTGGCCCCCCCCGGCCAGGATCCCCTGACCCCAGAGCGGTTCTCGAAGGTCCACCGGCTGACCCGGATCGACCCGCCGGATCGGTACTTCGAGTACAGTATCGGTTACACCTACACCGTGGCGGGCCACATTCTCGAGCGTGTCACCGGTCTTCCGTACGCCCACGCCATGCGACAGCTGGTTCTGGAGCCCCTGCAGATGAGCCGGAGCGAGTGTCGCATCCTCCGGTCCCAGGAGCCGGACCTCGCCTGGGGCTACGTTCCCGATGCGACGACCGGCCGATGGGTCCGGACGGGCAGGGTCCGGACGCAGGTCGAGCCGGCCGCGGTGCTCCACACGACCGCTGAGGACATGGGGGCGTTCCTGATCGCTCACCTCGAGGGCGGGGTCCACAAGGGCCGTCGGATCCTCCGGGCCCAGACCGTCGAGACCATGCACGCCCGGCAGTTCAGCCCCCATCCGGCGTTCCCTGGCGTCGGCTACGGCTTCATCCGGGGGCCCGGCATCGTGGAGCACGCCGGAGGCCCCCTCCCCCACCTGTCGTGCATCGTCCTCGCGCCGGGGCACCGCACCGGGCTGTTCTTCGCCACCAACGCCATCTCCGGGCTGTACCTCCTGAAGGAGCTGAAGCACCGCTTCCTCCGGCAGTACCTCCCGGAAACGACCGCGTGGGCCCTCCCGGAGCGGGCCGACCGCCCCGATCCGGACGTCGCCTGTTACGCCGGACTCTACCGGCTCAGGTTCTACCCGCGCAGGGACCTCGGCAAGATCGAGGCGCTGACACCGATCTGGCTCGAGATGAAGGTCTCCGTCGCCGGACCTGGACGCCTCGTGGCGACCCACACGTTTCTGCCGATCCGGATCGAGGCCAGGAGGGTCACGGGAGACCTCTTCGACCGGTCCGACGGCCAGGGGCCGCTGGCCTTCTCCCGGGACGCAGGGGGCGCCGTCACCGGCTTCGTCACGCACCCGGTCCTTCCGGCTCTGTACTTCCCCTTCGCCTTCGAGCGGATCCCCTGGTACGGCTCCCGGGATGTCGGTCTGGCGCTGCTGGTCCTCTTCGTGATCGGCTTCGGCTGGCTCTGCGGGGTGGGGCCGCTCCTCCGACTCTCGAGGCGGCGGGTCACGACGAGGGAGTCGGCCGGGCGGCTGCCGGCGCCGTACCGGCTGCTGCGCTTCCTGACGGCGGCGGCAAACATGCTCCTGCTCTTCGCGCCGGTCCTGGCGGTCTTTCCCCTGGAGGGGTTCCTGCCGCGCCTGGTCTGCGGTCTTCCTCCATCGGTGCAGTTCATCCTGCGGGTCAGCCCGGGCATTCTCGTCCTCGACGTGGTCACCTTTCTGCTGGCGCTCCGGCTCCTTCGCCGCAGGGAGGTCCGCCTCGGGGCGAGACTGGCCTTTCTGGCCGTCGGCCTGCTCTCCCTGCTGTTCGTCTGGTTCGCGTCGTCGTGGAATCTCGCCGCGCTCTGACCGCGGTGCCACCGAGCCCGCCCCTGCTGACGGCGGGCCGGCGGGCCAACGGCTGGCTTGCGCTGATCGACTCTCGCTTTCCTGCGACGTATGATGGGGGCCACCATCGATCCCCCACCCGTGGCCTCTTTCGATCTTCGCATCGCCGGCCGCGGGCGTGTGGCCCGGAGACTCTCCGGCAGACCCGGGGTGCAAGGAGGGCTGATCCGGATGAGACAGATCGTGACCGACGCCCGGCTGATCGCCTGCTGTGGCCTGTACTGCGGCGCCTGTGGATCCTATCTGCGAGAGCGGTGCCCCGGATGCCTCGGGAACACCTCGGCCACCTGGTGCAAGGTCCGGGCGTGCTGCCTGGAGAGGGGCCACGGAAGCTGCGCCGACTGCACGTCGGTCCACGACGTCCGCGACTGCGGGAAGTTCCACAACTGGATCTCCCGGCTGATCGGGTTCGTCCTCCGGTCCGATCGGGCGGCCTGTATCGCGTGCATCAAGGAGAAGGGACGAGACGCCTTCGCCCGGGAGATGGCGTCGAGCCGGCGGCATTCCATGCCACGGTGAGCGCCGCTCGGTTGCCAACGGTCGACGCGTGCTCTACACAGAGAGCTCGGGCGAACGTGCCGGCCAGCCGCGCGCCGGGCTCCCGCGTCGGTCGGGACGAGTTCCT
>JACQZM010000167.1 GCA_016213885.1 Candidatus Rifleibacteriota bacterium | reverse complement strand
CGAACGGCCTCGGGCCCGAGCAACTTGAACAGCTTGCTGAAGACTGAGTGATCCGGGGTGGAATCCTCATGAAAGCGTGTGAACTTGCGGTAAACGAGGCTCCCACGGAGTTCACGTTCCAGGTCGCGAAAGGACCATTCCTTGATGTGCTTGAGAGCACAACACCGCAGCAATCGATCAGGGGCGATCGTCCTGCGACCCTTCTTGGCCGACGACGGGCTTCGAGTCGCGAGCTGTCCCCTCACCAGTTCGAGAAGCTCCTCATCGTCGAGCAGAGCATCGATCGGCTCCAGCAGGTCATCTTTGATGAGAGAGGCCTGAAGGCCGAGAGCCACGTAGAACAGCGTGGATTGTCTGGAGAGGGCGCCGATTGTCACCGAACCAGTAGAGCCTGGTTCGGCCCGCATGTCAACAGAAAGACAAAGAAGAGAAGAAATTTAACTGTGACCTGCGGACAGTGGAGGAAGGCAGTGGCAGCGGCTCAGACTGTTCCAGGCCTGCCAAGAAGTCAATGCGGGAAGAGGTCCTTGGCGTCGCGATGTGCCATTCGCCGGAGGCTCCGGACCCGATGGCATCGGCTCCGAGACAGCCAATTCCGCAACAGCCTCTAGTTCGGCTTCGCCTTCCACAACAAGGTCACCACCACCAAGGACATAGCGCCTGATTGCATGCCATTGATTTTGGGTCAAGGCCGTGAGGACACGAGCGCCATGAAGAACGAGAATCTGAACGCCCGACAACACCAAGTCGTCCGAAGGAAGATCCTGGGGGGAAATGCTGCACCTGGATGCACGCTCGAGCTGACACACATCAAGGTGTTCACTTTCTCCCCTGGGCAACTCCGATCTGCTGCTCTGATCCAGTGCCAACGGCTCCTCCACGACCAAGATGACCCCCCGGCCCAAGCGCCAGGCCCATCACCCCCCCAAAGGGAAAAACACCATTTGACGTGCGCCGCCGTCATCCAGGACCTCAACCGTCAGAGTCTCTGCGCCATCCATGTCAGGTGGAACGAAAAGCGCGCATTGTAGTCTCTGAAACGTGTCCCCACGAAGACGGAGCGTGTTAGGACGAATCTCGAGTTGCAGCCCATTCGGTGATTTGGCACGAAGCGTGATCGTCTCGCTTGCCGACACGGCCTTCCTGACGTGAAGAACCAGAGGAACCCACGCGCCGGCAACAATGCACCTGGAGGCGTCGAACCCCAGGAGCCCACTCACCACAAGGCGCGAGCTGCGGGCCACAGCACCCTCCGACTCCCGCGTGAAGGAGGGCATCAAAGCAGTTCGCTGATCGGCGGGTTGAAATCCCAAGGACCTGGCAGCCCGCGCGTTCGCCCAGCACGATGACCCGACTTGCGAAATGAGCCACAAGAGAAGGCCGAACTGAACACAACTTACGCGTCTACAGCTGCGGTACGTTGTGCTGCTTTGAATGTGAATCACCACCACGGCTGGTGAGCCCGAACCCTTGCTATGAGCTCTTCCATTCTCTCGCGAACACGCGGGTACATCGTCGGGTCATAGGGGTCCCACCCGTAGTGCGATTCGGCCGACCTGGAGGCACATGCAGGGCTCTGGAAGGCCTCCTTCTGGCAAACGACTTCCAGGATCTTGACCAGATGGCGAAGACATGACGCGGTTCCGATGGTTCTGTGGCCCGGCGTCCTGACCGATCACTTCTTCGTTTCCGTGTACCCCTTGCCGGTCTTCTCGACGATGAGCTTCTCCGCATGCCGCCTGGCCGCGGAGGCGTCGGGGAGCGTCTTGACGTTGGTCGTGCCGGCGCTGCCGATCCGGCCGTACCGGACGACCACCTCGCAGTCGTGCACGGCGATCTCCCAGAACTTGCTGGAGGCTCCCTCGACGAACGTGAACTGCCTCGCCGGAGCGTTCGACCGCGGGGCGAGTTCCGGGCTCTCGCCCGGGCTGGACTCTCCGGGCGCCCCGGCGGACGACGGGGCCGGGCTGGCACCGAAGACCCGGACGAAGGAGGGAAAGCGCGGGACCCCGCCATCGGAGAGCTCCTGGTACCGGAACGTGATGACGCTGCCGGGGGGCGGCGGTGAGGAGCGCTGGGCATCGGAGAACCCGGTGCCCACGGAGAACTCGGTTCCATCGGGCAGCCAGACGACCAGCGCGCCGAGCTTGCCCGAGTGCTTGCCCTTGCCCGGCTGGTGAGCCATCACGACCGCCTCGGCGTCGTGGAAGCTCTTGATCTTCAAGAGCGTGCTGGACCGGCCCACCTCGTAGAGAGACTCCGGTTGCCGCAGCATGAGCCCCTCACCCCCCAGGGACTCCACCCGGGCCAGCTCCTCGCGAAGGTGGGGGAGCCCGGCGCAGCGCTGGTGCGAGTGCAGCCGGGCGTACGGCTGGCGCTCGGGTGAAAGACCGTCCTCGAGGGCCTTCAGACGGGTCTCGAAGCCGCCCGCGCACCGGGGCGCGTCGAAGACGAGGTAGCGGACCTCCTTCCAGTGGTCGCTCCTGTCCTGGCGCCGGACGATGCTCACGGTGCGCTGGAACTGCTTGCGGCCGATCCACAGCTCGCCGTCCAGAGGCATGTCCGGAAGCCCCTGCACGAACCAGTCCGGAGCTTCGTAGGCGTTGCCCTGCCGCGAGAGGAATCGCCTGCCGTCCCAGTAGGCGCGGACCCCATCGAGCTTCTCGCTCATCCACCAGCCGGCCAGGTCGGCCGCATTGTCCCAGCTGTGGGCCAGCAGGATCGGCGGCCCCGATTGCTCCTCTCGCGTCGCGATCGGCTTCGGTGGCAGATCGGTCCCCACGCGCTCGCGCTCCGCGGCCTCACCGCGCAGCTTCCGCAGATGCTTGCAGGTACGACGCTCGATCGGCGCCGACTGGTTCCGCCAGGCCGGACAGGAGCAGGAATAGACCCCGCCCACGTTCTTCAGCACGTAGGGCTTCGAGCCGGAGCCCTGCATCTCGATCGACTCGCCGTCTTCCAGGTCTGCCATGGGAGCCCTCCGGTCCTTTCGCTCCTCTTCCTTGCCAGCCGTCGCCTCGCTCGGCCTCGCGACGGGCGGGATCTTTCGTCGTGGTGCTAGAAGCTCACCAGCCCCCTGCGCATGAGGTTGTCCCTGGCGCGCTTCTGCCACCGGTCGATGGCCGCCGACTCGCCGTCTCCGAAGCTCCAGGCTCTCCGGACCGCCGGCGGAACCTGGCCGAGCCCTGTGGCCAGGATATGGAGCCGGACCAGTTGCAGGTTCGTGAACGCCAGATCCGGGAGGCTCGAGCTGCCCACCGAACGGCTCGGCGTGATGTCCACGTGGACCGACATCGTGGCGGCCAGACCGAGGAGCGCCTGCCCCATCAGGAACCCCGCCGGCGCCGTGCCCTCCGGATGGTAGAGCGAGGCGCCCAGCGCCTTGACGAACGCCACCTCCGCATCCAGGGTGTTGCCCGCCACCAGCAGCGCGTGGCCCGCCACGATCCTGTAGGCTGCGTCGTCGCAGGGCAGCTCCGCCAGGTCCCGGAGGCACTCGGAGTAGTCCTGGAGCCGCGTCCTGAGCAGCGCGTCGATCGGTCCGGCCGTGGAGACGTGACGGGTGAACGCCCGCAGCGTCTCGTACAGCCCCGGTCTCCCGGGCTCCAGGAACTCCAGGGTCAGGTCGTCCACCTTGGCGCAGGCCCTGAGGTGCCGGATCTCCGCCGTCACCGCGGCCACGGCCGTGGCGAGGCTGCCGTCTTTCACCGCCGCAGCCGCCGGCCTGGCCAGAGCGCCCTTCACGGCCGCCTCGAGCCTGGCCAGACCCGGGGCCGCCTGCTTGTGGTCCCGGGGCCTCAGCGCCCGGAGATGCGTATCGGCAGGGCTCTGGGGCCTGGGCGGTTTCTTGTCCACGATCTCCTCTTCCATCCGCTCCATCTCCTTCAGGATGTCGGCGGAGGAGAGGTCAGCGGAGGGTGACGGGGCGGCCGACGGCGCCGGAGCGGGCGCCGGCGCCTGCCCGGCGAGACCGGCTCTGAGCTGCTCCCACACCCGGACCCACGACTCGGGGACCCGAGAGATCGTGCTCAGCGGTCCGGAAGGCCGCGGCTGGGCGTAGGCCAGCCCCTCCTCCATGTGGCCCAGCAGCTGCAGGTCGGCCTCGGTCAGGGGAGCCGGCCCCCTCTCGCCCCGGGCCGGTACGATCGACTCGAGCCAGAGGTACCGGGCGAAGGTTGCGGTGAGCGACCAGCCCATCCTGTACGAGCAGCGGCAGAACACGTCCCAGAAAGCCGGGCTGGCCTTCTCCGTCGGAACGAGACGGTTCAAGAGGCTCAACCGTTTGTTGGCGTCGCTGGACGCCATGGGGATCGCCCCGTCCAGCAGGAACACCACCTCGGCCAGGACCCCGTGACGGCGCCGGCTCCGGATCACCACCTCGTCGATGGCGTCCACGGCCTGGATCACCTCCCGGTGGCCCTCGGCTCCCACCAGGGTCGACAGCGAGCCGGCGCCGGCGACGGTGACCAGGCGGTCCAGATGGTTGCAGGCGAGGTCGGCCCATCTGAGCGCATCCTCCAGCATGCCCTTGCCGAGGAAGTCCTTCGCCTGGGTGAGGCAGCTCCTGGCAGCGGTCAAGAGCTCCGGCGGCGTTCGTGGCTCCGGGAACGACGGGAGCGGCCGCGAGGTCGACTCCAGCGGGTGGGGCTGACCCCTGGGCGACCCTGCCGGGGGGAGCGGGGGCAGGCTCACCAGATGAGGGGAGGACGAGGTCCGGGGGGTGACCACCACCACCGGAGCCGGAGTCGTGGTGCGACTGCCTATATATATGAACGCCGCCACCAGGACGGTCCCGCAGACCCCCAGGAGCAGCCCCAGGGCGATGGGCCAGCGGCGTCGCTTTCGCTTGTGGTGGCGCTTGTGCTTCTTCCGCTTGTGGTCGCGGTGCTCCGAGGCCGTCGTGGGCTGGAACTGTTCCACCACGGTCTGGCTCTGCGGCGTTGCGGCCGCTGGCTGACCCGCCGGTGGAGCGTCCACGGTCTCGACCACGGTGCGACCGCCCTCCCTGGACCTCCTGGGAACCGTCGCCGGCGGCGGCTCCTCTCCGGGGAGTCGCACGCGGTCCAGCGTATCGGAGAACCGCTTGGCCGACTCGAACCGTTCCCAGGGTCGGTACGACAGCGCCTTGAGAACGAGCTTGTCCAGCTCCTCCGGCAGCCCCGGCCGCAGCTTCGACGGGGGAGGAACCTCGCCGGATCGGATGCACGCCAGCGCCTTGTAGTCCCTGAGATCGTCCGCCGGGGGCCGCCCGGTGAGCATCTCGTAGAGAACCACGCCGGTGGCGAAGAGATCGCTCTGGTAGGTGACCTGCTGCCCCTCCACCTGCTCCGGGCTCATGTACTGGGGGGTGCCGATCCGGGTCCCCACCTGGGTCAGCGCGAGGTTGTCCTCGGCCTTGACCAGGCCGAAATCGACGATCTTGATGTCGCCGGCGGTCTCCAGGAGGATGTTCTGCGGCTTGATGTCCCGGTGGATCACGTCCCGGGCGTGGACGTGGTTCAGGCCGGCGAGGACCGACCGCCCCACGGACATGACGAAGGCCAGCGGCGGTTGGGGCTCCCTGGCGAGGCGCTGCGCCAGGGTCTCGCCGGAAACCAGCTCCATGGCGATGTAGACCCAGCCGTCCTGTTCGTCGCAGTCGAAGACCTTCACCAGGTTCTCGTGGGAGAGCGACCCCAGGACCCGGGCCTCTCTCAGGAAGCGGTTCTTGAAGTCCGCCTTCTCGCAGTGGATCGGGTGGAGCACCTTCAGCGCCACCGGACGGCCCAGCGAGCGGTCCGTGGCGCGGAACACGTCCGCCATGGCCCCGTGGCCCAGAAGCTCCCCGAGCTCGTAGCGTCCGAGGACGACGCCGGGTTCCAGAGTCGCGATGCCCATCGATCGGGAGTATACCAGGCCCGGGGAAGCATGGGGGAGGATCCGGCGCCTCGCCGGATCGAGGTCGCGCCATCCGAAGGAGCAGGGATCGTGACGAGACCCCATCTCCCCGGGACTCGCCCGCTCCTCCGTCGCGGTCGAGCCGGGCGGCATCGTTCCTCAGTACCGGCCCCGGGCTCCATGGTACAATGCACCGTCGGGTTTGCTCGACGGCGGAGCGGAGGAGAAGATGGGGTACGTTCGCAGGGACACGCGCCACGGCGAGGGGCTCATGGCGGAGGGGGTCAAGGCGCTGGAGGAGCCCATGGAGGCGACTCTGGCAGACCACGGTGGCCTGGCCAGGATGACCTGGCAGATCAGCGGGTCCCGCGAGGCCGGGGCCACGTGGCTGGTGGCGACGGTCGAGTTCGTGGGGTTCGGCGTCCAGGTCTTCCTGGAAGACCCGCTGCTCCGCTTCGACCAGGTGAGGACGTTCGCCGAGGATCTGTGGCACGTGGCGGACCGGCAAGAGGGTGAGCTCGAGGCGACGTTCGAACCGTACCTCAAGATCAAGGCGCGCTCTCCGTCCCGTCTCACCTCCAGGCTGGAGGTGACCCTGGATTTCACCATGGGCACCGACGCCCACGTGACCGCCAACCTGCAGGCCGACGGGACGCTCACCCTGGCCTTCGTGGACGCGCTCGACCGGGCGCTCGAGGCGGTGGAAGAGCTCTAGCCGAAAAGCGGTTTGACAAACCGAGCATCGGTCCTGTAAGTAGTGTGGCACCCGGGAGGCCTGCCTTTGACTCTCGTACTGTTCTACCTGTTCGCCGCCGTGGTGGTGGCCGGCGCCGTGGGCGTCGTCCTGGCTTCGAATCCGGTGACGAGCGCCTTCTCGCTGATCGTCTCGCTCCTCGGCGTGGCGGCGCTGTTCGGCCTGGCCGGAAACGGGTTCCTCGCCATCATCCAGGTGCTGATCTACGTGGGCGCCGTGGTCACCCTGTTTCTCTTCGTGATCATGCTGCTCGACCTGAACGGCCCGGACCTGGACGAGACCGGCATCACCTTCCACAGGGTGGCGGCGCTTCTCCTCGCGGCCATCGTCCTGGGGAGCCTCCTGTCGGTCAGCGCCATCCTGGGGGCCATGGGCCCGGAGGCCGAACCGGCAGGCTCCACGGCTCTGCAGATCGCCCAGATGGTGTTCGGCCGGCATGCCGTCTCGTTCGAACTGGCGTCGGTGCTGCTGCTCGTGGCGGTCGTCGGAGTGGTGGCGCTGGGGCGAAAGGAGCGGCTCGGGTGACCGACACGCTGGCCCAGGGCTATCTGAGCCTCTCGGCGATCCTGTTCACCATCGGGACGATCGGCGTCCTGGCGCGGCGCAACGTCCTGGTCGTGCTGATGTCGGTGGAGCTGATCCTCAACGCCGCCAACCTGGCGTTCGTCGGGTTCGGACGGTTGCGGGGCGGACCGGAGGCTGCCGCCATCGTCCTGTTCGTCATCGTGGTGGCCGCCATCGAGGCGGCGGTCGGGCTGGCCATCGTCGTCGCCCTGTTCCGGGGCCGGGGCACCACCAGACTGGACGAGATCAACCTCCTCCGCGGGTGACCGGATGAACGTCTTCGTCTCCAACGACCTCTGGTTGATACCGCTCATCCCGTTCGTGGTCGGGTTCGCCATCGGTCTCTTCGGCAGGTACGTCCAGCAGTTCTGGAGCGGATTCGCCGCCTGCCTCGCCATGCTGGCCAGCCTGGTGTACTCCATCAAGGCGGTCTTCCTGCTGGCCAGCACCCCTGCCGACGTGGTGCACGTGAAGCAGCACGTGTGGACCTGGATGACCTCCGGAGGGCTCACCATCGACTTCTCGCTGGTGGTGGACCAGCTGACCGCCGTGATGATCCTGATCGTCACCGGCGTGGGGTTCCTCATCCATTACTACTCGCTGGGGTACATGGAGCACGACCACGACTCGCCCCGGTTCTTCTGCCAGCTGAACCTGTTCGCCGGGTTCATGCTGCTCCTCGTGATGGCCTCCAACCTCCTGGTGATGTTCGTCGGCTGGGAGGGAGTGGGCGCCTGTTCGTACCTCTTGATCGGGTTCTACTTCAAGGAGTCGGAGAAGGCGGCAGCGGGCCAGAAGGCGTTCCTGGTGAACCGGATCGGGGACGTGTTCTTCGTCCTGGGAGTGCTGCTCTTGCTCTACGGTCTCGCCCAGGCCGGGCTCGCGCCGACCCTGGAGTTCGCCCAGATCAAGGCCGGCGCCGGGGCGCTGGAAGATCAACGGCTCGCCCTCTCCTGGGGCACGGCGGCCGGAGCCGGGAGCCCGCTGGTGGAGCCGACCTCCGTGGGCCTGGTCACGATGGTCTGTCTGCTGCTCTTCGTGGGCGCCACCGGCAAGTCCGCCCAGATCCCGCTCTTCGTGTGGTTGCCCGACGCCATGGCCGGCCCCACGCCGGTCTCCGCCCTGATCCACGCCGCCACGATGGTGACCGCGGGCGTGTACATGGTCTGCCGCCTCCACTTCCTGTTCGTGATGTCGCCGACGGCCATGGCGGTCATCGCCTGGGTGGGGGCGCTGACGGCGCTCATGGCCGGCGTCATAGGGCTTGCACAGCGAGACATCAAGAGGGTGCTGGCCTACTCCACCATCAGCCAGCTGGGCTACATGTTCCTCGCCGCGGGGGTCGGCGCCTTCGCCGCGGCGATCTTCCATCTGCTGACCCACGCCTTCTTCAAGGCGCTGCTCTTCCTCGGCGCCGGCAGCGTCATCCACGGTCTCAAGGGCGAGCAAGACATCTTCAAGATGGGAGGCCTGAGAACCAAGCTTCCGGTCACCCACCTGACCTTCGTGGTCGGAGCGCTGGCGATCGCCGGCGTGCCGCCGCTGGCAGGCTTCTTCTCCAAGGACCTGATCCTCTACCACGCCTACTCGAGCCGCCTGGGCAGCCCGGGGCTCTACCTGATCGCCCTGATCACGGCGGTCCTCACCGCGTTCTACATGTTCCGCATGGTGACGCTGGTCTTCTGGGGCGAGAGCCGGGTCGACAGGGCCGTGAAGAAGCACATCCACGAGTCTCCCCCGTCGATGACCATCACCCTCATGTTCCTGGCCGTGCTCTCCGCCATGGCCGGGTTCCTGAACCTGCCCAAGATTCTCAAGGGGAGCGAGTGGTTCGACACGGTCCTCCACCCGGTCTTCGCCAGGGTCCACGTACTGGGCGCGCCGGATCACCGGCTCGAGGGAGTGCTGATGCTCGTCTCGATCCTGGTGGCCGTGATCGGCGTGACGATGACGACGCTGTTCTACCTGAGCCCCAGAAAAGACGAGGCGCTGGAAGAGCTCGAGGTGACCTGGGTGTACCGGGCGATCTACCGGAAGTTCGCCATCGACGAGCTCTACGCCCTGATCGTCGTTTGCCCGCTGAGCGCCTTCTCCCGGTTCCTCAAGGATGCGTTCGACGGGGCGCTCATCGATCGCACCCTGGTGAACGGACCGCCCCGGCTCCTGAAGATCGCGGGGCGCTTCCTGAGCGAGTTTCAATCCGGTGACGTGCAGCGATACCTGCTGCTCCTGACCCTGGGGATGGCGGCGATCGTCGTCTACCTGATCAAGACACTCTGATGGAAACGCTGCTGGCCCATCTCCTCACGGTGCTGATCCTGTTGCCGGTGCTGGGGTCGCTGGTGATCGCCTACCTCCCGGGAACGCGGCCCCGGCTGATCTGGAGAGCGGCGCTGGTGGTCTCCATGGCCGAGCTGCTGGTGTCGCTGGCGCTGATCCAGTTCCAGCCCGTGGGCGGCGCCGCGTCGCTCCAGCTCACGGAGCGGTGCGACTGGATCCCGGCCTGGGGGATCCAGTACCTGGTGGGCGTCGACGGGTTCTCGATCTACCTGATCCTCCTGACGACGCTCCTCACGCCGATCGTGCTGCTGGCCTCCCAGCGGTCGATCCGCAGCCACATCAAGGCCTTCACCATCTGCTTCCTGGTCCTCGAGACCGGGATCGTCGGGTCGCTCTCGTCGCTCGACCTGTTCCTGTTCTACCTGTTCTGGGAGATCATGCTCCTCCCCATGTTCCTGATCATCGGCGTCTGGGGCGGACCGTCCCGGATCTACGCCGCGGTCAAGTTCATCCTGTACACCATGATCGGGAGTCTCCTGATGCTGGTGGCGATCCTCTACCTGGCTCACAGGCACTGGACGCTGAGCCAGCCCCAGGTCTGGACGTTCAACGTCCTCGAGCTCTACAACACGCCGCTGGAGCCGACGGAACAGCTCTGGCTGTTCGCCGCGTTCGCCCTGGCGTTCGCCATCAAGGTGCCGCTGTTCCCGTTCCACACCTGGCTGCCCGACGCCCACACGGAGGCGCCGACCGGCGGCAGCGTGATCCTGGCGGCGGTGCTGTTGAAGCTGGGCGGGTACGGGTTCCTCCGGTTCGCCCTGCCGCTCTTCCCGGCGGCCGCCGCGGCGTTCGCCCCGCTGCTGATGCTCCTGGGGGTGACCGGCATCCTGTACGGAGCGCTGGTGAGCTGGAAGCAAGAGGACATGAAGCGGCTGGTGGCGTTCTCGTCGGTGAGCCACCTGGGGTTCGCCATGCTCGGGATCGCCTCGGCCACCGTGGCTGGCATCCAGGGGGCGATGTTCGTGATGCTGGCCCACGGCCTGTCCACCGGGGGGTTGTTCCTCCTGGTCGGGATGCTCTACGAGCGGCGCCACACCCGGATGATGGAAGACTACGGCGGTCTCATGGCGGTGGTGCCGAACATGTCGTGGGTCCTGCGGCTCCTCACCTTCGCCTCGGTGGGCCTGCCCGGGCTCTGCGGGTTCGTCGGGGAGTTCCTGGTGCTGCTGGGAGCGAGCCAGAACGAGGGCTGGGGCCGGCCCGCGGCGGTGGTGGCGGCGTTCGGGATGATCGTGTCGGCGCTCTACATGCTCCACATGTTCGGCCGGGTGATGCACGGAGAGGTGGTCCATCAGGAGAACCGGACCCTGGCCGACATGGACCTGTACGAGTTCGGCTACCTCAGCCCGGTGCTCATCCTGGTGTTCGTGCTGGGCCTGTTCCCCGGCTGGATCCTCCCCCGGGTGGGCACGGCGGCCGAACGGGTCGTCGAGTGCGTGGGGACGGCCCGACGGTACCGGCTGGAGGCCATGGACAGCCACGGCAACTTCGTCTACTCCATGCCGGTGCGCCTCTACGAATCGGTTCCCGATCTGAGGCAGGGAGGGGAGCGGTGAGCGCCGTGATCACGTTCGGTCGCGCCGATCTGCCGGCGTTGCTCCCCGTGACGATGCTGGGTCTGGTCGGTCTGGTGGCGCTGCTGATGGACCTGTTCGTCTCGGGGAAGCGTCGAGAGCTGATCGCGCCCATGGCGGGGAACGGGCTGCTCCTGACCGGTCTGGCCACCTTCCTCTGTCGCGGCACCCAGATGAAGGGCGCCATGATGGGGGCGATCGACCTCGACCGGTTCGGCACCGCCTTCACCCTGATCTTCGTGGTCGTGGCGTACCTGGTGCTCCTGCTCTCCCATCGGTTCTTCCCGAGGTACGGTCTGTCCGAGGGGTCGTGCTGCGCCCTGGTCGTGTTCGCCGTGCTCGGCATGGTGATGATGGTCCAGGCAGCGGATCTCCTGGTGCTGTTCATCGGGCTGGAGACCATGTCGATCGCCCTGTACGTGCTGGTGGGTAGCCAGAGGCAGGAGCCCCGATCGCCGGAGGCGGCGCTCAAGTACTTCCTGCTGGGCGCCTTCGCGTCGGGGGTGTTCCTGTACGGGATGGCGCTGCTGTACGGCGCCGGCGGCTCCGTGGCGTTCAGGCAGCTGGCGCTGGTGACGGCCGGTGCCCACGGAACGCTGGCCAAGATCGGGGTGGGGTTCCTCCTGGTCGGGTTCCTGTTCAAGGTGGGTTCGGTGCCGTTTCACATGTGGGTGCCCGACGCCTACGAGGGCGCCCCGACCCCGATCACCGCTTTCCTCTCCACCGCGTCCAAGGCGGCGGCGTTTGCCGGCCTGATGCGAGTGCTCTACCTGGGCTTTCCCACGGTGTTCCACTCGTTCGCCGGGGTGCTCTGGGGCGTGGCGATCGCCACCATGATCGTGGGGAACCTGGGTGCGTTGAACCAGACGAGCTTCAAGCGGCTGCTGGCCTACTCCTCCATCTCCCACGCCGGCTACCTCCTGGTGGCGGTGGTGTCGGTCGATCCGGCCTGCTCCGATCTGACCGGCGCCCAGGCCGCGGTGTTCTACCTGGTGGCCTACTCCACCATCACGATGGGGGCGTTCGCGGTGCTGTCGTGGAGCGGCACCGGCGCGGAGGGCCTGGAACAGCTCGACGACTACCGGGGCCTGGCCCGGACCCGGCCGTCCATGGCGCTGCTGCTGACCCTCTTCATGGTGGCGCTGGCCGGGATCCCCCCCACTGCCGGCTTCACCGCCAAGTACTTCGCGTTCATCGCGGCTGTGAAGCACGGGTACGTGGACCTGGCGGTGATCGGGGTGCTGACGAGCCTGCTGTCGGTCTACTACTACCTGAAGGTCGTCGTGAACATGTACATGCACGAGCCGGACCCGGAGCGGCCGTTCTCGTTCACCTACGACCTGCCCACGTCGGTCGTCGTGTGCGTGGCCGCGGTCGGCACGCTGGTGTTCGGGTTCGTTCCCGCCGGCCTCTGGCACCTGTCCGGGGCGGCCATCCGCGCGCTCTACTAGTACAGCGTTCTCGAAGTTCCCCGACAGTTCGGGAGTCCCTAAGGGGGTGATCATGGGACGTGGGCCTGCGGCCCACACCCGCTCCTCGAGCCGAGCGGAGCTCGTCTCGACCGGTCGCTTCGCTCCCTGGAACCTCCATTCGATCTGCCCAGGAACTTTCGGGGAGCTGTACTAGTACCTCGCTCTGGAAGTAACCGAGCAGTTTCTCTGCTGCTCGTGCTTGGACCCGGGAGCCGGGGCTCTGCCCCGGATCCCCACCTGGTGCGGAGCCTGGCTCCGCTTCACCGGTCGCTTCGCTCCCTGGACCCCTCGACAGCGGGCGGCCTCGATTCATAGGAGTGGCGGACAATGGCCTGTCTCATCGACGGAAAAGCCCTTGCAGCCCGCATCCAGGACGATCTCGCCGCCGAGGTGAGAGCGGTGGTGGAACGTCGCGGACGACCACCCGGGCTGGGCGTGGTCCTCGTGGGCGACAACCCGGCGAGCCGCGTGTACGTGAACATGAAGAAGAAGGCCTGCGCCAAGCTGGGCATCCACTCCGCCGAGGCCACCCTCTCCCGGGACGCCTCCCAGGACGAGGTGCTGGCTCACGTGGCCCGGTACAACGCCGACCCGGCGATCGACGGGATCCTGGTCCAGCTGCCGTTGCCCGCTCAGGTCGACACCCGGGTCGTGCTGGAGACGATCTCTCCCGACAAGGACGCCGACTGCTTCAACCCGGCCAACGTTGGACGGCTGTTCCTGGGGCAGGGCACCCTGTTCCCGTGCACGCCGCTGGGCTGCATCCGCCTCCTGGAGTCGATCTCGTTCGACGTGGTGGGCAAGCGGGTCGTGGTGGTGGGGCGGTCGAACATCGTGGGCAAGCCGCTGGCGACCATGCTGATGCTCCGTCACGCCACGGTGACGATCTGCCACACCCGCACCAGAGACCTGCCCGACGAGGTGGGCAGGGCCGATCTGGTCGTGGCCGCCGCGGGTGTCCCCGCGGGGATCAAGGGCGACTGGATCAAGCCGGGCGCCGTGGTG
>JACQZM010000166.1 GCA_016213885.1 Candidatus Rifleibacteriota bacterium | reverse complement strand
CGCACGCAGAAGAGGTCTACGAGGGAGAGGCCGTGGACGTCTTGCCGCAGCTGATCAGGGCGGGCGGGTCGCCCGGAGGGGCGAGACCGAAGATCCTGGTGGGGATGAGCGGCGAGCGGTTGATCTCCGGCGAGTCCGCGCTCCCGCGGGGCTACGACCCGTGGATGATCAAGCTAGCCGCGCGCTCCGATCTGCCGGATGCGGGGCCGATCGTGTACGCGTACGCCCTGATGGCCCGCGCCGCCGGTCTCGAGATGGAGGAGGTCCGCCTGGTCGAGGTGGACCGACGGCATCGCTACTTCGCCGTCCGGCGCTTCGACCGGCCCGGGGGCAACCAGCGCCGACACCTCCACACGTTCGGCGATCTCATCCACGCGAACTTCCGGGTGCCAGGGAACGACTACCGGCAGCTGCTCAAAGTGACCCTGGCCCTGACCCGGAACCAGGCAGACGTGCTCCGGACCTTCGTCCAGATGGTCTTCAACGTCGCCGCGCACAACCGAGACGACCACGTGAAGAACTTCGCCTACCTGATGGGTCCTGACGGGGAGTGGGCCTTGTCCCCGGCGTACGATCTCACCCACGCTGTCGGACCCGGGGGCGAGCACACCATGACCGTCATGGGCGAGGGGCGCTCGCCGGGCAGGGAGCACTGCCTGGAGCTCGCGGCGCAGGTGGGCATCAAGCGCCGGGAGGCGATGGCCGTGTTCGACCGGGTGGACGCTGCCCTCGCCCGGTGGCCGCAGTTCGCGGAGCAGGCGGGTGTGACGAGGAAGCGCCGGGCCCAGATCGCCGGTTCGCACCGCCGGATGGGGGAGTGAGGCCGCTCATCGCGGTCACCGGGCCGGACCTCATGCCCGAAGAGCTCCAGGTTCTCCCGATGCGGGCGGGCGACGTGGTGCGGCGGCCGCTGCGGGTGCCGGTCAGCCCGTCCGACGAGCCGGGCGGGTTCTTCCGACATGGGGGGCCCTTCGCTTCGCTCTTCCTGCCCCCCAAGCCCCCGGCTCGCCCTCCGGGCTCGCTGGCTCCGCCGACGTCAAGATCAGGCGGTCGGTCGGAACACGTCGCTCGCGGTGATGAGAGGAACGGTGCAGCCACCTGGAAGAGGACGCGGAAGCCAGAAGGCCAGCTGGCTGGGACGACCTCGCGTCAGCGGGCACTGCTCGACCTTGCTCTGCAGCTGTGAGATCATGCGCGGAAGCTCCGTCGCGTGGAGCGAGAGCTTGACCTCTCCGACCAGGATCGGGCCCGAGGAGCTTGCGGGCTCGGCCACGACGTCGATCTCCAGCGACCGACCATCGTGACCGCGTCCCCACCACCGGCCCGCCGGCTTCCAGCGATGCCCGTCCAGTTCGAGATCAGCCACGCTCCGGCCCCTTCATCTCCTGCCGGACCTCGGTCCAGACGGCATCGATCTGTCTGGCCTGGAGCCGGGAGCGGTTCGGTTCCACGAAACGGAACCAGAATCGCAGGAACGGATCCGAGATCCGATACTCGGAGCGCCCAGATCCTCTGTCTGGCGTTCCGAACGGGGGGACCCGGTCGACCAACCCTAGCTCTATCAGCCGCTCGAGAGGTCGGGAAAGTGAGGTGGTCTGGCGTCCAAGACGAGACCCCAGTTCGGAGATGCGATGACATCCGACGCCAACCAGGGAGAGAACCGAGAAGGCCTGCACCACGTCTCTCATGTCATCGAGAAGGAGCCTCTCCGGCTCCCGATGGAGTACGCCCAGAGGATCGAGAATCAGCTCACGGAGCGCCTCTGTCGTGGAACCGTATTCTCTCGCGAGCTCCCAGTACCTGGGAACGCCTCCCCAGACACTGAAGGGATCGAGAGCCTGCTCGGGTTCCTGGATGGCCAAGGCCTTGAGGATCCAGGGCGGGTCCAGAGGTCCGATCTCGAGGATCTCCCGCGCCCGACCATACAGGGGAGCGTGGGAGTCGAGGGCCAGGCCCATCATCATACGCTGCGACGAGCCGGCGACGATCAGGTGATGCGCTCCATGGCGCGGATCGTCGATGCACTTCTGCAGCAGGCTGGGGATCTCCGGGGCGCGTGCCACCATCGACGGGAATTCATCGAGGATGAGAACGCTCCCGGGTCGGCTCCGGTGCCACCACTGCCTGAAGAGCGTTTCCCAATCCGGGTACTCGACCTCCGCGAAGCCTGGCAGGGCCCGGCCGATCTCGACGGCCAGCGCGCGACGCTGGAGAGTCTGATGACGATCATCTCCGACGAAGTAGACGCACTCCAGATCAGCGGAGGCTTCGACGAGCAGGCGTGACTTGCCGCATCGCCGCCGACCGTAGAGCACCACCAGGCTGGTGCGAGTACGCTGGAGAGCCTTCTGGATCCGGGCTATCTCCAGGGAGCGATTCAGGAAGGGAAGCTGCATTCTCCATCATTATGCTGTGGCAGCAGACTGTCCTTCAAGCAGAATATCAGGAGGCAGCTGCGAGCTGTGCCTGCTGCCAGAGGGCTGCACCACCGTCACGCCCCTCTGGGCGACCACCGACGATGAGGACGAGGCCGAGGTGCCCCGGTGGACCGACGAGCCGCTGCCCGGGGTGAGGGTGGGGACGCTGGTCGTCGAGTGCGCGCCCGACCCGATGCCCCGCCGGGTGGTCACCGGGCCACGTCGTGGGGATCCTGGCTCGAGGAGGAAAGCGTCTCGCTGTCCTTCAGAAGCTGACGCACGCTGGGCCTCGCCCTGCAGACCACCATGAACTGGAACGCGAAGAGGCCGCTCCACACGCGCGCCAGGGCGGTCGAAACGAGCCCCAGCAGGCGCCCGAGCGCCCCGCCCACGACCCGCTCGAACGGGACTCCGACGGGGATGAGCCGCTCCACCTCGTAACCGCAATCGTCGAGCATCCGGAGCAGCGCAGACTGCGTGAACAGGCGCTTGTGCGAGACGTCCAGGATCCCCCGGTCCGCGTAGTTGAACCTCCCGAGAGCGAGCATGACCCTGACCGTGACGAAGGCGACGTTGGGCGTGGAGAGGATGATCGTCGTCGAGCGGAGATCCTCGAGAGCTGCGGCGCTCCGGTTCCGGAGCTTCAGCAGGAACCCCTCGACATCCTCGAGATGCTCGATCACGTCGAGCATGAGCACCGAATCGAAACGGAAGGGATCCACGGGGAGATCCTCGCGGGCGAGGTCGCATCGATGGAACTCGTCGAGCTGCCCTTCGGGAGGAGCCTCCAGATCGATTCCGGTCACGCGGACCCCGGTGTTCCGGATCAGGCGCGCGATGTGCCCGGGCCCGCAGCCGATATCGAGGAGCGTCCCGGGCTCGAGCTCGCCGACCAGCGCGAGGGCGATGGCGTGCGACGAGTAGAGCGCCTGGCTCTTGTCCGAGTACCGGGTGGACTCGCTGTTCCGGTACTTGAGCGAACAGAACATCCCGACCTGGTGCAGGCGGTACTGGAGCGTGGCCCGCAAGGCGCGCCAGGCGTAGGCCAGACCGTTGACGTGGCAGATCTCCTCTCCGTAGTGAGTCGGGATCGGGAACTCCACGACCGCGGCGTTCACGGTGAACGCCTGGAGGAGCACCTCCGTGTCGAAGTGGAAGTCGTTGGTGTTGACCTCGAAGCGGACCCGCTCGAGGAACCGCCTCGAGTAGCCGCGGAACCCCGTGTGGTACTCCGAGAGGGACCTCCCGGTCAGGCGGTTCTGCAGCCAGGTGAGAACCCGGTTCCCGACCAGCTTGTAGAAGGGCATGCCGCCCCGGAGGGGGAGCCGAGCACCACATCGGCCCCGGTGGTGCGCCACGTCGCGATGAACCGGGGGATCAGCTCCGGCGCGTACTGCCCGTCGCCGTGGAGGAGAATCACGAAGTCGAAACCGGCGTCGAGGCAGAAGCGGTAGCCGAGCTTCTGGTTGCCGCCATACCCCTGGTTCGCCCTGTTCCTGAGGACGGTCAGGTTCCGGACCCGGTGCTCTCGGGCCCAGAGGGCCGCCACCGAAGCGGTGCCGTCGCCGGAACAGTCGTCGATGCACAGGAAGTGGACGTCCTCGGAGCCAAACAGCTCTTTCGGAACCCTGTCGAGGACGGACCCGATGTGCTTCTCGGCGTTGTAGGAGACGATGAAGACGAGGACTCGCCCTGACGACCGACCCGTTGTTCCATCCATCTCGGCGGGCACCATCGTAAGCGATCGAGGGTTTGCGACACAACGGTCGTGCTGGGCGCGGTAGCTTGCGGCCGGAGCGCCGAGGGTCCCCGTTGAGATCGGCGGTGAGACCGTGCTACAACCAAGGCCGACAGTCTCGTTCCGGTCGCTGGGGCGGGGAGTCGCATGTCTGTCGACGACACCAGCGCCTCGAAGGACCCCGGGCCGGCTGGGGGTCCAGAGGCCTCGACGGCGACCCCGGGTCGCTGCGTGGTCGTCGTTCTCGTCTGCTATGCGCTCGCAGCGAGCTTCTACGAGCTGCCGAAGGGCTACCACTGGGACGAGGGCCAGATCATCCTCGACAGTCTGCGCCTGGCTTGGGGCGACCTGCCGCACCTCGACTACGTCTACACCTACTCGGGGGGGACGGCGTATCTCAACTTCCTGGTCGGGAAGCTCTTCGGCTTCACGGTCCCTGGCTTCCGCCTCTGGACCGTCTGTCTGGGCGCGATTCTCTCCCTGGGCCTGCTCGCGGTCGCCAGGCGGCTGGTGCCGGGCTGGTGGGCGTGCGTTCCCCCGGCGATCTTCGCCTTCTACGGGGTCAGGTCGACCTTTCTGGCTCCCTACGCCAACTGGTACTGTCTGGTCGCCTGGGTAGGCCTGGCTCTTGCGCTCATCTCGTACCGGCGTACCGGGTCCAGACGGGCACTCGCCTGGGCCGGCGTTGCGGCCGGGCTGGCCTTCGCCTGCAAGCAGACGCTGGGGGCCTTCTTGCTGGCCGGAGCGCTGTTCGGCCTCAGGCTCACCGACGACCGCCGCGGCCCGACCCCGCTGGAACGTGCCCTCGATGCTGTCATCGTCTGAGGCGTCCCGACCGCTTTCGCGCTGTTCACGGCGAAGATCTCGAGCTTCACCGGCAACGCCCTTCTGCTGCTGCCGTTCGTCCTGCTGCTGGCCACCCACCGGATTGCATCCAGGGCGGTGACGCCGGCCGCGGATGCCGATCCCGAGATTCGTCAGGCCTCGAGCCATCCGTCCTGTCTCGTCGAAACGGTGACGCTGCTGGCCTGGTTCGCGCTGGCGGAGTCGGTGGCCTGGTGGCCGCATCTGGAGCGAGGGGTCCCTGGTCTCCTTGCCTATCTGCGGGGATTGCTCGGAAGCCACGCCGGCTACGGTGCGGGCGCTCCTCACGCCTACGGGTTCCCGGAGGGCTGGGCCCTTCCTGCCCTGGCGATCGCGTATGTCGGTGGCGGTCTCGCTCTTGCCGCGGCGGGTCGGCGTGGGATCCGGGCTCCCGCACTGCTGGTGCCATTGGCCGGGGCAGCCGCCGTCGCCCTGATCTGGCTCGGGTACGCACAGTCCGGCCTGGGCTTCGACGTGCCAGACTACGCTCGCTGGAAAGCCGTGATCTACCAGCTCTCGACGTTTCTGCCCATCCTGACGACGAGCCTGACAGCCGCCTTTCCCGGCGCTGAAACCGGCGAGCGCCAGCGTACGACTCTGGTGACCTGCCTGTGCACCTCGTGGTTCTTCCTGGTCCTTCCCCTGCCGCAGTACGTCTACTACAGCGTCGGCACGGCGCCGATCCTGGTTCTGGTGGGGCTCTGGCTACACCGGGCGCACAGCCGTGTCGTCCTCGGGCCGGGCGATGCATGGAGCCGCCGGGGCCTCACGGCCTGGGCTCTGCTGGCACCAGCGATCTTCGCGATCTCGTCGTTGCGGATCGCAATGGAGAGTCGGTACCACGTCGGGGAGACCCCTCTGGGCCGCGGCACCCATGAGTTCCTGGTCGACGAGGAGTATGCACGCAGTGCAGGTCGGCTCGTCGACGAGCTTCGCCACAGGGCCGTCAAGCACGGACAGCTCCTGGTCTTTCCCGAACCGGCCGTCCACCTGTTCTCTGGCCTCAGGCCGGTCTACAAGCACATGCACTTCGTCAGCGGCTGCTACTCCGCCGCGGACGATCGCGAGATGCCGTCGGTGCTCGATCGGCTGGGCATCCACTGGGTGGCCTTCTCGGACTTCCAGAAGCGTGGTCCGGCAGCGTACCCGTTCCAGGAGCTCAAGGCGGCTCTCGAGAAGAAGTTCTCGGTGGTCTGGCACCAGGGGCAGTTCACGCTCTGGGAGCGTCGAGCCCTTTCGCCATCGAGGTGGAGTCGCTGACGCTTGCGAACTTCGACGAAGCAAAGACCCGAGGCTCCTGGGGCAGCACACCCAGGAGACCGGCCAGCTCCTCGAACCGACGGCCTGCGAGGAGCTGCTCGAGGGCATGCCGTGCCACGAGGCGGCGCCCCATCTGGTCCTGATGGCGTATCTGCAGCGGATCGTGAACTCCGGCGGCCGGATCGAGCGGAAGTTCGCCGCCGGCACCGGCGCGGCGGACCTGTGGGTGACGTACTGCGGCCGGGACGATGCCCTCGAGCTGAAGCTCCACAGGGGCCGGTACACGCTGGGCGAGGGGCGGGTCCAGACCCTGACCGCAGACGGGGTCGGCGTGGTGGTGGTTCGGGCGTAGAGGCGCCAAGATGCGGCGCCTGTTTCGCGATGCGCGGCCTGGGATCAGGGGTCGACCAGGATCCAGAGTCAAGGTGGAAGTGGAACGGATCCGGTTGAAATCGCGCTCGGGAGAGAGAAGAAAGAGGAGGGGATCCGGATTGAGGTCGCGCTCGGGGGCGCGACTCGGATCCGGCGAGGCGCCGGATCTTGCGACTCGGATCCGGCGAGGCGCCGGATCTTGAGTCGGTGGCCCGATCCCGTGAGCAGGTTCGATCTCAGTCTCGGGAGCGACGCAGGTACACGGTGAACTGACCCAGCCGCCGGTCCACGCGCCAGCTGGAGGCCAGCTCTGCTTCGAGGCGACGGAAGCCGTAGGCGGCCAGACCCTTCCCCTGAAAATCCGAGAAGATGAGCGTGTCGATCGATCGGCTCGCCAGAAACCGCGGCAGCTCCGCCTCCTCCTCGGGGCTCAAGAACCCATGAGTCATGAAACTCTCATGGTGAGAGGTCAGCTGACCGGAGAAGACCTGCAAGGCTGGCTCCGGCAGAATGAACACCTCCTCTCCTCTGGAGTTGGCGAGTCGAATCACCTCCAGGCAGGCATTCGAGCCCCGAGCGTACTCGAGGTCGGTCCGGATCTCGGCATTCCTGCCATCGATCGGATGGTTCCCTGGGTGAAACGGACGGGTCTCGCCGAGGACAACCTGGACGACCACGAGGAAACCACAGATCGGCACCAGAGCTGCCGGGGGTACTCGCCCGACGCCGGGCCCTGCTTCCGAAGCAGCGTCGAGGCCATCGGGAAGGCGGCCACCACGGGACCCTGGTGCCCGCACCAGGGACGAGACGACCAGGAATCCCAGCCAAAGTGGTGCTGCAGCCCAGATGAAGTAGACGAACTGCGCCTGAGGGAACAAGACGAAGGCGTGTGTCATCGAGAAGCAGAGCAGAAGAAGGAGCTCCGCGAAGGCAGGTCCGGTGCGGCTCGAGGAGTCACCGGTCCGGAAGAACGTGATGAAGGTCATCAGAAGGAGTCCGGCGGGAACGAGCAATCCCGAAGCCTGAAAGAAGTAGGCAATGGCACGATTCCTCATCCCCGGGTGGAATCCAGGAAGATCATCTCCGCAGAGGAGACCCACGGCAGGCCATGCGACCAGACCGGTCAGAACAACCCCGCAGAAGGCACGAAGGAACCGCTGCCGTGCCGCCGCGAGCCCGTAGGTCGAGGCCAGGCATACGCAGAAGAGCACGAGGCAGGAAGGTCCGGCCGGAAAGCCCCCGTAGGTGGTGACCGCCTCGAAGTAGACCTTGGGGGTGTTCACCAGACCCTGGATCGTCCTGCCGATCGCATGAGGCCCCGATCGCGCTACGCTGATCCCCAGGGTCACGAGTGGGGGAACCGCGAATCCCGCCAGGCACACGAGGGTCTCATGAAGGAAGGTCAGGGCCGGCTGAGTCACCCGCCAGGTTCGAGCCAGAAGTGCGATCCAGAAGACGACAAAGGGAAACCAGAGATAGGTGAAGTAGCCGGGGCCGGCTGGCAGGGTGACGAGCCCCAGGAACGCCAGACCTCCCAGGAACACGGTGATCGTCTGGATCGGCGGCAGCGACAAGCGTCTGTACCTCGAGGGCCGATCGCCCCCCGGGACGGGGTCGAGGCGTGCCGCCAGCCAGAACAGGACGGCGGCAAGCTGGAAAGCGCCTTGGGTGTGCTTGAAGGCGAAGGAGCATCCCGCGAGTAGACCGGCCAGCAGGAGCCCGCCGGTTCTCGGGGTCCGGTGGAACCGGATCAGTGCCAGCAGAGCGGCCGTTCCGAAGAGAAGACAGAAGACGGTGTTGTACGGGGCCAAGAAGTTCCCCCGAACGCCGTAGAAGGCGAAGCACACCGCCGGTACGCAGGCCCATGGACCCTCGAGATAGACGCGAGACAGGCGGTAGTACATCACCAGATAGGCCGCACACACGATCAGGGTCACGAGGCGAAGTCGCAAGATCGAGAAACCGATGATCCATGTCACGGCCGCGTTGAAGTAGGCCAATCCCCCGAAGTACGCGTACGTGAAATCTACATGGGGCGTCTGACCCCGGAGTACTCGGAACGAGTCGTAGGCCAGCTGGCCCTCGTCCCAGTGGAACCCCGTATCGATCTTGTACGAGAGGACCGCAAGGATATACGCGAGCACCGTCACCCAGAGTCCAGGGTCGCGCAGACAGCGGGACACGGGGGCGTCGACCGGGCGGGCCAGGGTGTCACCCGAGGCTCGTCTCTCGTTACACGCCTCCTCCATGACACACCAGCGACTACTGCCTGTCGGGTTTGGTGCCCCACTGGACCGTGTTCCATGCCAGTCTGCCCACGAACGGAAGCCTGAGCAAGAGCGAGTCGAGCTTCTGCAGGGGCAAGAACCACCACCCGATCGTCTCTCGTGATTCCAGGAGGATCCGCTTCCAGTAGCGCACGCGATTCGGGTCGAGGCGATCCCAGGCGAAGTACTTGACGAACAGCAGCAGGGTCAACAGCCAGAACTCTCGATGCCGGAGATCAGGAAAGTACCTGCGGGAGCTCTTGAACTCATCGAAGTACAGCGGCCTCTCGTCGACGGTCCGGACGCGGGTGGCCAGGCGCCGGTAGACGGTGATCGCCGGGTTGTACGCGAGCGGATCCCAGGCGACGAACGTCCCTCCAGGCTTCAGCGCACGATGCACGTTGGCATAGAATCCGGGACGGTCTTGCAGATGATGAACGAGATTCGCCGCGTGAACGACGTCGAACGACGAGGGCTCGACCTCGAATCGCTCCGCGGTGCTCACCACCCCGCTGATTCGAACGCCCAGGCGCACGGCGTTCTGGAGGCAGAGCTCGATCATCTGGGAAGAGATGTCGAGGGCGGTGACGTCGGCACCTTGCATGGCCAGGTACAGGGCCGACTCACCCAGCCCGCATCCCACGTCGAGGATCCTCTTGTGCGCCAGGGGAGCCAGCAGGTCGAGGATGAACCGGTTCTCCTGTGCCGTGATCGATTCGAAGGCGGCACGGATCTGGACATCCTCCAGTCGGGTGGCGGACGCCCACTCGTCGTGGAACCGCGCCTCTCGATCATGAATCGGGTCCATGCCTCAAGGGGGCGCCGCGGTGGGCTCTTCCAGGTTGCGGGTCTGTGCCACGAGAAAGAGCGGGCGCCTCTGAACCTCGGTGTAGATCCTCCCGACGTAGAGACCGATCATTCCAAGTGCAGAGAGGATCGCGCCGGAGAAGAAGCACAGGATCACGATGATGCTGGCCCAGCCGGGAACCAGGCCCGGGGGTGCCAGGAAGAAACTGCCGACGGCCCAGATGCAGAGTAGAGCGCTCAGGGCGACAGACCCGAGGCCCAGCCACATGATGATGCGAAGGGGGAGATCGGAGAAGGAGACGATGGCGTTGGTCGCGAACCGGACCATCTTGAGCACGGGGTACTTCGTTTCGCCTGCCACGCGTGGTTGCCTCAGGTAGGGGAGTGCCTTCTGAGGGAATCCGGCCCAGGAGACGAGGCCACGGAGAAAGCGATCACGCTCGTGGAGCCTGTTGATCTCGGAGAGGATGCGGCGGCCGAGCAGCCGGAAATCTCCGACGTTTGCCGGCAGGTCGGGTGAGATCAGCCGGCGCATCAGCTGATAGAACAGGAAGGCCGAGTACCGCTTGAAAGCCGTCTCTCCAAGGCGCTCGGTACGCTGTCCGTATACGACCTCGTACCCCTCGCAGTACCCCTGGACCATCGCCGGAACCAGCTCGGGGGGATCCTGCAGATCTGCGTCCATGATCACGACCGCGTCACCGCGGGCATAGCGCAGGCCGGCGGTGGTCGCAAGCTGGTGACCGAAGTTGCGGGACAGTGCGATCACCTTCACCCGCCCGTCGGCCTTGGCCCAATCGCAGAGCAACTCGTACGACCTGTCCGTCGTACCGTCATCGACGAGAATGAGCTCGACTGCCGGCTGGAGGTCGGCCATCAACTGCGTCATTCGCTCGCGAAGGTGCGGTAGCGTCTGCTCCTCGTTGTAGATCGGGATGACGATCGACAGGAGAGCGGGAGGCGGACGCGGACACAAGCGACCACTGGCCCGGACCGGTTCCGCCGGTACGCCCAAGCCTGGAGAACCACAGCTATCGACCGACGCTGAGCTGTTCATGATCATCAGGAGATCGAGTGCGGATGGGGCTCACCCATCGCGGCGTATGATAGCAGATGCCTGTGGCGAGGGCCACCTCGAAGAGCCAACCACGGGCCTGGCTGGTCAATCCGAGCAGGCAGGCTCATGCTGGCTTGCCCTGAGCCACCCCGGAGGAAAAAGCGCTGGCCGGCGTCAGTCCCCGGGTCGGGGAGAAACGTGTGGTGCCGTGCTCCAGCAGAATCTCACTCTCGGATCTTGTAGACCTCGATCAGGGGCCCCAAGACGAGCCGGCGATCGAATGGATCCACCTGCCATAGCTTCTCGTAGTCGACCTGCCAGGCGACGGGGTCGAACCGCAGAATCGGCTCCGGGACGAACGTCTTGATCTTCTCGTAGTGTCGGTCCAGATCACGCTGGAACTCCGCGGCGTACCGGGTGGCCACGTGCCGGCGTCGTGGAACCCAGTTGATGCTGACCAGGTACCTCACCCCCCGTTTCCGGAAGAGGTCCACGTTGTCGATCCCGCCGCCGACCTCGTCAAGTCCGACGACGTTCTCGAGAGAGAGGCGGATGGGGCGTTCCTCGGCGACTCGCAGGATCGCCTGGAGCAGGCGGCCCTGGGCGTTCGGATCCTTGCTCTGGAGCTCAGCCCGGACCCTGTCGGGCGAAGGGCGCACCTGCGGCCCCAGGAACGACCGGAGGAACGGCGAGTCAGTACCCTCGATGATGACCGTCGCGCCCGGTTCCACGTTCTCCGTGAGCCACTGAGCGCCTCGAGTGCGTGTGTCGGGGGAGGACAGGAGAGCGTCATAGGCCACGTCGTTCCTCAGCGGCACCAGGATGACGAGAGCCGAGAGCGTCAGGCATGCGGCCCCGCGCCAGCGGAGGTTCTGACAGACTCTGGAAACGGCGAAGGCAGCCGTCGCGCAGGCCCCGAGCTCCAGGGGCAGCATGTACCGCGTGAAACCCGAGCTCTTGTGCAACAGAACGGTGTAGCTGACGAGGAACGTTGTCACGACGACTATCCCTCTGTGTCTCGTGACGATGCCGGCGACGATGCCAGAGATGCAGGCCAGGAACATCGGTGTGCCGAGGGTGTTCCGGAGGTGTCCGAACCAGTAGAACAGCCACAGCGGCAGGCCGCCGGTATCCACCCAGGGTGTACCGTACAGCGACTTCATCAGGCTGTTCAGCTTCAGTGCAGCCTCGAAGGTGAGGACCGGATACAGGAACACGGTCGGATTCCCGACGGCATAGCCACCGACGGCGCCGCCGGCCAGCATCGCCAGCGCGCGAACCTTCAGCTGGCTCGAGAACCAGAGGCTCACCGCAAGGGCGGGAAGGAGGGCCACCGCGTAGGGCTTTGCCGCGATGGTGAGGCCAAGGAGGAACCCGGCACCCAAGAGCACCCTGCGCCCACCCACATCGAGCAGCTTCACGATGACGTAAAGGGAGAAAGCAGCCAGGCACGCCGCCAGGGTGTGCCCCTTCAGGTTGTGGGATTCCTGGACGCCGGCGCTGGCGACCGCAACGAACATCGCACCGCTCACCGCGCACCATCGCCCGCCCAACCGACCGCAGACGAGAGCGATGGCCAGCGCCGACAGCGATCCCGACACGGCAGAGACCGCTCGGCCACAGAGGGTGAATGTCGACGGATCACGGACGTGGTCCGTGAGGTACTCCACGGCACCGTACGACGACGTCGTGAGCCAGCCGGAGACGAACAACACCCCATGAAAGCAGGCCAGGATGGACGTCTGGACATCGTCGTACATGAAGATGACGGGGCGGAGACGCTGCGCCAGCGCTCGAAGGACCATGTAGTCCGTCAGCACGTCATCGTAGTGGTAGACGTACGGAAGGCCGAAATCGGCACCCCATGTCCTCAGGCAGAAGCCGAGGAGGACGGCCCCGCCCACGGCGAAGACGATGTGCCGTGGCCATCCGGACTCGTCGGAGCCGGTCACAGGGTCGCCACGCGGATCGGGGTTTCCAGCACTCATGCTCACCTGCTCGTCAGCTGTTTGGAGCGTCTCACCTTCGAGCCCACGCGTCCTGCGCCAGACTCCACCCCTGCATGGAAGCTACGGCATGAACGTCGACACGGCCTGGATCGTCCTCGCGACGTCGCCGTCGCCGATGCCATAGTACAGCGGCAGGCGAAGGAGTCGGTCGCACACCTCCTCGGCAACCGGGCAATCCCCTGGCCGAGCTCCGTACCTGACACCCATCTTCGCCAGATGCAGCGGGCGGTAATGGAAGACGGCCATGATGCCCAGTCGCTCGAGATGCTCTGTGAGCGCCTCCCGTGCCCTTGCCGTGGGGAGCAGCACATAGAACATGTGGTAGGCCTGCTCGCAGTGCTCCGGTACGATCGGAAGCCTGGACCCGCTTCTGCTGGCCCAGTCCACGAGACCGCCGTGGTAGAAGTCCCACACCAGCCGGCGCTTCCGCTGGATCTCCTCTGCCCGCTCCAGTTGAGCCAGGAGGAACGCCGCCAGGATGTCGGAAGGCAGGTAGCTCGATCCCAGGTCGACCCAGGTGTATTTGTCCACCTGCCCGCGGAAGAACTGGGACCGCTTGGTACCCTTCTCGCGCAAGATCTCCGCCCGATCGACGTAGCGGGGATCGTTCAGCAGCAGAGCGCCACCCTCGCCGCAGGTGACGTTCTTCGTCTCGTGAAAACTCTGCGTGGCCATGCAACCGATCGTCCCCAGGGGGATTCCCTTGTATCGCCCGAACAGACCGTGAGCGTTGTCCTCGATCACCTTGAGCCCCCGGCTCGCGGCGATCGCGGCGATGGCATCCATCTCGCAGGCGACACCGGCATAGTGGACCACCACGACCGCCCTCGTCTTGTCCGTGATCAGACTCTCGATGCGGCTCTCGTCGATGTTCAACGTGTCCGGGCGGACGTCGCAGAAGACAGGAGTCGCCCCACGCATGGCAAACGCATTGGCCGTGGAAACGAAGGTGAACGACGGCACGATCACCTCGTCGCCCTCGCCGAGATCCAAGAGCAGCGCAGCCATCTCGAGAGCGTGCGTGCACGAGGTCGTCAGCAGTGCCTTGGGCACCCCCAAGCGCTCCTCGAGCCACCGGTGGCAGCGCCGGGTGAACGAGCCGTCCCCGGACACGTGTCCCTGGGCGATGGCCTCGGAGATGTAGGCCAGCTCGTTTCCCACGAACGAGGGTCTGTTGAACGGTATGAACGGAGGCTCGGGGTTCGGACCGGGGCCGTGGTCGTTGTGCTGCCGGACGTCGGTGGTCTTCAATCGACTCTACCGCTTCTTGAACACGAACAGTTTCTGGGTGCCGTAGTCGCCGGCGGCCGGGAGCAGGGAGACCCATCGATTCCATTCCATCTCCGGGTTTGCCGCGTCGGCAGGCGGGTCGCCCAGCGCCTTCATCAGCAGCGGCTTGATCACCCGAGTGCCAACGTAATACGTGCTCGCGAAGTCGACGACCTCGCGGCATTCGAGAACGTCCGCGGCCGCCTCGATGACCTTCTCTTGATCCAGGTAGGTGTTGAAGCTGGGCATGGGGATCTCGTCGAGGTGCCACTCGGCGCGGAGAGCGTTGAGCTTTCGCCAGCCCTGCATTGTGGCCTCCGAGACCAGCAGCTGGCCCCCGGGCTTCAACACCCGGGCGCACTCCCGAAGAGCCCGGATCTGACGCTCCCAGTCGTGAAGGTTGATCAGCACCCGGACGACGATGACCTTGTCGTAGAGGCCGGTTGGTTCGGGAAGAGCCGTGATGTCACCGACCCCGAACTCGACCTCCCCACGCAACCGGTCACGGATCGCTTCGAGGTGCAACTTGGCCTCCTCGATCATCCGGGGTACGTAGTCGAGTCCGCGAATTCGCAGCGGCCGCTCCGCTGCCAGCCTCAGCGTGGTGAAGCCGTTGGCGCACCCCACGTCCAGCACCGATTCGTCATCGGCGAGCCGGTCGAGGAGGGTCCGGATCTCCAATTCCATGGCGTGAGTGTCGCTCCATGAAGCAGCTGCCGACTGCCCATGCCGCAGCGCTTGCGCGGTCCAGTACGCGCGGATCTCCTCCACGGTCAACCGTCTGGTCATGATGCTGGTGTTGTCCTCTCACGGACCACGTAGGGTGGCCGATCCATGGTCCGTGAGTGGATGCGGGCCAGGTACTCGCCGATGACGCCCAGAGCGAAAAGCTGGGCGCCCGAGAAGATCGCGATGATGGACGCCAGGAAGGGAAAGCCCGGCGCCGGCGTGCCCTGCAGGGCGAACCGTCCGACCACGAAAAACAGGACGGCACAGCCGCAGAGCACGAAGCAGAAGCCCACCAAGCTCGCGAACTGCAACGGCGCGACGCTGAAGCCGGTGATCATGTTCATGGCGTGGGTCACCAGCTTGCGGAACGTGTAGTTCGACTCACCGAGTCTCCGCGCCTCGTGACGTACCGTCACGGCGGCGAAGCGGGTTGTCGCCCAGGTGAGCAGCACGTCGATCGCGACGAAGGCGTTCGAGTACCTGGCGAATGCCTCTCTCAAGGCCGTCCGGAACGCTCTGAAGGCGCTCACCTTTCGGGCCACCTCGGCCCCCATCGCGGTCTGAAGGGCCAGCTTCGTGGCCTGGGAGGCCAGATCCCGCCAGAACCCGTGCTGCTCCGTTTCCGGAGTCCCGTACACCACATCAGCCCCCTCATCCAGCCTGAGCAGCAGCTTCGGTATCTCCTCCGGGGGATGCTGCAGGTCATCGTCCATGGTGACGATCACCTCGAAGCGGGCTTCACGGATGCCGCACAGGAGGGCGTTGTGCTGGCCGCAGTTGCGGTTCAGATCGATGCCGTGGACCCAACGGTGCTTTCCCGTGAGCCGTTCGATGACCTCCCAGGTGTGATCCCAGCTGCAGTCGTCGACCAGGATGACCTCGAACCCGTCGGGCGCGACAGTCTTCAAGACCGGCTCCAGACCTTCGATGAGCAGGGGCAGAGACTCCTCGCTGTTGTACGCGGGAATCACTACGGAGATCGACCGCGGAGTGGTCGGCTTGGGCAACGGTTGGCCTCCAAGCAGGCGCCGAAGAATCTGAAGCCCGGAGGAACCAAACTACCACCGTTGGAGTGGGTCTGCAACCTGGTCGACGATGCCCGGGAGCAAACCCGAAAAGTGGGAGCCCGCTCCGAGAGCGAAATGCTCTTTCGGCGTACTTGCCACATGACACAGAATGGCCACTGCCAGCAGGAGCGGCACGCCGACCATGACGTCGTTCGGCAGCCATGTCGTTTCACCACTTCCTGGTATTGCTCCCCCGATGCCCACATCGTCCAGGGATCGAGCGTGCCAACCGCCGAAGACCTCGACCCAGCCGCGGCAGAGGCGCGGCTCTCGTCACGTAGGGCATCTTCCTCTCCTCCTCGGACCGATCGAGCTCCACCCGGAACTCCTGCGCCAGTTCCTCCGGAAGCTGCAGCATCCAGTCGATCCCGGCCGGCGTGGATCGCCGGATGGAACAGGTCGAGAAACGGGGCCAGAAAGTGATCCGGCGCCTCCTTCCGGGGGCCATCGAGGTCACCTTCGGCTCGCCGCTTCGAAGGCGTCAAGCGCAGTGTGCCCAGTGGCAGCCAGAGTTGGCCACGCGCGATCTGGACCGGCCGTGGAGTCCAGGGGCCACTGCTTGCTGGGGCCCACTGCCCGGAGGAAGGCGGTCTGACCCCGCAGCTGATGGACCTCGCTTCCGGGAGGGAGTAGCCTCCGGCTCTGCCCACCTGGAATCAGGTCGCAGGTCCCCGGAACGCGGTCACAGCACGAAGTCCGGCGGCAAGCCCAGGGTGAGCCTTCATCCGGAACTCGATCAGCTCGCGGACCTCGCTCGTGGCATACGCCCGCTTCATCGCGTCCAGAGCCATCTCGATCCCCTCTTCCACCTTCAGGGTCTCAGGAACGGGTCGGACACCCCGCTCGTAGAACTCGCCGAACTTGAGGATGTGGAGCCACTTCTCGAAGGGGCTCCGCAGAGTCTGGGGCTTGTCCTCCTTGAACTTCACCAGCTCGATGAAGTGGATCTCCAGCATGTCGGAGAGCTCTCGCCGGTGAACCGGATCGTAGAACCGGTAGGTGCTGTGGAGATCCTCCAGGTCCGGAAACAGGTCGAAGTCGACCAGCGAGATACCGATCGTCTTCGCCAAGAGCTCGTACTCGGCGCCTGTCTCGAGCTGTCCGCCGAAGAGCCGCGCGAGGTAGTAGAGAGCCCTCTGGATGTACGCCGGGTCGTCGCACACCTGCACCTCGATGTTGTACAGGACCGAGAAGCGCGTTGAGGAGAGCCCGCAGGAGGTGACGGTTCTGCGCGGTGCCGAAGACGATCTTGAAGACGATGTCGTTGATCAGCGTCCGGTTTCCCACGAGGTCAGTATACCCGCAGGCGGTGCCGGGCGCGACAGGACGTGCGCTCGAAGCCCGGTCACGGCTCTCGCCCACGACGCTCCACACGATCGGCCCGGTGAGGTAGGTCTGATCCGGCCGCGGGTGGGTGGCCCACGGGCCCGGAATTCGCCCGAAATGGCTGAAGTCATCGTTGTCAACACTGGCCCCCTGATCGCGCTGGCCCGGGCCGATACCCTCGACGTTGCGGGCAACCTGCCGTTCGCGTTCGTGTGCCCGACCCAGGTCATGGCTGAACTCGATGCCGGTGTTGCCCGGGGCCATCCTGCAGTGGATGTCCGCCGACTTCGTCCTGGCAGGGCTCGTACTGATCGTGGGCCTGCGACTCTACTACCTGGATCACACCGCGGAGATCGACGCTCTCATCCAGGAGTCGACCACGCCGATCCCTGGTGCGACGGTCGTGGTTCCCAGGTCTTGAGCCGCCTGCGAGTCTACCTCGACGAGGATATCCACGACGCGCTTGCCGTCGGCCTTCGTGGCCGGGGTTTCGATGTGCTCACGACTCGCGAAGCTGGTCAGAACGACTTCTCCGACGAGAGGCAACTACGCCTGGCCACCGACACTTGATGCTCGATACCCTCCTGGGTGGCGGTGCGATGCCGATTCAGGAGCACTACTTGCTGGCGCGCGAGATCGAGAAGGAGTCTCGAAGCGCAGCCAGCTTTCGGGCAATGCCGGCCATGAGGGCATCATCCTTGGCGGTCTCGGCCAGGTAGCGGCCGATGACGGGGTTCTCGAGCACCGCGCGGCGTAGGTCGGCGACAAGCGTCGGCTCGGGCCCTGCTCTCCTCGCGACCACAAAACTGGTGAGAACTTCGAGGACGTGCGAGTCCTCTTCGGCGAGAATCCACTCCCACGCGTCCTCGGTGAGCACAGGCCCATCACGCAGCAACCCAGCGAGGAGACGGCGCATCGCCGCGGGCCCGGAGTCAGATGCCCTGCGCAGCTCCGAATCACGACTACGCCACGACTGCCACCGCTCTCGGAGCGTGCAGGCGAGGGTCTGCAGGACATTGACGAACAGAGGCGAGATCTCGTCACTCGAAGTGACCATGAGGAGCGTCTCCGGGTCGTCGCTGGGCGAACTCGCAAAGGCCTCCCCACGCTTGGGCAGGGCTGCACGCGGCTCGACTAGCGCAGCTTCGATCTTTCGGGTCCTTTCTCGCAGGATGCCCATGAGATTCGCGGCCGCGGGCCCGAAGACACGTCCGAGCACGCCTTCGATCGTCCGCTCATCGAGCCGCCGTTTCAGGTGGCGTCCCGCAGAGTCTATGTCCAGCAGCATACTCCCCATCAGCGAATCGATCGAATGAGGAAGGCCTGCCGGAACGGAAAAAACCTCCAGAAACGTCGTCTTAGACGCCGGAATCGCAATCCATGTATCGGCCAGCATCCGAACGAAAACTCGCGGCGGGATCCTCGGACCCCGCTCATCCAGGCACGCAAGCTCGCACAGGCGCTCGAGATCGCCCATGGCATTGAGCCACCCGATCATCAACCACTTGGCTCCCACGGCAGCGCGGTGCCCATACGAGCGAAGCTTCTCGAGGAGCCATGACTCGGCCGCAGACCGATCGAGTGCGGTCAGCAGCACCTGCGTCGTCTCGCCAAAGCGTCCGCGGTGGAAGCGGCGAAAAGCCTCGGGTAGTCGAGCGGGGACGAAGAGCCGGGAGAGGCGCTCGAGCAAGGTCGCGGCGTCGACGCTGACCGGCAACCGCAACGGCCGGCCGAGCACCTCCTCGGCCCAGCTTCGGGCCTTCTCCGCCTGGTGCCGGTCGATGTCACCGCTCGCGAGCGCGTAGCGCGGAAGGTGGTTCTCGACGACGATCGCGGCCGCCAGCAGCGGGATGTGGTAGGGATGCCCCTGCGTCTTGTCGCCGAACACGCATGTGGGCCGTTCGTGGTCGTGATCGAACAGCAGGATGTCTTCCACGTCCCCACAGGAGGGATAGTGCCCGAGGTCACGGTACATGCACTGGCTCGCGGCCGCCTTTCTGGTTGTGGCATCGCCCACGACGTGCCAGTGTCGCCGCTTGGGATTGGATCGGTCACGCTCGATCGCCCGCGTGTAGACCGGGAGCCGGACCCCGCCTATTTCGCGGCGCGAAATCCCCGTCAAGCCGAGCGGATGCCGCTTGAGGAGCCCGAGCACCTCGTCGTAGATTGCAGACCACTGATGCGGATCGATGCGATTGGGGACAATGTCGAGAGTGACGCAGATTCCCATGATTCGCTCTCCGCCGGGGCGGTGTTGATGCGATGTCGGCTGACCCATGACAGCCTACCATCGTCTTGGCCTTCCGTCGCGATCAAGATTCAGAGTTCGTCGAACAGGTGTACTCTGCCGGGCCGTCTCCAGCCGCCAGTCCCCTGGCCCTGGCCTGCCGGGGCCTTTCCTCCTGCCGAGCCCTGGGCGCTTCGCCATCAGGGTCAGGCCTTCAACCACCTGAATTCAGGTCGTGTGTCCCCGGAACACCTGCTGGAGCTCCTTGTCGAGGCTCTGGTACCCACGCCGCCAGTCGATCCCGGCGTGGATCGCCGGATAGAACAGGTCGAGGAACGGCGCCAGGAAGAGGTCGAGCGCCTCCTTCCAGGGGCTATCGAGGTCACCTTGG
>JACQZM010000165.1 GCA_016213885.1 Candidatus Rifleibacteriota bacterium | reverse complement strand
CCGGAGTCGGCCCGATTTGGTGCGGTGTCCTGGGAAAAAAAAGCCGGTCGCGGGAGTCGGTCCGGACCATGGGGATCCGGGCGGGCGGCTCGACCCCGCAGGCCGCGCTTCACCGGCGCTGGCTGGCGATCAGGGTCGCGTAGATCTCCTCGTAGCGCCGGGCGATCCGTTCCAGGTCGAGATCCCGGAGCACCCGGTTCCGCGCCGCGAGCCCCAGCTCCCGGGCCTTCCGTTCGTCCGATTCGAGCTCGTTCACCGCCCGGGCCAGATCGGCTTCGTCGGCCGGGTCGAACAGGAGGCCCTCCTTCCCGTTCTCGACGACGGAGGCGTTGCCCGGAATGGCCGAGACGATGGGCGGCAGCCCCGCTGCCATGGCCTCGAGAAGGGCGTTGGAGACGCCCTCGGCCACGGAGGGCAGGACGAACGCGTCACTGGCGAACAGGTGAGGTCTGACGTCGTCCACCGACCCCACGAAATGGACCCGGCCCCGGGCCGGCGACGCCTCCGCGAGCGACGCCAGGCGGGAGCGCTCGGCGCCGTCGCCCACGATCCAGAGGTGGACGCGGTCGGGAAGCCGGGCCAGGGCCGAGATCGCCAGTCCCAGGTTCTTCTGGGCCCTCAGGGCGCCGGTGAACACGAGGGCGAATCCCGAGACGCCCAGGCGGCTCCGCAGGGCGGCCCGGGCGCCGGCATCTCGAGGTTCGAACGCCCCGGCGTCGATCCCGTTGGGCACCCGGTGGACCTGGACCGGCCCCAGCCATCCGGCCAGCTCCCGCTCCATCTCGTCGTTGAGACAGATGAAGGCCGACAGGTTCCCCCGCAGGATGAGGCGACGCATCCAGGCGAACGGATGGGACCGGATCAGCGAGACGTCCCCGTAGCGGCCGGAGCATGCCAGCTTGGCCAGCGCAGGCCGCCCGGTCAGGCGTCGGGCCAGGGCGCCGATCGTGGCGGGAGAGAGGAGCTGGTGACAGTGGATGACGTCGTAGCTTTCACGATTGGCCCAGAGCCATGCCAGCCCGCCGACGACGTACGCCACTCCGGCCGCGAGCCGGAACCCTGGCGCACCGAGGCGGTGGACCCTGCTCGGTCCCCCCGACGATCGGGGGGTACTGGGCCACGACCATGGCTATCCGGAGCAACGCTCCCGGGGCAGGCATCAGACCTCGCCGGCTCCGTCGGGCCGACCGTGAAGGTCCAGACCGGCGCAGGCTCCCTGGGCCCGTTCGAAGCCCCGGTCGGCCCGGTAGGAGCTGCGCACCAGCGGACCGGCCACCACGTCCATGAACCCGAGCTCCCGTCCGCGCTCCTCGAGCTCGTGGAACTGCAGCGGCGTCACGTACCTGTGCACCGGCAGGTGGTTCCTGGTGGGCTGCAGGTACTGGCCGATCGTGACGATCTGACAGCCGGCCCTGGCGAGGTCGGTCATCACGGTCGCGAGCTCCTGGTCGGTCTCGCCCAGCCCGACCATGAAACCGGACTTCACCAGATGCTTCCCGGGCATGGCCCGGGCCTGGCCGAGCAGGGCGAGCACCCTCCGGTAGTCGCCCTGGGGTCGTATCGCCGGGTAGAGCCGGGCACAGGTCTCGATGTTGCAGCCGAACACGTCGGGGCCTGACCGGAGAACCTCGGCCAGCGCTTCCGGTCGACCCTCGAAGTCGGGGGTCAGCACCTCCACCTTGCGGTCCGGGCGACCGGCCTTGATCGCCAGGACCGTGGCAGCGAAGTGGGCGGCGCCCCCGTCCGGAAGATCGTCCCTGGTCACGGAAGTGATGACCACATAGGTCAGGCCCAGTCGACTCACCGCTGCGGCGACGCGCTCCGGCTCCGCGGGGTCGAGCCCAAAAGCGGCGTGAGGCGACACATTGCAGAACCGGCACGATCGAGTGCAGCGATCGCCCATCAACAGGAACGTGGCCGTGCCGCGGGCGAAGCAGATCGAGGCGTTCGGGCAACGACCGCTCACGCAGATCGTGTTGAGGCCATGCCCGTGCACATCGGTCCGGCCGGCTGCGGCAGGCTCGGAATCCCTGAGTTCGTCCACGACAGTGCGATCAGACCGCCGCGGTCAGATCGATCGGCGACTTCACGGAGAAGCCGCCCGGACCTTCCTGGACAGTGCAGGCCGCCATGGCCGGATCGTGCTCGAAGAACACGATCCACCCCTCCGCCGCGGCCCGACTCAGCCACATCTGCTTCTCTTCCATGAGTCGCAGCGGCTCGATGTCGTACCCCATGGTGTAGGGGATCTTGAGGTGCGTGGAGGTCGGGATCAGATCGCCGGCGTAGAAGAGCGTCCGGCGACCCGAAGAGACGATCACCAGCTGCTGTCCCCTGGTGTGCCCGTCGCTGACCTCGACCCTGATGCCCGGCAGAAGGTCGCAGGGCCCGTCGAGCAGCCTGAGCCGGCCAGACTCCAGGTGGGGCCTCACGTTTTCGTCGAGGTAGCTGGCCTTCTCCCGCAGGTTCGGCTTGACCGCCCACTCCCAGTTGACCCGCTGGACGTGGACCAGCGCGTTCGGAAACGTCGGCACCACGCGGCCGTCCTGCTCCTTGCGGGTGGCGCCGCCGACGTGGTCGAAGTGGAGGTGCGTGACCACCAGATCGGTCACGTCCTCGACCCGGACGCCCACGGCGCCCAGCGACGCGATCAGGTCGCCATGGCCATGGTCCACACCGTACATCTCACGCTGCCGCTGGGGGAACTTCTGCCCGATCCCGGCATCCACCAGGATCGTTCGCCCGTGGCCCCGGATGAGAAGCGGCCTGAGCGCAAGCCTGATGCGGTTGCTGTCATCGGGCGGATGGCTCTTCGCCCAGATGACCCTGGGCACCACGCCGAACATGGCTCCGCCATCGAGGGCGAAGAACCCGTCGAGGGCCGGCAACAGTTCGTAGTCGCCTGACGTCACGCCGCGGCCCCCTGCATCAGATCACGCTGACGCCCAGGAAGATCTGCTCGTTGCTGGACGCCAGGGCGTGGCCGCTCCGGCCGCAGACCGCCACGGAGACCCGGCCCTCTCCCCTGACGATCCCCACCTTGTACCCGCCGCCCAGGCCCGGCGAGACCACGTCCATCTGGGCCACGATGTCGCGCACGGCGTACGAGACGGCGATCTTGTCCTTCGAGTCTTCCTTGATGACGCCGTGGGCTATGGCAGCCACGATGGAAGACTCCCGGAGCTTGAGCGGCAACTTCTCCGCGGAGGTTCCGACCTGCGTCACCGCGGGCAGATAGCCCATCTCCTTGATCTTGGCCATCCAGTTCCGCTCCGAGTCCATGTCCTTGGACATGGCCAGCTGGACCACCAGCGTCTCGGGGGTATAGGCCGTGGAGGGGGCCACCGGGGTGGACAGGTCAGCCACCAGGTCTTTCACCCGGACGATGCCGACCATGACGCCGGCCGCATCGACGACCGGCAGAGCCAGGTGCTTCACGGCGTTCTTGGCGAACACGCCCGCGGCCTCCTGGATGGACCAGTCCTGGCTGATCAGCTGGAAGTCAGTGGTGGCCACCTTGCTGACCTTCTTCTTGGAGTCTTCCACGGCTGCGGTCAGCGTCGTGACGACGCCGGTGGGCTTGCCGTCCTTGTCCACGACGTAGAGGCACTCGTAGCCGTTGACGATCATGAGCTCTCGGGCCGTGAACACGCTCTGCTCGGGCTTGAGGAAGAGCGGATTCGGGACCATGATCTCTTTTATCCTAGCCACAGGCATCGGCCTACTCCCCCCGATCGAACGGTGTGCTGGAACCAGCCCAGCAGGTTATCACAGGCGAGCGGGAAAGGAAACGCCAAGAACGGGCGGCGGGCGCGCAAAGGAGCCCTGCCGCCCCCCGGAGCCGGCTGCTGCAATCCTCCGTGCGCCGAGGTACCGCCCGGGGTCGCCCACCGTGACGCCGGGGAGCTCGCCATCCGGGCCGGCTCCACGGCCCCGGCATGCTAGAATGGTCTTCTGGTAGCGGGGGTGATCGTTCTCCCGGACCGTCGGATCGGCCGTTCGCCTGTCCCTATCATCATGGACCAGCGACCTGACCCTGCCCTGGTACCCCGGTGCCCGGTCTGCCACGATGCCCTGGCATCACGCTCCACCCGGACGTGTCCGGCGTGCGAGACGGCGATCCACGAGGACTGCGGCGACTACATCGGTGGCTGCGCCCGGTTCGCCTGCGAGCTCGCGGCCACGCCTCGCACCCGGATCGTGGAGCTGCTGCGGGCCCGACACCAGGTCGACGAATACGGCTCCAAGGGGTGTGTCGCGTTCCTCTGCATGGTGCTGCTGGAGGTGTCTGTCTACGCGAGCCTCTCTCCGGTGGCCGTGGCGGCGGGAGTCGCGCTGGCCTGGGCGATCGTGTCCGGGTGGCGGAACCGGCGGCGTGCCCGGAGCTGGTTATCGGGCCCGGTGCCGTGGAACCGGCTCCTGTCGCTGTTCGATGCCTCGGCCCGGGAGGAACGAACCCTGGCCGGACAGCTGGCCGGCCCGCTGATCGTGGCGATCGGCGTCGTGTACGTGGCCGTGAGGGTGCTCTGGTGGCGGGGGCCAGTACCGGTCGCGGCTGGCCTCGTCTTCGGCCTGGGCTGCGTGCTCTACGCCTGGTTCCTGGGCAGCGCATCCAGGCTCCAGGAGAAGCTCTCGGGACTGGCCAGCCAGTGGCGCGACGAGATCGAGGCGCTGGCGATCGCCTCGGACCCTGCCAAGAAGGCACAGGTGGACCTGCTCGCCGGGAAGGTGTGCAAGGACCCTGACCGGCAGCTCATCGAGCCGGCCGATCGACGGCAGCCCCGCACCGGTTCCTGAGCCCATCTCAGTCGCCAGGTCGACCGCGGCCGAATGTGGAGACCACAGGGGAAACCACGAGTCGAAGGGCTTCGGCGTGGTCGTCGATGGTCGTTTCTCACGTCGCCCTGGGCTAGTCGCAGCCTCTGAGGCGGTAGGCCGCGGTCAGATTGCCAAGGCACTGGGAACACAGCCGACCGCCCTTCCTGTCGTGCTCGGCCAGGCTGTGCGGATAGGCCCTTGCGCAGTTCGGCGTGGTGCACCTCCTGATCCCGAGGAGGAACCCCACCGAGGAGAACGCCTGCTTGACCGCCCGCTGGACCACCAGCTCCTCAGGCTGACCGGGACCGGCAAAGCGGGCGTAGCTCATCACGGCGGTCCGGCTGCTCTCCGAGGCCGTGCCGAACAGGAAGTTCAGATCGTTGGCGTAGAGGTCGTCGGTGACGACCCCGAACAGTCCGGTCAGCTCCCCGGCCCCGGGAACGGACCGTCCGAGCGAGTGAAGCTGCCCGATGAGAACGTCGGCATCGAGCTGCACGAGCCTGCCCGCTCCGAGACTCTTGAGCTCATCCGGCGGGACCGACCCGGCCCGGCCCGGTGTCTCGACCCGCCCGTTCGAGAGCCTCCGGGCCCGCCCAGCCGACGGGACCGGTCTGAGGTCGAGTACCCTGGTTCTGATCCCGAACTCTCCGGCGACGGCCGCGGCGATGGTCCGGACCAGACGAGGGTCTGTCCCGTCGAACCCGACGACGCCGAGCAGCGCTCGCCGGCACGACGGTCTGGTCCCGGAACGCACGGCCGCGGCGGTCTGTCCCAGAGGCACGAGAAGCCGCCTGGCCCGCTCCACGATCCCCGGGTCCGGATCGAGTTCGATCAGGAACCTGAGCCTCTCCGCCGCCTCCCGGACTTTCCCGGCTCCGATCTCGAGACCCGCCAGGGCGAGCTGGTTCTCGAAGTGCCACGGGTACAGCTGGAGCCCTTTCTCGAGCTGGGTGATGGCGTCGGCGGTGCGGCCCTCCCTGATGTAGACCTGGGCCAGGTCGAAGTAGACTTGGACGTGTCCCCGGGCGTGCACGTTGTCCAGTCGGTCCACCCTTCGCGCGGCCGCCTCCATCGAGAAGAAGACCAGATGCGTGGCGGTGCCGACGAGCGCGAACACCAGCACCATGAGGACCCGATACGTGGCTGGCATGGCTGACTCCTGGGGTGACGGCAGCGTCGGTGGCGGCGCTTCCTGGAACCAGTATGCCTTCCGGGGCGGCGAGATGGCCAGTGCCGGTGCTGCCGGGTCCGGTCCCGGCAGGATCGAACCGAGTCGAACGGAAGACCTCCGGCCTGCGCGGTCACCCCTGGCAGGACGCGAGCGCCGTCACTCCCGGCGCTGCTCGCCGACTCCGGCCTCGGGCTCCCCGTAAGGCCGTAGATCCACGCCCTCGCCCAGCCGGGAGATGACCGCGGAGACCAGCCTCGCAACATTGTTCAGGTCCTCGACGTCGACCATCTCCACGGAGGAGTGCATGTACCTGTTCGGGATGCTGATCAGCGCCGTCGCGACGCCGGCCCTCGTGATCTGCATGACGTTGGCGTCGGTGCCGGTCGGCCAAGGCTCGGCGACGACCTGGTGAGGGATGCCCTCCTCCTTGGCGGTCTTCAAGATCAGGGCGAACAGCCTGTGATTGACGTTCGGGCCCCGGGCGATCACCGGCCCCGCGCCCAGCTTGACCTCTCCGGAGAGCCACGCGTCCCTGCCGGGCACGTCCGTGGAATGGGTCACGTCGATGGCGATGCCGATGGCGGGATCGATCCCGAACGTGCTGGTCCGTGCCCCACGAAGACCGAGCTCTTCCTGCACCGTCGCGACGCCGTACACACCGACAGCAGGCTTCTTCTGACTGAGGAGGCGCAGGCACTCGCTGACGGCGAAGGAGCCGACCCGATCGTCGAAGCCGCGCCCTATCACCCTCGATCCACGCAGCACCTCGAACCCCGCGGCGTTGACCACGGGGTCGCCGATGTTCACCAGAGACAGGGCCTCCGCCTTCGACGTGGCTCCTATGTCGATCCACATGTTGCTGAAGGCCGCGATCCATGAGTACGAAGTTGCTCCCTGCCCGTATGACGGCCTGTGACCCACCACGCCCAGGACCTTGTTGTTGATCATCACCCGTTGACCGGGCACGAGCCCGGGATCGACGCCGCCGATCGGCCAGATGTAGAGGAACCCCGATGGGTCGACGCTCTTGACCTGGTAACCGATCTCGTCGATGTGGCCCGCCAGCATGACCTTCAGGCGGGCCGCCGGATTGATGATGCCGATCACGTTGCCGTGGACATCGGTGCGGATCGTCGCGAATCGCCTCGTCCTCTCCATCCAGACCCTGGCGGCCGGCTCCTCGTACCCTGACGGGCTCGGGGCGTTGATGAGGTTCTTGAGAAACAGCAGCGGTTCGCCGCTCTCGCTCTTCCGAGCCGCGGGACCTTGTGCCGCGGCGTCACCGCCCAGCACGAGGTTCGGGCGCATCGAGGAGTCGGCCCGGGAGCTCGCGACGAGACAGCACCAGATCAGCAGGGTGACCATGAGCCTCATGAGAATCCCTCTCT
>JACQZM010000075.1 GCA_016213885.1 Candidatus Rifleibacteriota bacterium | reverse complement strand
GTCGCCGTCGACGTCGGCGAGCCCGAACCGCAGCCTGTCCAGGGAGAACCTGTTCTCCACCGGGTTGTTCACGAGACGCTCCCACAGCAGGACGCCGCTCTTGCCCGAGACCGCCACGACCCTGCTCTCCAGCGGGACCAGGGCGTCGGGTAGCCCGTCGCAGTCCACATCGCACAGGACAGGGGAGCCCGGCAGGCATCTCTCGTGGGTCGGGCACCTGAAGAGCGGGTCACCCCCACGGCCGGAGAGGCCCCAGACCGTGCCCTGGCTGGTCGCCACCACGACATCGAGCACCCGGTCGCCGTCCACATCGGCCAGGGCCGGCGCCGAAACCAGGTCAGAATCCAGGGCGCGCTCCCAGACAACCCGGGGCCGAGGCCCCGGGGCGGTCGAACGGCGACCGGCGGTCGACAGCATCGCCACGGCGCCCGACCCGACCTGGGCCACGACCACCGGCGTCCCGTCCGGGCCGCGCAGGGCAACGGCAGGGGCGACCGGGGCCTTGGTCGTGGGGAGAGCCCATCGCAAGCCCCCGTCGCCGGCATCGATCGCCCTGATCTCGTGGGCCGGGCTGTTGACCCCGGGCTTGACGACCACCACCAGCTCCGGCCGGCTGTCCCCGTCCAGGTCGGCCCACACCGGCGGCGACACGACCGGGCCCTGGCAGGGCAGCTTCTTCACCAGTTGCCCGGTGCGGCCCGACAGGATGTACACGTGGCCGTCCTGCGAGGGAACCAGCACCTGGGAACCGCTCCGGTCGGTGTCGACCAGCGTCACCGGCGCCGGAACCGGTCCGGTGGCGGCGGTCCACAGCGTCGCGGCCGTGAGGGCGTTCACCATGCGGACCTTGCCTGATCGTGCCGCCAGGAGGACCATCGGTCCGCCGCGGTCCCGGAGCCCGGTCACCAGGGGCGGACCGGCCAGCGCTCCGTCCGTCGGATACTCTTTCAGGACGGAGCCGTCCGCCCCGGAGAGCGCGGACACGCCTGACTCCGGCCTGGGCTCGTCCGGCACCACCTCGTCCGTGACGACCGTGGGCGCCGGCCCGACGATCGGGTCCTCGAGCCCGTCTCCATTCAGGTCCGGGCAGCCGCTCGCCACGAAGACCGGCCCCGCTCTGCCGACCTTGAACACCTCGCGTAGCGGCGGCACCCACGCCGTGTAGGCCGTGAAGGTGCCCTTCCGGACCTCTATCCGGCTGGACTCGCCGAGGCTGCCCTCCCGGCGACACTCCATGCGCAGACGACCGGAAGGAAGCTCCTGGGGCACCTTCATCGGAAGCGCCGACTCCCAGACCTTGGACCGAGGCGTGATCGAATCGTCCCACAGCTCCATCATCACGCCGTCGAACGGGCTTCTGACCAGCAGCTTCCCCGACCTGGAGACCAGTCTCAAAGCCCTCTGGGTGAGCTGTCGCCCGTTGGCCACCCAGATCCTCTCGACCACCGTGTCGTAGCCGATCCGGGAGACCTCCAGGTCGTAGCTCCCGGAAGGCACCTCCACGGTGAGCGGCGTGGCGCCCGAGGCGACGGAGGGTGCTTTCGGCCCGGCGGCGCCGGTCGAGGTGATCGGCGACCGGGCGCTCGGGAGAAGCCGGCAGACGGCGCCCGGCGGGTCCGAGCTCACCTGGACGATGCCCGAGGAGGAGAGCAGCACCGGCTCGTAGACGGCCTGGCCTCCGACCGGCACCCAGGCGTCGAGGGTGGCCGTCTCGTAGCCCTTGGCGACCAGGGAGAGGGTGTGTCGACCGGGCGCCGAGGACCAGGGCGTCCGCTGGGGAAACGGCGCCACGACCCGGCCGTTCTCGAGGACCGTCCCGGTGACGCTGCGCGGGTGAGGGGTGATCAGCAGCGTCCCCGGGCGATAGCGGACGATCCACAGGAGGAACAGCGAAAGACAGGTGGCCGCCACGGCGACACAGATCCGCGCCCCGACCAGCCACCCGCGCCTGCGGTTCGAGGCCTCCAGGAACCGGAGCTCCCCCTGGCCCACATCCTTGAGCGCTCCCAGGTGACGGGTGACCGTGCCGAGCGCCGACCCGCCCAGGAGGTCCTCGGCGCGCCTTCCCTGGTCCACCCAGTGCCTGTACGCCCGTGCCAGCAGCCGGGCCGCCCGCTCCACGTCGTCGGGCTCCTCGTCCCAGCCGTCGATGAGCGGGCAGATCACCTCCGACACCAGCCGGATCCGCCGGGCCCCCGGTGCCCTCTCCTCCCTGATGACGAGGTGATCGGCCAGCAACCGCTCCAGGGTCTGACGCGCCGCAGCACGATCGGGAAAATCCAGGAGCTCCTCTTCGTCCCGGGGCCGCGCGAACCGTTCCCGGCCTTCCTCCTTCACGGTGAGCGCCCTGAGCATCTGCCGGGCCAGACCGCCGCCGTGCCGGTACTCCGTGCTGGCCAGCCTGCGCTCCACGTACTGTTCGAGCGCCCCCTCCACGCCGCCGATGGCTCCCTCGTAGAGGTCCCGGCCGATGACCCTCGAGCCCTTGGCCCGGATGCGATCGTGGAGCTCCTTGCAGACGATCTGGAGCGCCGGCAGGGCCACATCGCCCAGCTCCCGGGAGGTCTTCGAGATGTCCCTGGCCATGATCCGAGGAAGGCCCTCCGCGTACGAGAATCCGTAGAACTCGATCCGGGAAGGGCCCTCGATCGCCTCCTCCAGGGCTGCTGGCGACATCTCGCCCAGGGGGAAGGCGTGGAGGTACCGGCCCAATCGCTGCTCCAGCGGAAAGAAGTCGGCCCGGAACTCGGAGCGATACGAGATGAGGATCTTCACGGGCGCGGCCTGCGCCTCCACGATGGAGACCACGCTCTCGAACAGAGCACCGACCCGCGGCGATCCGCGGGCGTTCTGCGTGAACAGCTCCTCGGCCTGATCCACCACGATCAGTAGCTGCCGGCCGGAGGCTCGGGTCCACCGTGGCAGGATCTCGGCCCACAGCTCCGGCTCGGTCTCCAGACGGGATGACGAGACCGCCTCGCCCTCGGGCCAGGTGAGCCCGAGCTGGGCCGCCCGGCCGGCGACGGCGTCGCGGACCGTGCGGGCCGGGTCGGGCCCGGAGACCAGGAGGAGAAGCTCGTGCCTGGTCCGGTCGAGCGCCCGGGCGAGCCCCGCCCTGAGGAACGAGGCCCTGAGCACGCGGTCCAGCCAGGCCGTCATCTCCGAAAGCAGCGCATCGACCGCGGGCCTCCGGGTCGGGTCGACCCGGAGGCACTCCCCCACGAGCCGATCCAGCAGGGGAGGCACGGCGCCGTTGAGTGTCGAAGGGGCAGGCACGTTCCCGGCGCGCTGGCGAACCAGGATCTCCGACGACTGATCCCACGGAAAGAGCTTCTGGCCGGTCATCGCCTCGTGGAGCACCACTCCGAAGGCGTACACGTCCGACGCGGACCCGGCTTCACCCAGCCACTGCTCCGGCGGCATGTAGCCCGGCGTTCCGCCGGCGATCACCTGGGGCGCCGAGGGCCTCCCGCGGCCCATCGACCGGGCCAGACCGAAATCGGCCACCTTGGCCCTCCCGGCCTCGTCGAGGAACACGTTGGACGGCTTCAGGTCGAGGTGGGCGATCCCCTTGGCGTGAGCGGCGGCGATGCCGGCGAGGACGTCGCGGCCGATCCGCGCGGCCTCCACGACGGTGGGGCGGCCCTGGGTCAAGCGGGACGACAGCGACTGCCCCCGGACGTATTCCATGATCAGGTACGGGGTCTCTCCGGCGATCCCGTAGTCGTACAGCCGGACCACGTTGTCGTGCTCGAGGCTCGCCAGGGCGAGCGCCTCGCTCTCGAAGAGCGAGACG
>JACQZM010000133.1 GCA_016213885.1 Candidatus Rifleibacteriota bacterium | reverse complement strand
TCGGTTGCGGCGACCCCCGAGACAACCCCGCCCGCCTCGCCGGCGGAGCCAGCCCCCGCGACCCCGGTGGAACCTGCCCCGGCCAGCCCGGCGGAAGCGCCTGCCAGTCCGGCCGCCGAGTCTCCGGCCCCGGCCTCTCCGAGCAACTAGAGAAACCGTAGGCGAGAAGCACCGGCCAGGCGCTTCGGGGGGAGCTGCCGGGCCGGTTCGTGTTCTTCGGCTGCGGTGATCGAGCGTTCCCATCGTCGACGTGAGAGCTGGACGGGCATGGCTTGCGATCGAGGTCCAGGAGCGACCTCGCACCCTCTGACGCTGTGGTCGTGTGACGGCTCACATCAGCGAAGCTCCGTCAACGAGGTTTCAGTCGACGCTCCGGTAGGTCGGCCCTCTGGAAGCTCGACTCGAGGTGTCCCAGGATCTCCAGCAGATTGCCCTGGACGACGTGGTTGGCTGCATCCGCCAGGCTCTTCGATTTCGGCTGGAAGGCCACCGACAGCCCCGCCGCCCTGAGCATGCAGGCGTCCGGATCGCTGTCGCCGACGGCGAGGACGAGCTCCGGAGGCATTCCGAGCTGGTCACACAGGTGACGGAGGACGTTCAGCTTGCACAAGTTGTGGGTGTGGCACCCATCATCATGCTGCATGGCCTTGCAGATGGTGACCGATCCGGTCGCGATACCCCGCTTGAATCGCATGACATGGGCGACGGAGAAGTCGGCGAAGACCCTGCGGCGGACGATCTCGGCGGCCACGAGGAAGCTGTCCGTGACGATTCCAACCCGGTAGCCAATCTTGCGGAGAGCCACCACGACCTCGGCAGCCCCCGGGTTCAGCGGAACGGACCGGGCGGCCTCCTCGAAGACGGTCCTCGGAACTCCGGCGAACAGGCCGGCGATCTGACGGGTCCTCTCGTCCGCCGCCAGCTTCGGGCTGTCCAGGAACTCCGCCAGCTCTCCACTCTTGTTCACCCGTCCGGCCAGGGTGACGACGAATCGTCCCCGCAACAGGGTTCCATCCATGTCGAAGAGCGCCAACTTCTGGGGTTGGCCGACTCGGCGCACGAGCACCGAGAACTCGGCCAGTGATCGGCGCTCGACCTCCTCGACCTCCCGGATCTGCTCCAGGTCCAGGCGACCGTATCGACTCGCCCGGTCCAGGATCACCCGCACCACTTGCTTCGCCATGTCGCCCAACGCCTGGATCGACTGGCTGTCATGCTCGACATGACCGATGTCCGCCTGGGCCATGGTCGCACCCGACGCCGCCACATCGAGCAGGAGCCCCACATCGACGCCGTAATCGGTCTCGAACCGGAGGTTCCGCAAGACCGATCGGCGAGCCGCCACGATGCCGCCCAGTGGTTGCTCGATGTGGCCCAGCGCCGGGAAGAAGGCGAGGATCAACGGACGCGCCGTCAGCATGGTCTCGACAAGATCCTCGGACAACCCGCTGAGGTCGCCGTCGAGGTAGAGGACGAGATCGTTCTGGGCGGCCCAGAGGCCGTCCTCCATGGAGGCCCCCTTGCCGAGCAGGGTGCTCAGGATCACCCGGGCCCCGGCGCTCTTCGCCAGCTCCGGCGTCCCGTCGATCGATCCATCATCGACGACGATCACCTCTGTGACGCCACCGGACCGCCGGGCCAGGTCCACCACCGTCGAGATGGTGGGTGATTCGTTGAGCACGGGTATCACGACGGAGACCATTGCCGATCCCTCGTCTGTCGACAGACTGGCTTCGAGGTCCCGGTTCTCATCGATCGAGCCGGCTCATCGGTACGTCAGCAGGCTCGCAGCCAGGTACCCCAGGATCAGGAGTACCGAGATCGGAGAGACCCGTCCAGCTCCGGCAACGAGGTGACCAGGGCAAGGACGAGGACCCCCACGAAGGTGTGACCGAGCCCGGTGAGTCTCGCCAGGTCGTCGCAGGTCCGGGTCAGAATGAGCCCCAGCACGAGGATCGCACCGGCACACCCCACGAACTGGAGCACCAGCATCCGGATTCCGGTACGCTCCGGGACAGGGGTCGACTTCCCTTCACCCCCGCTCTGGTGAACGGCAACGACGTAGGCCACCAGGATGATGAAGCTGAACAGCTTGCCGCAGAAGAACGGCGTCCCGGTCAGCCACCGTTCGCTGCCCACCGCGCCCAGTATCATCACGGTCAGGACGACCGTCCAGATCGCGTTCAAGACGTGTTCCCGCTGGGCCGCGGCGAAGATGCTCCCCGCGACCATGAAATCGAGCAGGCCGATGAACGCCAGGTTCGCCACGTTGGAGCCGAAGACGTTACCGAAGGCGAGGCCCGGCGCACAGAAGGAGACCACGGCAAACAGCGAGGTGGCCAGCTCCGGCAGGGAGGTGGCGACTGCCAGCAGCAGGACCCCCACGAACCTCCTCCACAGCCCGGTCGCACCGGCGATGCGGTCGGCGAGCCGGGTCATCCGTACCGCCACCGTCACCATGATGAGCGATACGAAGATCAGTGCCGGCCTGGTCCCGGTCACGGCGACCCACCTCACTTCCTCGGGCCTCCCGAACCGACCCGGTCACCAGGGGAGGTCTTGCTCGACATGTTAACACCGATGCTCTCGCCTCCGATCGATCTTGATCCCGCAAGGGGGGGGCGGCGGCCCCGGCCCGCAGAGTCACCTGCCTGCGCCGTGACCACCGTCGTGTCCCGATCTACTTCGGAGAGGACGGCTCGACTGCAGGAGCCGGTGAAGCTTCCGGCACAGGAGTCGGTGACGGTGCGGTCTCCGCCGGGGAGACAGATGGCGGTGGAGATTCATGCCCTGAGGCCTCGGCCCCCGTGGATGCTGGGGAAGCCTCGGGCGCGGGGCTGGCGGGTGGCGCGGACTCGGCCGCACCGACGCTGGACCCTGCGTCGGGTGTCCCGGGAGGCGTGGGGGGCTCCGGCGTCGCGCCGATCGAAGTCGGCTGCCCAGACGCGGCGCTGCCCGGTGACCCGGCGGGTGCGGGGGTCGCCCCCGGACTCGACTGCGACTCTACGGTACACCCCTGCGCCATCAGGTAGACCAACGCAACGACTCCCGTGAACAGTACTGCCAGCAGCAAGCGTTTCATCTGTCTCCTCCTCCGCCTCCTCCGCGCGAGGCTGTTTCGACCTCGTGATGGACGGACCCCCATCGACCCAACCGCCCTTTCATTCACAGTCAGATTATCGGCCGTGACAGAATCGACATCAATGATCTTGAGGTTAAATTGACACAATCTTGACGATCCTGTGGAGACCAAGGCGAGCCGTGGGGTTGCGCCGTTGGCTGCGGCCCGGAGGGAAGGCGCCGTCTCAAGATAGGAACGGACGATCACGAAGTGGATCTCTCTCCTCGAAGGTCCGCACGGCGTTCAGCTCGACGACGATCTGATCCTCGACCAAGAGGTCGAGAACATTCGTCCGACGACGACCGGGGGTGTGGTGATCCTCCACCTGGACGGCACTCCGTCACTGTCGGAAGAGGTGATTGTGGTGGGGCCCCCGGAGCTCGTCTCGATCGGTCGCTTCGCTCCTTTGCTCGGCACCTCGGAGACATGCCCCCCGACCCGTGACCCGTGCGCATCATCACGTCGCGTTCCAGCGGATCTGGTACAATGCGAGCCCCGACGCGGAGCCTGCCCGCTGATCGTCAGCTCTCGACCGACCTCTGATCCACCAGGAGGACCCATGTCCGAAGCGACCATCGCCGTCGAGCTCTTGCTGCTGGCCATCATCATGGCGATGGCCAGCAAGCACTTCCGACTCCCCTACACGACCGCCCTGGTGGTGTGCGGCCTGGGCGTCGGCATCACCCACTTCATCCCGCTCAAGGTCGAGCGCGACCTCATCCTGCTCGTGTTCCTCCCGCCCCTGTTGTTCGAGGGAGCTCTGAACATGGATCTGGAGCTCCTCAAGGAGCAGTGGTTCCCAGTGGCGTTGCTGGCCCTGGTCGGGACCACGATCAGCGCCCTGGTCATCGGCTTCCTCCTCTGGATCATCGCCCCGGGTGTCACCGCTCAACCGGTGAGCCTCCTGGCTGCGCTGTTCCTCGGCACGATCCTCTCGGCCACCGACCCGGTCAGCGTCCTGGCCATGTTCAAGCAGTACGGGGTCGAGAAGCGGCTGGCGATCATCCTGGAGGGGGAGTCGGTCTTCAATGACGGCATCGCCGTGGTGCTCTATCTGGTCATGTACGACGTGGTTCAGGCGGGAGGAGCACTTCCCGGCGGGTTCGACGTCCTGGGCAGGGCGGCAAGCGTGGCCGGAGGAGGCATCGCCATCGGCCTCGCCGTCGGCTGGGTCACGTACCGCATCCTGGCCCACATCGATGACCACCTGCTGGAGGTCATGATCAGCGTGGTGCTGGCCTGGGGCTCCTATGTGCTGGCCGAGCGACTCCACATGTCCGGCGTCCTGGCGACGGCCTGCGCCGGTCTGATCATCGGCAACTACGGGCGTCTCTTCTCCATGTCACCGACGACCCGGGTGACCCTCGGGGCCTTCTGGGAGGTGATGACCTTCATCGCCAACTCCTTCGTCTTCATCCTCATCGGGATGCAGATCGACCGGGCCAGCTTCGCCAGGCACTGGCCGTTGATGCTGGTCGTGGTCGTCCTCGTCCTGGCCAGCCGGGTCGTCGTGGTGTTCGGCCTGATCCCGCTCACGAGGGCTGCGGGGTGGTCCATCCCCCGGTCGTGGACCCACGTGCTCAACCTGGGTGGGCTCCGGGGGAGCATCCCGATCGCCCTGGCCCTCGGGCTGCCCGCGACGTTTCCCGGCCGAGAGATGTTCCAGACCGCGGTGTTCGGAGCGGTCTTCTTCTCGCTCGTGGCGCAGGGGCTGATGATCAAGCCGTTGCTCACCCGGCTCGGTCTGGTCGGTGCCGACGCCCGCCAGCGCGAGTTCGAGCGCCGCATGGCCCGGGCCATCTCCCTGAAGGCGGCGCTCAGGGAGTTGCTGCGGATGGGGGACGACGGGGAGGTCTCGCCGGGGCTCCAGGAGAAGTTGACTCAGGAGATGGAGCTGGAGAAGGAGCTGCTGACGCGGGAGATTCGAGAGCTCCAGGACTCTCACGACTTCCTGGCGCGAGCCCAGGAAGTGAGAGCCAGACGACGGCTCCTCGCCACTCAGCGGTCGGCCATCGATGACACCTTCAGGAAGGGCCTGATCTCGGAGCAGGTGCTCGAGGATTCCCGCCGGGAGATCGACAGCCTGGCCTCGGAGCTGGAGGTCTCGGCCCGGTTCACCGGCGGATCGAACGCGGCCTGAGGGAATCAGAGGCGGCACCACTCGCCGCCGGCATCCCCTGGCTACTGGCCTGTTCCAACGAGGACATCGCTCAGCCCGATCTGATCTTCATCTCGGCTCGTCGGCGGCAGGAGATCGTCCGCGATCGGGACCCTCCTGGCGCCCCCCTGCCCACGCGAGCGCTGGCGATTCCAGCGGAAGGCCGCCACGCCACCGGCCTGGGCCATTGCCGCCAGTCCCGTCCTCGTCCGGTGCACTCAACGTCTCCCCCGGCCGCCAACTGTTCCCCCTGGCCCGGCACGGTACCCTCCGGGGCCAGGATCTTCAGGCGATACGGCTTGTCCGGCAGGCCGTAGCGGGTCGTGTGGCCCAGGATGTACGAGGCTGCCGACCAGGCCTGAAACCGCCGAGCCCAAGTGGCCGGCCGGGGATGGTCACGGACCGATCATCGGGGTGATGAGGTTGTCTGGTCATGGGCCCTGACCGGCCCTGCTGCTTCGCGTCTCGCCCGGACCGACCGCGACGGGTCGAGGAGGGTGCGGCGCGGCTTTCACCCGGATCATCTTCTCAGCGGGCTTCTGGCCGGCGGCCCGGGGGGCGCGCGGATACCTCCGGGGCGCTCTTTCTCGAGCTCTTCTATCGCCTCCAGAGGCCCGGCAGGAAGAGGACGAGGATCGTGAACAGCTCGAGCCGCCCGATGAGCATGGCGAACGAGAGGATGAGCTTGCTCCACGGCGCCATCCAGGCGTAGTTCCGGGTCGGGCCGACCAGTGCCAGTCCAGGGCCCACGTTGCACAGGGTGGCGGCCGAGGCCCCGAAAGCGGTCTCCATGGCCCTCAGGCTCAGCGCAGCCGCCTGCGCAGGAGGTTGACCGGCGGGTCGGTCCAGATTCGGCTCGAAGAGACAGAGCGCCAGTCCGACCACGACGAACGTCAGGATGAACATGAAGAAGAACGTCGTCTGGCGCACCATCGGTTCGTTGCGGATCCGCTGATCTCCCAGCCAGATGTTCTGGATGCGGTGCGGGGTGACGACGAGCTGCACCTGGGCGATCATCCCCTTGAGCAGCAGCAGGATCCGCGACACCTTGATCCCGCCGCCGGTGGAACCTCCGCACCCGCCGACGAACATCAGGAGCAAGAGCAGGGCGCGACAGTACGGCGACCAGGTGTCGAAATCCTCGGTGACGAACCCGGTGGTGGTCATGATGCTGACGACCGCGAAGGTGCCGTGGCGGAAGATGGTGATAGGGTCGCGGCCGTAGGCACCGGCGGTGAACAGGCTGATCGACGCCGTGACGACGGCGCCCACGACGATGGCCAGGTACAGGCGGAACTCCTCGTCTTTCCAGAAGGCCAGGGGCTCGCCCCGGAGTGCCTTCAGGTGCAGCGAGAAGTTGGCGCCGGCCAGGAACATGAAGACGATGATCACCCATTCGATGTACGCCGAGTTGAAAGCCAGGATACTGGCGTTTCGCGTCGAGAACCCGCCGGTGGCCATGGTGGCGCAGGTGTGACACCACGCCTCGAAGAGGTCCATCGCGGGGTGGGCCCAGAGCAGCAGTGTCTGGGCCGCCGAGAGAACGAGGTAGGCACCGTAGAGCATCTTCGCGGCATTGGCGATGCGGGGTGCCAGCCGGTCCGACAAGGGGCCCGGCACCTCCGCCTTGTAGAGGTGCATTCCGCCGGTAGAGAGAAACGGCAGCACCGCCAGCGACAGGACCACGATTCCCATGCCTCCCAGCCAGTGGGTCATGGCACGCCAGTAGAGGAGCCCCTTGGGCAGCGCCTCGATGGCCGGCGTCGTCGCCCCGCAGTAGATGCTGGCGCCGGTGGTGGTGAAGCCGGACGCGGTCTCGAAGAACGCATCCACGCAACCGACTCCCCCCACGACCACGAACGGGATGGACCCGACTGCGGAGGCGAAGATCCAGGAGAAGGCGACGATCGCCAGGCCGTCGCGCAGCTCCGGCTCGAACCGCCTTACCCGGATCAGCTGGCCGCAGCATCCGATGGCGATAGGCCAGAAGGCGGATCGGGCCAGCCCCCACTGGATCGCCGGGGAGTCTCCCATGAGTCGGGCCACGGGCACGGAGCTGAGGACGCAGAGGCCCACGACGAGGACGATCCCTGCGACGCTCTTGCCTACCAGCCGTACGTTCATCTCACCGGTCCGAGCTCCAAGGCCGCATCATTCGACGCCGAAGAACTGCTCCGCCTCCAAGGTGCTCCCCGAGTGGGCCATCACGACCACCCGATCTCGAGGCAAGAGGATCTCCGGACCGATGGCGGGTACGAGACGGGCCTCCCTGAGAATGAGCGCGAACACCAGACTTCGAGGGATCGAGAGGTCGCGGATCGCCTTGCCGGCCAGCCGGGACCCTTGCAGGACCGACATCTCGAGGATCTCTGCGGGGGTACGTTTGAGCACCGCCACGATGCGCCGGTGCTCGGTACCGATGCACCTGATCAGGGAGTTGATCGCCGTGACCATGGGACTGAAGGCGCAGTCCACCATGGGGATCCCCACGATGAGCGGGAGGAAGTCGGGCTGGTGAACCGTGGCGATGACCTTGCGCGCTCCGCTCCGCCGGGCCAGGATGCAGCCCAGGATGTTCGACTCGTTGTCGCTCCCTGTGGCGATGAAGGCATCGCAGCCGCTCACCCCCGCCTCCTTGAGGATCCGGCTCTCCGTCGGGCTGCCGGCGATGACGCAGATCTGCCCCCCGAGCGTCTCGGCGGAGCGCTCGGCCTGGATCCGGTCCGACTCGACCAGGGTCAGGCTCATGCCGAGACCGGAGAGCCTCCGGGCGAGGCGGTCGGCCAGGGAGGAGCTGCCGGCCAGGATGACGCGCTTCATCGGGCGTTCGTGGGGGCGGGCCCAGGTGAGGAGCTCGTTGACCACCGACCGTGCCCCCGCCACGTAGACCTCGTCGTACGAAATGAAGCCGGACTCGCCGCGGGGGATGATGAGCTGGCCGTAGCGCAGGATCGCGCAGACCCGAAGCTGCTGAAGGAGGTCGGTCCTGGGAAACTCCGAGAGCGCCCTCCCCACCAGCGGCGACCCCGGGAGGAGCTGGAAGCAGGTCAGCTCGGCGTCGGGGTGACTGAAGGTGACCGACTCCTTCACCGCCGGCCGGAGCAGAGCGTCGATGATGCTCTCGGCACAGGCCGCCTCCGGGAAGACCACCTCGTCGATGCCGAGAGACTGGGGCGTGAGGCCGTGGGACTCCCCGAAGTACT
>JACQZM010000132.1 GCA_016213885.1 Candidatus Rifleibacteriota bacterium | reverse complement strand
GACAACTCCGTGGCCCTCTTCAATATGGTGCTCCGCAGACTCGCTGATGGCGACCTTGATTCGAGTCCGCTTCACATTTGGCAGAGTACCATATGCAGGGCGAGGTTGCACGGCTTTCTTGAGCCCACTCAGCAGATCCAGCGGGTCAGCCGGCACCAGATTGATGCCTACCGCGTCCAAATCCCACTCCGCTCACGTGGGCATGGTGCCCTGCTGGCGGTGCCATGTGAGCCGTCAGATGCCACGGATCCGCTCCACAATGGTCCGCAGATCCGTTCCAGCACGGCCCGCACATCGGTGGCGGGAACCAGCACGAAAGTTCGAAATGCATCCCGGACACCCCGCCACCCCCAGCCCGCCTGAGGTCGTATCTCACGGACCTGAGCAGGTTGGGATCGAGATCCCTCCCTCTGCGCCGCCCGCGTCTCCTTCAGCAAATCGAAGCCGCCTCCGCGGTGCACCATCCCCACCCACTCGGCGACGAGCACTTTCCACAGGAGTTCAGGTGTGGCGAAGCTGATCCGGACCTCAGGTTCCGCTCGCCCCGTCGCCATCGCTTCGGCCGCGTCGTCGAGCGCCTCTCCCAGGGACCGCACCTCGAATACGACCGTGCTCATCATCCCACCTCGCCACATCCGCCTCGAAGTCGGCCACCAGTTGCTCCGGAGTCGTGAAGTCGTGGGGGTCCGCCGCTGGTCCGGCGTGACGGTGATCACCCTTGCCGCGCTCATTGTCGTAGCGAAATACGCACTCTCCGTCGACCACATACACCAGCCGGTACTTGAACCGGTGGACGGACGGCGTGAGAGGCTCCGGTACCACCCACACCACGATTTCCACGAAGGCGTCGACGGACACGATCACCCGTCGCTGCAGCAACAATCTGGCCTTCACCTCTCACAGCGTACCGTCCTTCGGGGGGTGTTGGCAAGAGCTCCAACACTGCAGCACCCTTCAGGACCAGGGGCCACGGACCCGAGGAGCTCTGCGCGGCCGTCAGGAGCCAGCCCAGGCCAGCCAGCTCCCCGAGGAGGTCGGGCGGAGGAGCCAGCACGGAAGTTCGAAATGCGTCCCGGACACCCCGCCAGTGGAGCCCTTCTCCAGCCCCTCCCCTGACTCCCCTCGAAGGCCTCCCGGATCTTCCACACCGTCTCCTCTTCGATGCTCGCCCTTGCGGCCTGCCGCTCTGCAAGAGCACATGATAAGGAAGGACCTCCTCATGTGACGCTTCGTGGGGGCTGCTACAGCAGCTCCGACGTTGCAGCGGCAACCTGGAAGTGACGGTGGTCCCGGTGACGACGGCGGGCCCCGAGGCGTGGCCCTGTCCCGCGGGGTCTGACAGCGGCCAGGACCGTCACCCCGGCCCGGTGCCCGGCCGGATCCGCCAAGCCAGGGCTCGCCCCCCCAACGGTCACTGCACCGCTCCTTGCCCGCGTCGAAGCGCCTATTGGACCTGGCCTTCGGGGGCGAGGCCTTCGCTTGACCGTGTGGCCCTCGCCGGGTAACTTCGGCAGCGATGAGCTCCCCCGTGTCCCCGACCACGACGTTCACCTTCGACGAACTCCGCGGTCGGATTCGGGATCTCTGCGATGCCGGCCGGATCGACGACGCCCACCTCATCATCCAGCAGAGCCTGGGCACGGACGCAGGCACCGACCTCCCTGCCCGGCTTGCCTATCAGGCCGGCCTTCACCTGAGGGGCGCAAAGAAGCACAAGCTGGCGACCACCTTCGACGAAGTGCACGTCGCGGGAGCGTGGGCACAGCAAGAGGACCACGGGGGCGCGTTCGGGCCCAGGGCCATCGGCGCCGAAGGCGCCGGGGCCGGGGGGCCGGGCACAGGCGACAGGGACGCCAGAGTCCAGCGATGACGATCACCAGGGCGGAGCCGTCACCCCACGTCGATCGTAAAGAGAGGGTCGAAGTCGTCCACCGACTCGTCGCCGACGCCCCGGGGGTTGCAGATCACCCGGGTGTCGCCGATCCAGTAGTCGCACCGACGGTGCACGTGTCCGTGAATCCACAGATCGGCCCCGGACAGCTCCACCAGAGGATCCAGGTGCGAGGCGTACGCCGCGGCCCGCGGCCGCACGAGGTAGTCGGGCGGAACCGACTCGGCGGCGGCCTCCTTGTGGGCGCGGGCGGCGTCGGCAGGGAGAAAGCGTCGTCCGTCCGCTGACTTGATCGCCCGGTAATCCAACCCCCGTGCAGCGGCCTCGCGAGAGGATCTGCCCCGATCGTGCAAGAGGTCGAAGTCCGACCACAGGGTGCAGCCCAGGAAGCGGACTCCTTCCACCACGCAGGCCTGGCGCTCCAGGACGTACACGCTCGATCCCAGAGCAGCCTCCCGCAGGCGCGGGGCGACCTCGGGCAGCGTCTGACCGTAGTGCTCGTGGTTGCCGGGCACGTAGACCACCGGCGTCTCCGGGAAAGCCGTCCTGGCCCAGCGTACTCCCTCGGTGCCTTCGTGGACGTCTCCGGCCAGGACCACGACATCGTAGCTTCCCGGCGGGGGCGAGAAGCTCCTGGTCTCCAGGTGGAGGTCCGAGTAGATGCGCAGCCTCATTCCTCCTTCGTGGGCAGGGTCGCCTCCATCGCAGCGATCAGGCGGCGCACCTTGGAGATCGTGGCCCGCTCCATCCGCTTGTGGGTGATCGAGCTCTTCTGGGGCCGCTTCAGGTCCTCCCGCGGGTACACCGACACTTCCACCGGCCCGGCTGGTGCGGCCAGGTAATAGTGCGGGAAGTCCATGAACTCGCCGCCCTTCTTGGTCTTCACCAGCTCGAAAGACACGTCGTAGCCGGCTTCTACCAGGACGTCGCCGACGAGTTCGTGATCGTCGGAGAATGCGTGGAGGTCCACGTCGGACGTGGTCTTGATGTGGCCCGTCAGGACGCTGCCGATGAGTCGGGGATCGAACTCGTCCAGCACCTCCATCACCTCGAGCGCCGTGCGCCGGAGTGCCAGGAGCCGGTCCTGTCTCGCCGGTCCTTCGTTGGCTTCGGCGAGCCGGTCGAGAGCCTCACGGATCTCGGCGTTGTTCGGGTAGACCGTGACTCCGATGTGGCGGGCAGCCTTCCTCTTGGCTCGCAGGTACTCCTTGATGCCCTCGAAGTACATCAGCTCCGCGGCGCGTTCGGCAGCTCGAAGCCTGAGAACGTGACGATTGCGAGGTCTTTCTCCCATGGCAGAACGCGGTCGTACGCGAACGACCGCACGACGAGACCGTGACTACTCCGGCACCAGTGAGCAGAGCAGTTTCTACCCGGTGGGCTGCCACGGGGATAGGTAGAAGATCGAGGGCTGCGGGAGGAAGTGAACGGACTGCGGGCGGGCCGAAGCGGCCTCGGGCATATCAGCCACCGCTTGGGTCGAGCGCGGGTGGCGGCGCGGACGAACGGATGCTCAGCAGAGCATCCTCTTTTCATTCTGGCCGGCCCGAGTCGTGGTGTCAATCCGGAGAGCGCCACGCTGCTGGTGACGAAGACCGGGGCCACGGGCCTGGCCGCGCAACCAGCGCCGGGCGGTCTCCACGTCGCGGGTGAGTCGAATGGGGTACTTCCCCTGCAGGTGCCGCAGGGTCTCCTTGGCCGCGGCCAGTTCGAGGTCGAGCACCTGACCGACGAAGCGCGAGACGTGTTCGGCGCGGAAGGAGCGCAGCGACACGGAAAGATGGAGTTCGCTCCTGTGGTGCACTCGCGACGGTGAAGGGAGACGACGCAGGGCTTCATCCACCGAGAACCCCGGGCCGCTCAGGTTCGGAGACACGTAGATATCCCACGCCGGGAACGATCTGGCGAGAGCTGCGAACCACTCGCCGATGCCCGCTTCCCCGGTGTTGATCTCTTGCCCGCCACCGACAAGACAGACCACCGTCGCCCAGGAGGGATGGCGATCGAGACACGAGAGGAGGAACTCCGGCTCGGACTGCTCGAAGCCTGGCCGCTTCTTCTTCAAGCGCATGAAAGTAGAGGTCTGCTCCAGGTTCCAGGCTCGCTGCGCCTCATCGAAGATGGCCACGTGTTCGATCGGAGGGCGACCCGCGTCGACGAGGCACTCGTCCCGGAAGTGGTGGACGTTCTGGATGAACATCTGCACCTCGCTCGTCGCTTCCTTCTTGGAGATCTTCCTTCCCTGCGCTTTCGTCCTCCCGACCTTGTCGCGGGCCAGAGCTTCCCTCAGCACGGCAACCAGCGGCCCGTTTCCCGAGAGGAACACGCTGTACAGGTCCTGGTTTCGATCCTGGTGCTGGGTGGCGATGTTCAGGCCGACGAGAGTCTTGCCGGCCCCGGGCACGCCGGTGACGAAGCAGATCGCCTTGCGTCCGCTGGCGCGGGCCTCCTTGATGATCGCTCCAATAGCCTCCGAGGTCTGGGCGAGGTTGATGGCGCAGGCGTCACTCCGCGAGATCTCCTCAACCCCGTGTCCACGATAGAGCGCCATGGCAGCTTCGATGATCGTCGGAGTGGGCGAGTAGCGCCCCTGCTCCCAGGCACGCGGGTCGATACTGGCTCTGGAAAGGGAGGCGAGCACGGCGGCCATCACCGTGCCCAAGGTATCCCGGTTGGCCTTCAAGGGCGCAAGAAGCCGGTCGGGCGCCGGCCACCGAATGTCAGCTTCGCCCGGGTCGCCGGCCTCGGTGGCGATCAATATCGGGGCCACCGGCACCTCGTGACTGGTTTCGTGGAAGTTCTTGAGGTCGAGGGCGTAGTCCCAGACCTGGTCGATCGCGTGGGCGGGGAAGAATCGCTCGCCGACCTTGAACTCAAGCACGAAGATGACGGATTGCGTGACCACCACGGCATCTACGTACTTCCCCATCCGCGGAATCGCGAACTCGAGGTGGATCGTCCCGGCGAGGCTGGCGCCTTCAGTGCCGACCGACCGACGTCCGGGCTCGTCCGGGCCGGCCGCGAGTAGTCCGGTCAAGCTCGTTCTCAGGATGGCGATCTCCGCCAGCCAGGCGTCACGCTGGCTCTCTTCGAGGGGAATCGAGGGAAATCCCTGGACACCGTGTTCGGGGAGATCCGCTTCACCCGGGCGTACTACCCCGACGAGAATCCCCGGGATAGTCGCTGGCCTCGCGATGAGGAACCCGGACTCAAACCTGGGCAGATCTGGAGTCCGGGGTTGCAGGATGTCGCCGACTACTTGGCCACCGCGACAGGATCCTATCAGGCGGCCGAGAAGAGCTTGCGGAAGACGCTCCACGTAGAGGTGCACCACAAGCAGATCCAGCGGGACTGTCTGGAGGTTGGCGCCGATATCGCCGCCGTTCGACAGCAGGAGGTCTCCAAGGCCCTTGAGACCAAGGAAAGACCTGACCCTCCCTCCTCCGAGGCCGGCCCCGACTGCGTGATCATGGGGGTGGATGGGAAGATCGTCGGCAACCACGATGGGGCCCCGGCATGGAGGTCAAGATCGGACGAGTAGATCTGGCCTGCCTTCAGCCGAGCAAACCCAAGCCGACGGAAGCCGACAAGTCGAAGACAGCCGACGAGACCCCGACGAAGGTCGCCAACGATGAGCGCCAATAGTCACGCAGAGCCATGCGCATGACCGCGTTCATCGACTCACCCAGGAGCTGCGCTGTCTCCGCAAGGCGCTTGGCGTCTGGTTCTCCCAGGTACGAGACCAGCTGGCGCCGTCCCGTTCGGGCACGCTTCGAGTCTGCCATCCGAGCTGCCCCCTATCTCTTTTGGCGACATACACTCACGAAGATAGTAGCATACTAGTATAATGAGTGTCCACCCCGCGCGGAG
>JACQZM010000131.1 GCA_016213885.1 Candidatus Rifleibacteriota bacterium | reverse complement strand
GGAGGGGATCCGGATTGAGGTCGCGCTCGGGGCGCGACTCGGACCCGGCGAGGCGCCGGGTCTTGCGACTCGGATCCGGCGAGGCGCCGGGTCTTGGGGGAGTCTCGCCACGGGAGGCGTCGGGACGCTCCGACGGCCAGAAAAAAAACTGCCAGGGCACCTGCCCTGGCGAAAGGCTATAGTCCCGTCAGTCCGATCCCGTTAGAGGACCAGTCGTTCCATGTCTTCTCAAGAACCCTGCCAGTCGGAAGGACGCGGGTGAAATCCCTTCCAGAACGCGCTCTGGGAGGCGATCGACACGCTGCTCGGGCGGGAAGACGGCGCTCGTCGCGTCGGGTCGAGTCGGGCGGTTCTCCCGGGAGAAAACCCCACCCCCCGGACGAGAGCGGTCGAGGGCCGGCGGGGCAGCCGTCGACGGGTCGGGTCCCGGGCCGGTCGTGGGGGCGCCGGCACGGCTGCGATCCGGCGCCCGGGAGGAAGGTGCACGTGCTCGACCCTGTGGACGGTCTGACCAGGCTGACCAGCGACTTCCGGCTCGACAGGCTGCTGACGGTCGCACGGGAAGCGCGCCGGGAGCTGTACCTGGTCGGAGGGTGCCTCCGGGACCTGCTGATCGGGCGGCCGGTCGTCGAGGTCGACCTGGCCACCGACGACGACCCGTTCGACCTCGCCCGGAGGACGGCGCGCCGGCTCGGAGGCGCTTTCGTCCCGCTGGACACACAGTTCGGCATCGCCCGGGTGGTGGTCAAGACTCGCTCCGGAGGAGCGATCCAGTACGACCTGGCCCGGTTCAAGGCGGACCGGTTCGAGGACGATCTGAGGCGCAGGGACTTCACGATCAACGCTCTCGGGCTCGCCGTGTCGGACGCCGTGGCCGGAGACCTCTCCAGGCTCCACGATCCCTGCGACGGCAGGGGAGACCTGTACCGGCGGACCGTGCGGGCCTGCTATGCAGGGGCGTTCGACGACGATCCGCTCAGGATGCTCCGCGGGTTCCGCATCGCCGCGCGACTGGGATTCCATATCGAGGCCGGGACTCTCGCGTTGATGGGACCGCGGGCTTTCACGCTCGATCGGGTGGCTCCGGAGCGGATCACCGAGGAGGTGCTCCGGATCCTGTCGGTCTCGGACAGCGCCTCGCCTCTTTGCGAGATCCGGGCGATGGGGCTGCTGGACCGCGTGTTCCCGCGGGACCCCGGGCAGCCGGACCGGTCGGCGCCGGCGATCCCGGCCCTCGGCAGCAGATGGGGCGCAGCTCCGGCGCCCGCGGAAGAGGCCTGCTCTCCCGGCCCAGAGGAGCCAGCGACAGGCCCGACCAGCGCGTTCCCTGTGCTATCGAGGCTCGAGGCCCTTCTCGGCGCGACGCCTCCACCGCCGGCGGTGGTCGTGTTCGCCGAGTATCTGGAGGCGCCCACCTGCTACGGGTCGCAGACCCGGGAGATCCTGAAGCTGGGCGCTCTGCTGCTGGATGTCGAGACCGGCGCGTCCGGCGGTGGACCGTCCGGCCCGGCCGATCGGCTGTCCAGGATGAGGCTCTCCGCAAAGGCCCAGGCGACCCTCGAGGCGGTCGTGCAAGCCGGCCTGACGGCGCCTTGGCGCTCCGGCGAGGTCGAGCCGGACGACCTGAGCATCTACAGGTTCTTCAGGGACCAGGCGCCTCACGGACCGGGAGTGGTGCTGGTCGGACTCTGTGCCGAGGCGAGTCGACAGGGCGTTCGGTCGCTGGAGACCCTGGTGCGCGCCTTCGCCGAGCGGAGGGCGACGGTGATAGATCCGCCCCGGCTCCTCGACGGCCGCGCCGTGATGGAGCTGACCGGCATGGACCCCGGCCCCGGCGTCGGAGAGATCCTCGAAGCGCTCCGGGAAGCGCAGGTGGCCGGAAGGGTGCGTGCGCTGGAGGAAGCGACCGATCTGGTCCGGAGACTCGGGGGCAGCCCGGGAGGTGAGCGCCGGTGAGACTCTCGATCATCGTTCCCGTGTACAACGAGATCCTGACCGTGCAGGAGATCCTCCGCCGCGTCCGAGAGCTTCCGTTCGACAAGGAGATCATCGTCGTGGACGACTGCTCCACAGACGGGACGCGACGCGCTCCAGCGCGCGACCGGTGACATCATCGTCATTCAAGATGCCGACCTGGAATACGATCCGCGCGATTACAAACAGCTCGTCGAGCCGATTATCGAGGGACGCGCCAAAGTCGTTTACGGCTCGCGGTTCATGGGTCCGCGCATGGCGATGTTCTTCTGGCACATGCTCGCGAACAAGATGCTCACGTTGATGACGAACATTTTGTACGACGCGATCCTCAGTGACATGGAGACGGGTTACAAAGCGTTTCGCGCCGACATCCTCAAGGGCATCCCGCTTCGCTCACGCCGTTTCGATTTCGAGCCGGAGGTGACGGCGAAGCTGTTGCGCCGCGGGCTGAGACTGCTCGAGGTGCCGATCACGTACGTGGGCCGCGACTACAGCGAGGGGAAGAAGATCAGATGGACGGAGGGGCTGACGGCCATCTGGACGCTCCTCAAGTGGCGGTTCGTGGCGCCGGGCGCCCAGGTGCCGTTCTCGAGCGTCCTCGATCAGGCGTACGAGCATCACCGATGGGTCGCCTCGTGGGTCTCGCCGCACCTGGGCTCCCGGGTGCTCCATCTCTGGGCCGGCACGGGGAGCCTCTCCAGGTACCTTCTGGATCGAGACCAGGTCTGGCTCGTCGACCCGGACTCCGAGGCGGTGGCCCGACTCTCCCGCAGGTTCCGTTTCGTGGACCATGTGGCCTGCGGCACGCTGGACCCCTGCGCCGCAGACCAGCTCGACCGGCTGGATTCGTACGACGCGGACACGGTGCTGCTGGTCCACTCGCTGGCGCGGGTCGACGACGACCGGGCGCTCCTCGCCTCGCTGGCGCCTCGGCTGCGGCCGGAGGCTCGTCTAATCCTGGTGGTGCCCTCGGGGCCGGCGCCGGGGGGATGGCTCGATCACGAGCTCCAGTTCAAGCGACGCTACGATGCGACGGTGCTGACTGGCATGCTGGCGGACGTGGGCCTGGACGTGGTCACTCTGGAGCACAGGAACCGGCTGGGTCGCTGGGGGCGGAGGCTGGCGGAGCTCGTGAGCCCGCGAGGCTGGCCGAGGCCGCTCTGGGTCTGGCTGTACCGATCCCTGGTGCCGCTGGGTCGCCGGCTCGACGGTGACCGGGGCGGCGAGGCGGGCGACTCGCTGGTGGTGGTGGCCCGCCGGAGGTGACGGCCGGCCGCGGAGCTCGCGACGCGGACCAGCCCCCTCCCTACCGGCCCGAGGGAGCCGCGACAGGCTTCTCCCGGACGCCCAGGTACGTTGCCAGATCGGGGCGCCCCAGCCCTTTCGCGGAGTCCACGATGGCTCGAAGGTACCCCTCCTTGGGGCCATCGGCGGTCACCAGGAGCTGGTACTCCGCCAGCGCCGCGGCGAAGAAGCGGGCGCTCAGCAGCAGCTGCGCCAGCTCGGTTCTGACCTGGACCGCGTGGGGATACCACTTGAGATAGTGCCGGTACACGTCGGCGGCATCGTCGGGGAGCTTCAGGCGGACCAGCAGGCGCGCGAGCTGGAGGTCGCCCCAGGTACACCCCCGGTCGAACCGTCTCGCCTTCTCCAGGGCGAGGCGCCCGGCAGCCTCCTGCGACGATCCTCTCGCCAGCAAGGCCTGTCCCTGCAGCGCAGCGACCCTGGCCTTGAACGATGGCGGGTCCTGCCCGGAGTCGGTCTCCAGGGCATCCAGCAGGGTCCAGGCCTTGTCCCAGCGGCCATCAGCGGCATGGGCCGCGGCCCTGAGCAGTCGGCTGGATCGCCCCTCGGGCAGCCCATCGAGCCGCTCCAGGACCCGCATCATGTCCGGGACCTTCCTGGCCTGGAGGTACGACCAGGCGAGCTGGTAGCCGGTCAACTCCTCCTTCGGAGAGGCGGCATGTCGAGCCTCGAGGCAGGGGATCGCCTGTTCCGGGCGTCCGGACGCGGCGGCGAACAGGGCGTACGCTCTGGCGGGCCAGGGGTCGCTGGGCGGAGCCTCTCGAGCTGCCCGAGCCAGCAGCTCACCGGCCTTCTGCTGTTGAACGCCCATCTCCAGCATCATCAGGCCCGACAGGAGGACGAGCCTGAAGGCCGGCTCTTCCGGATGGGGAGACGACAGCATGGTCTGGGCCGGCGAGAGGACGTCCATCGGAGTGACCAGACTGTCGGCCAGAAGCCGCTCACCGGGGCGAGCCGCCTTGCGCACGAACTCGACGAGCTCCTTCAGCGGGACGCTGCGGGCCAGGCGGGACGACCCGGCCAGCAGCTGGTGGTAGCGCCGCAGAGGGTCGACGGCCCGGGGCGACCCGAACACGCCCGCCGGGCCCTCCAGGCCGGCCCATTCGTACCGACCGTCGGGGTCCTTGCGGACGTTCTCGGCGTCGATCCTCTCGTGGGCCCATGACAGCTCGGAGCAACAGACCAGGTATCCCTCGGCCAGGAGCAACGTGTCCGGAAGGGACGGGGGGGGGAGCGGCTTGACCGTCGGCACGGCCACCAGCACCACCGGAGCGGACGTGGGCGTCGGCTGTCGCACCGGGCTGGACCCGAACCAGTGTCTGGCGTCGGAGAGGATCAACACGAGAGTCGCTCCGATGATCAGTACGGCCAGGGCCAGCGGCTTCGTGTTCCGGTAGCGTTTCCGCGGTTTCGGGGGCTCCGGCTTGGGGGGGGCCTCCTCCGGCTCCTCTCCGGGTTGCCGGCTCTGAGCCTCTTGCTTCCAGCGCTCCTCGTCCTCCTCGGAGACGTTCAGCTGCTGCTTGCGGAAGCTCTTGAGGTCTCTCAGCAGATCCTGGCCCGAGCCTTTGGGGTCGGATCCCGAGTCCGAGGGACCTTTCTTCTTGGCCATGACAGGATTTCACTATAGCCCACGCGACCATGCGAGTCAAATCCGGCACAGCGAGCGGCTCCGGACGCCTGGACCGGCGGCTCCCGGGCTTTCACGATTCTCGATGGAACCCGGATTGACACCCTCCAGCGGCAAAACTATACTCTTGGTGCTTCGAGTCCTGGAAAGAGGCACCAGAAGCTCGCTAGATCAAGGAGGATCGAGCATGACACGGCAAGCGGTGCTACTGATCGTCGGAACGTTCTTCGCCCTTGCGCTCGTGACGCCCACGAGCGTCGTCGCTGGAGGCTGGCCCGATCAGAACCAGTCAGGGTTCCCCCCGATCCAGATGCAAGGCCCGGCCCCCTACGGCCAGAGGCCGATCCAGATGCAAGACCAGCGGTGGAACAAGGACAGGGGCGGCATTCTCAATTTCGGCCCCACCGGCAAGAACATCGCCAGGATCGCCCTCACGGCGGCCGGCACTGTCGTGGCCGGTCTTTTCGGATCCCAGTTCGGGATGGTTGGCACGGTCATCGGAGGCGCGGCAGGCTTCATCGTGAGCCGCTGGATCGGCAACAAGCTGTTCGGCGAGTCGGACAACTACGCCCCCGGCTACCAGCAGTACACCTACGGCCAGCAGTACTGGGGCAACGGACCGCGGTGGAGTCAGACCGACTGTCCCAAGCCGCCGATCGGGTTCGAAGGCGACATCAAGCACCTGAAGTCCGAGGTCGTGAGAACGTACAACGCGTTGAAGGGCGCCATCGCTGGCGGCACCCAGGGTGAGAAGGACGCTGCCAAGGCCGCCTACGACCACGCTCGCGAGGCGTACGCCCGGGGACAGAACACGTACCGCTAAGGTGGACTTGGTCGACTAGGCGAACCGGGCGGCTGGGTCGGCGGTAGCCGGTCGAGCGACTCGGACGGCGCCAGCCAGGGCATCGAAAGCAATAGGGGACCCGCGAGGGTCCCTTATCGCATTTTTTGGGGTTCCGTCTCGAGCTTCGCCGGATCGATGGTCCAATACGAGCGGCTAGCTTCCCTGGCCTAGCTTCCCCGGCTCATCCGGTCCATCGC
>JACQZM010000130.1 GCA_016213885.1 Candidatus Rifleibacteriota bacterium | reverse complement strand
TTGAAGTCGCGATCGGAGGAAGGGAAGAGGAAGGGAAGAGGAGGGGATCCGGATTGAGGTCGCGCTCGGGGGCGCGACTCGGACCCGGCGAGGCGCCGGGTCTTGCGACTCGGACCCGGCGAGGCGCCGGGTCTTCAAGCCTGGTCTCCTACCGGTCGCTCCCCGGGGCCTGCTGGCTACCGTCGCCGGTCCCGGAGCCCGGCGGCCCCTTGGCGGCATCCGGCGATGCCGTGCCGCTGCCCGTTCCGGTCGAAGACGGCGGGTTCACTCCCTCGCCAGCCCCGGTGCCGGTGCCGCCGGGCGCGGTTGCGTTCCCTGCACCGGTGCCCTGACCGGTCACCACTGCCGGACTCGTCCCGGAGCCCGTCGACTTGGGCCCGCCCGCGGCCCCCTTCCACCGCCCCTTGAAGTAGCACTCCGCCAGCCAGCGCACGGCCCTCCGGTCGAGCTCCTGCGAGCCGAGAGAGGTCCACGGGCTCGAGGGATCGACTTTCTGGGCCGGTCCGGCAAGCGCCTGGACAGAGCTCTTGAGCGGTGCCAGCGCGCCCACCAGCGCAGCCCGACAGCGGTGCTTTAACGTCTGCTCCACCTGTTTCGCCAGACGGCCGTACTCCTCGAGCTTCTTGGGGTTCTTGATCTCGGGGGCGAGCTTTCTCATCCCGTCGACCAAGGCCTTCAGATCGGCCGGGGCGCCGGAGGGCAGCCCGGTGGCAAGCTCCTCGGCCCTCTTCAGCGGGGCCGCGGCCGGCTCCTCGGCGGCGTAGGACGCCTCGAACGGACGGTACTCGGCGGGGATCTCCGGGTTCGCTGCCTCGGCTTCGCCCCGGGATCTGGCCCGGTCGCCCAGAGCGTTCAGCGTCTTGACCCAGCTCTCCGGCAGGGCGGAGAGGGCGTCCACCTCGAGCATCCTCTCCAGCGACACCTCCGGCGGCGCCAGGGTCGGCAGGTTCTTGGCCGGCTGGATCGCCGACTCGTACGCCCGGTAGGCCGGCCCCAGCTCCTTCCGAAGGGTCTTCACGAACGTGTCCAGAGGCGCTGCCAGCGGATCCACGATGGCCGGAGAAGGGGATGGGCCGGCCGCCAGCGCAAGAACCGGAACCAGAAGAACGATGGCAAAGGGGACCGTCTTGATCGTCGTCATGTCCTGCAAGGTACCATGGAAGACACCGTTTTGGAAAATGGCACCAGCGGCTGCGCCGGATCGGGGCTAGCGCCCCACGTAGATGATGAGATGGTCCAGCGTCATGCCCTTGGGGATCAGGGTGGGCGAGACGTACTCGTACTCGACCCGGAGGGCGGCGCTTGCCTCCAGGGTCCGCTCGTCGATCCTCACGCACCCTTCCAGAGGCCGGCCGGGCACCCGGACCCCGAGGAGCGCTCCCACCATGCCCACGGTGTCCCGCTCGATCCTGGGCAGGTCGCCGCGCCCCGCGAACCTCACCCTGAATCCCAGGTAGGCGCTCTTCAGGTTCGTCGGCACAGGGTAGCGCCATCGATGGACGAACTCGAAGCGGGCGGACCGGTAGCCCACCAGGTCGAGCATGTTCTGGCTCTCGACGCCGAAGACGGCCGGGGGCGCGATCCGGATCGGCTCCAGCCTCGACGCCGGCACGACCCGGCCGACGGACTGTCCCCCGTCCGCGAACCTGAACACGGCGATCGGCTCGACCCCTGCCGGCGGAGCCGCGAGAATCGGAGGCCCCGAGAGCTGTTCCACCGGAAGGCCCAGGGTGACCCCCGCGAGCTCCTTGACGAAGTGCTCCAGATCCGCGATCTCCGAGAGTCTCCTGAGCAGCATGGACCGCATCCCGGGGGCGACCTCGCCGCTCTCGAAGAGCGCCTCCCTGGCCTCCAGGTACATCGAGACGACCCGCTGGATCGGCGGCGACGAGGTCCACTGCCGTGAAGCCTCGAGCCACCGCTGCCCGAATCGATGCAGCTCCTCGGTCGGACGGCCCGAGCGGGGACACTCGGCCTGGATCCGCGCCCGGGCCTTCTTGGCCCAGTCGAGCGCCTGGATCACCCGCTCCGCCACCGCGGCCACCCGGGGCATCGACCCTTTCCACCGCGCCAGCTCCCGTCGGTCGTCTCCGCGAATGGAGAGCGTCACGGTGGACCCCGGCGAGAGCCCGCGGATCACGACACTGTGATGCTGCGTGGGCGAGAGCTCCCTCGTCGTGACACCGCTTGCGAGAATCGAGACGATGCCGGTCGTGACGGCAGCCGTTTTCCAGGACACCGAGGCGGTGGTCACGACCGGGTCGACCGAGAGCTCCAGCGGGGCCCGCGCCGCGGGCTCCTCCAGCGGCAGCTCCGGGCCGGCCGACCGATCACCGTGCCGGACGCGGAAGGTGAGTCGGCGCCCGGGGACCGGCCAGCGTTCGAACCGTACCCTGTGAACCGTGGTGGCACCGCTGTCCTCTTCGATCCTCACCCAGAGCCGGCTGGCCCCGTCACGAACCTCGATCGCGCCCTTCTCCGGCACGGCCCCGGTCCACCGGACCTCCCAGGCGCCGTCCACGAAGCGGACCGCGGGGGAGGGCGATGCCGGGGTGGCCGGAGGCTCGGGCCTCAACCGGACCCAGCCCAGGCCGAGGAGGAAGCAGAGCGCGACCGCCGTCATGACCCCGGCACAGAGGCGGACCACAGCAGTCCCCGGGGCTCTGGCGGGCAGAAACCGCTTGAGCGTCTCGCCGAGCCGTCTTCTCGGTCGGCTGATCGCCCGGCCCGCTCCCGAGAGGTGGGCCAGGGCGTCCCTGCAACTGGAGAACCGGCCCTCGGGGCTCTTGGCGAGGCATCGATCGAGGAACCCCTGGATCAGCCCGCCCTTGAGCTCGGCGATCCCGACCAGCCTGGCCGGCGGATCGTTGACGATCTTCTGGAGCAGAACCGGGAGGCTGGTGTCGGGGAACGCCGGTCGGCCGCCGAGGCACTCGTAGAGGACCAGGCCCACCTGATAGAGGTCCGACCGGCCGTCGACCTGGCCGGTGAGCACCATCTCGGGGGAGACGTACCGGGGCGACCCGATCCGGCAGTCGTCCCGGGTGAGGATGGTGCGGTCGAGCACCTTGATCATCCCCAGATCCAGGACCCGGGCCCGGCCGGTCTCGTCGATCATCAGGTTGCTGGGCTTGATGTCCCGGTGGACCAGGCCTGCGTCATGGCAGACAGCGAGGCCTTCCAGGACATCCCGCACCAGCTTGATCGCCCGTTCAGCGGGGACAGGCCCGCCATCGTCGAGCACCCGCGCCAGCGACCGTCCCTGGACCAGCTCCATCCCCAGGTAGTAGGTGCCTCCCTCCTCCCCGAAGTCGAACACCTTCACGAGGGACGGGTGAGAGAGGGCCATCGCCGCCTCGGCCTCACGCTTGAACCGCAGGAGAAGGGTGTGGTCCTTCTGGTAGTCGCCGGTGAGGATCTTGAGAGCCACGGTCCGCCGGAGCTCCCCGTGTTCGGCCAGGTAGACCGCCCCCATGGCACCGTGTCCGAGCTCGCCCAGGACGATGTAGGGGCCGACGCGGGACGGGGCGGGTTTCATTGTCGAGTCTTGGCCGGCGACGACATGATGGTGGTCGCCTGCCGAGACAACTCTAGCACCGACGCTCCGGGATTGGCGATCCGGAGATGCTCGGCTGTTCCGGGGCTCTCTGCATCTTTAGGGGCCTTTTGTTTCGCGGACCCGGACCCGTGATCAGGCCTTGGCCGGATAGAGACTCGCGGGGGAGTGGAGCGGATCCGGTTGGAGGTCGCGCTCGGGATAGAGAAAGAGGAGGGGATCCGGATTGAGGTCGCGCTCGGGGGCGCGACTCGGACCCGGCGAGGCGCCGGGTCTTGCGACTCGGACCCGGCGAGGCGCCGGGTCTTGAGAGTGGAGCGAACCGGCGGTAAGATGGCTCCCTCCAGAGGCAACCATGTCCAGAGTACTCCTGGCCCTGTCCGGCGCCGATTCCCTCGAGAGGATCCAGCGTGCCCTCACCGACGAGGGCCACGAGGTGATCTCGTCCGCGGACCCCAACGCGCTGCCCCGCCTCGTGACGCGGTCTCCCCCCGATCTGGCGCTGCTGGACGTCCGCATCCTCGTCCAGGAAACGATGGACCTCATCCACTTCCTCAAGTCGGCGAGCCCCCAGGTCGACATCGTCACGATCACTCCGGTGGAGCTGATCCGGCAGGCCGCCTCCACGATCATGAGAGGAGCCAGCCTCTATCTGGTGGAGCCGGTGGATCCCCGGGAGCTGCTCCAGGTGGTGGCCAACGCCCTTCAGAGGCAGTCCAACGCCCTGATGGTGCGGGAGGTGGAGCACCAGACGCTGGAGGGGTTCTTCGGCTCGAGTCCCGCCATGACGAAGCTGTTCCGGATGGTGCTCAAGGTGGCGCCGACCAACGCCACGGTGCTGATCACCGGGGAGTCCGGCACCGGGAAGGAGCTCCTGGCCCAGGTGCTCCACCGGCTCTCCCCGAGAGCGTCGGCTCGCTTCGTCGCCGTGAACTGCGCCGCCATCCCGGAGGCGCTGCTGGAGTCGGAGCTGTTCGGCCACGTGAAGGGCTCGTTCACCGGGGCCGTGACCGACAAGAGAGGTCTCCTGGAAGAGGCGGACAACGGCACGTGCTTCCTCGACGAGGTGGGGGAGCTGGCCCCCGGCGTCCAGGCCAAGCTGCTGCGGTTCCTCCAGGACCGGACGGTCCGTCGGGTCGGGGGCCTCCAGTCCCACCGGGTCAACGTGAGGGTCGTCGCCGCGACGAACAGGAACCTGGCCAGCGAGGTGGCCCAGGGGCGGTTCCGGGAGGACCTGTTCTATCGCCTCAACGTGATCGGTCTTGCTCTGCTTCCCCTGAGGGAGCGCAAGGAGACCCTCCCCTTCCTGATCAAGCACCTGCTCTCGCGATTGACGGTCCGCCACGAGAAGGAGATCCGCGGCCTGACACCGGAGGCGGCGCAGGTCCTCTCGGCGTACCAGTACCCCGGCAACATCCGGGAGCTGGAGAACATCCTGGAGTACTCGACGATCATGACCGATGGCCCCACCATCGATCGGATCCACCTGCCTCCCCTGGGCCTGGAACCAGCGGTCCGGCGGCCCACGCCGGCTCTCCCCGGGAGGCCTCGCTCCAGACACCGTCCGCGCCCCGGCTCAAGTCGCTGGAAGAGAAAGAGAAGGAGTACGTCCAGGAGGTGCTGGAGGCCTGCAAGGGCAACCAGACGGAGGCGGCCCGGAGCCTGGGGATCTCCCGCACCAGCCTCTGGCGGCGGCTCACCAGGTCGTGACCCGGCAGCGACGACGCGCAGGTCGAGCACGTCACCCCGGCCCGGACCGGCCTCGGTCCTGCCCTGCGCTCCCTCCAGGACCACGCCGGTGAAACGTCACATCCCTTCGAACTCCCCGTTGCGGCGGCACAGCTGAGGCCTGTCCGGAATCCGGAGCCCCGCGGTGCGAGGGTCCGGTCAATCGTCCACGACCACGAGCCAGCGGCCGGAAGCTCCGCCACTCGTCCACCGGCATGTCCAGCCGGACTCGTGTCCGGCCGCCGGCAGCAGGGCGGGCCCACAGATGGATGCGGACCCCTGCGGTCCGGTGATCAGCGTCGGCGAACCTCTGGTACTGCACCTCGCGGAACAGGCAGCCAGCCTCGTCGTCGGCCACGTCGACGAGCTGCGGATGATGCGCCACCACGGCGCTCAGCTGCGGAGGGAACCCCTCCTCCGGCTCGCACCGACGAAAGACGCCCCACGTACCCGCCCAGACCAGTCGCTCCAGCGACCGACCGGGCACGCGCGCGATGGAGCTCAGCTTGCCCTGGGGCAGCTCCTTCACCATCCTGGAGATCGGGTCGACCAGCTTGTCCAGGTGCGTCATCGTCAGATCCCTTCGAGATCCCGGAAGTAGGCCAGATCGGCCGTGTTCACCGTGGGCACGAGCAGCGTCCGGTCCAGGAACCGGTTGCCTCGCTCGCAGGAGGTCTCGGCTGCGAAGAGGCAGGCGTGACAGGCGGCGCCGTGCAGAGCCTCGTGACCCTCGCCGGGGTTGTGCTCCGCGCACAGAGGATCGGAGGCGCAGATCCTCGTGTGCTCGAGCGCCTGATCGAGGTGACGCTCCAGGTGCTCGGGCCGCCCGAGCGCCACCAGCCCGCCCAGGGTACCCTCGGTGTCCGGGGCGGAGGTGTAGAGCAGCAGGCCGGCCATCGGTCCGCCCGGCTGATCCGGAGGACGGGAGTAGATGCGCTCCCGGATGCTGGCCGCCGCGTAGCCGCACTCGAGGGCGAGCTGACGCAGCAGGGCATGCGAGAACGAGTGGATCAACACGTACCGGAGTGTCGGGAAGCCGGCCTCCGGCGGCTCCTGCTTCCGTGCCTTCCGGATCAGCGTGTAGATGCGGCGGAACTGCTCCTCGCGCTCGCGCACCCGTTCGAGCCAGGCCGTGAGAGCGTCCTCACGGAACTCGATGAAAAGACCCTCGCCCCGGATCTCCGCGGCGGGGATCCACCGGGGTGGACGCCGCGAGAGGGGCGCTCGCAGCTCGGGGCTCGTGTGCGCGGCCTCCCCGAAGTTGCCGGGCGACTCGATCCGGGTGAAGCCTATCAGCGACCGCACCTCCCGGAGACGCTCGGCCAGCACGACCTTCTCGAGGAAGGCGCCGTACCGCCCGGGCGGCTTCTCCTTCCCGGCGCCCTCGCCGTCTCGCTCCTCGCCGGGAGCGGCGGAGGCCACGGAATCCACGAGGATGAGGCTCACCGGGGGCTCCACGTCCCTGAGCGAGTTCAGACAGGTGAACCCCTCCCATTCGCCGGGTCCCGGCAGCTTGAGCAGCGGGACGGTCTTCCCGTCCTTCCGGTCCTTCCGGTCCTTGTAACCCAGAGCGGCGCCGCCCGAGCTCTTCTTCGCGGCGTGAACCCACTGGTCCAGTCGCACCTTGAGCTCCTCGGCGACGAGCTCGCGGGCCTCCTTGCCGGCGACCTGTTCGGCCCGGGCGAGGATCGCGTCGAACGCGGCCCGGGCGAGCGGGTGGCCGGGGATCAGCTGCGCCGCCGCGGAGTTGTCGTTGAGCTCGGGGCTCGCCAGCCGCACCAGCGACACCAGCAGCGCCGCCAGGCCGCGGTCGATCGCCCGGGGAGCGAACGGCGTGATCGAGAGCGCCTCCACGTGCTTGTAGAACGTGGCGTGGTAGTGCTCGAACGCCTCGTAGTGCGACAGGTCACGGGGGCGAGACCAGTTGTAGAGGACGCACACCAGTCCCGGCGAGGCGCGGCCGACCCGGCTGGTCGCCTGGATGTACTCCGCGGTGGTCTTGGGCTGGCTGAGCACCGCCATCAGGCCGAGGCGCCGGACGTCCACGCCCACGGAGATCATGTTCGTGGCCAGCAGCACATCCACCGGCTTGAGCGGCAGCCCCTCGCGCACGCCCTGCCTGACCATCTGCTTGCGCCTGGCCTGCACGGCCGGATCGAACGGGGTCTCGACGAAGTCCAGGATCTCCGGGATCTGAGCCGCGGACAGCCGCGAGGTCAGCTCCTTGACCGTGTCGACCTCGATCTGCCGGGCCGCCAGCCCTCGGGAGTCCATGCGTCGCACCCGCGGCTGCACCTGGTCGTCGACGAGACGCCTCGTCCCCCCGAGCTCCCGCAGGGAGCTGAAGTAGCCGACCAGCGTCATCCACGGGTCGGCGGAGCGCCCGTACTTCTCGTGGATCACCTGCGCGGCGCACAGCAGGCCGACGTAGAGGCGGACGAGCGCCGTGGTCATGCGCCTTCCCGGGGCGCACAGGCCCAGGTAGAGCCGCCCCGGCGCCTCGGTGGACGGCCTCCGCTGCACCGAGAAGAAGTTGTCGCCCGCGTCGAGGCCGTGCGGCGGGAACACGTTGACGCGCCGCAAGAAGAGGCTGTGGACCTGTGCGAGGGCGCGCCGGACCGTGGCGGTGGACGCGATCACCTTGGGCCGCACCTTGCGGCCGTCGACCTCCCAGGTGCAGAGGTGATCGACGGCGGTCTCGTACAGGCCGGCCAGGGTGCCGAGCGGCCCGCTGATGAGGTGCAGCTCGTCCTGGATGATCAGGTCCGGCGGCCGCAGCGGCGGGTGCTCCACCGTGCGGGCCGCCGGCCTTCGCCCCCTCGCGGCGGAGGAGTTCGCGCGCGCACACGAGGGTGCAGGCGCGCTGGAACTGCTAGAGCGTGAGCGCCCGGAGCGTGTAGCGCATCAGCACGGCGACTCCGTCCTCGCCGGGCCGCCCGGCCACGGTTCCTTGAAGCCTCCGGAGCGCCAGCGTGTACGCGGTGAGGCCCAGGTACGCCTCGGTCTTGCCACCGCCCGTGGGGAACCACAGGAGGTCGGCGATCGCCGACGGATCGCAGGACCGCTCGGAGTGGTCGAGCCGGGTGATGCCCGGCAGGTTGAGCAGGATGAACGCGAGCTGGAACGGGTACCACCGGTGGAACTCGGGCCGGTCGAACTGCTCGAGCTTCACCTTCTGCCCTCGGCGTACCTGCTCTCCGTACAGCGACCGGACTCGCTGCAGGTACATCGCCCGGTTCATGAAGAGGAACGCCTCGGCGGCGTTCGGGTCCTGGTCGAGAAGCTCGATCCCGGCCTGGATGCGGTCCCGGGCAGAGGCGCAGCGGTCCAGCGCCGCCTTCCCACACCTGGCGTACGGCGACAGGTCGAGCTCGGTGCCCAGTCGGGCCCGCTGGGTCTCGATCCATGCGGCGTAGGCCTGCGGAAGCGCCTGGAGCCGCGAGGAGAGCTCGCCGGGCGCCAGGTCGCCCAGCGTCTTCATGTCCAGCTCGACCTGGGCGAGCCCGGGCACCTCGGCGGCCGTGGGCGGGTCGGTGCGCGGCACCTCGTACGCGGGGATCACGGCCGTGCGCACCGCCCTGGCCCGGTCGGGGGAGGCGGCGTCGAGCTCCCAGCTCACGCCCACCCCGTGGCCGACGGCGAACTCGATCTGAGGCCGGTAGAGCATCTCCATCGCCTGGTCCTCGTCGAAGGTGAGCAGGTCCTGGTGTCCCTTCTGGCGAGGCGGGTGGTGGCGGACGAAGGCGGCGGTGCTGCCCGGGCCCCGCACGATGAGCTCCGGCTGCAGGAGCCAGGCCCCGCCGCGGAGGGTCTCCGGCTCCACCTGGTTGTTCACCAGGAACAGCGTCACGATCCGGCACCCGCTCTGGGCGGGCCGGACCAGGCCGCGCAGCAGCACGTCCGGGTAGCCGGCCGCCGGGGCGACCGGCCTGACCTTGCCCTCATCGACCGTCAGGTCGTGGACTCCCTCGATCTGCTTCCGGCGCCAGACCTTCCTGGGCTCCCCTCCCGGGGCCGATCCGTCCGTGACGCGGGCGTATTGACCCCACCGGACCGTGACAGAGAGGGTCTCGACCTTCTCGTCCACCGAAAACGTCAGGCCGAACGACGAGGGGAACACCGTGCGAGTCTGGGTGGCGGGGAGCTCGGTGCGCCCGTCCTCCGAGGAGTCCTTGCCGCCCACCGGGATGTCGTCCTGCTCCTCCGGGGCCACCTGCTGGCGCCGCGGTGCGAGCTGCCCCAGGAGGTATCGCTCATGGACCCTGGCCTCGGTGACCTCCTCCTCGGGCCCGCCGGCCGGACCGTGGAGCTCCCGGACGAGCAGGTCGACGAGCTCCCTGCGGATCTCCTGTGCGGACGGGGGTTCGGTCGCCAGGACCTTGGTCATCCTCTGCTCCCTTCGGGGTCGAAACGAGGCGGACGATCAGTCGGAGCCATCTGTCGGTCGAGTTCCACCGGCGTGGAGCGAAACCCACGCCGCGACGCGCTCCTGCAGGTGAGCGAGCTCGTCGCAGACCTGCAGGAGCCCGTTCCAATGGCCGCCGAGGTCCCGCATCGCCTTCTTGCGTCCCTGTCCGACCTCGCCGGTCCAGCCCTGCCTTTCGAGGAACGGATCCGCGTAGGCCTCCTTGGGGTCGCAGTGCTGGCGGACCTGCGTCCAGGGTGTACCGAGCTCGGCTCTGTGCAGGGCCAGCATCCAGACCTCGACCTCGTGGGTGGCGAGGCAGGCGATCAACCGGTCGGGGTGCTCGCCTTCGCGGGCGGCCGCTCGATCGGTGTTTCCCTTGCGATCGCAATCCCGGTCGACGAGCAGCAGGAAGAGATCCTCCATCGGGTTGTCCCGGACGATCTCCCGGATCACGTCCGCGTCCAGCGCCTCGTCGATGCCCCGGAGTCTCGGGTCTTGCAGCACGCTCACCCGGGCCCTGATGTCCAGGCGCCGGAACATCTCCTCCACGATCGGCTTGAGGATGTACTGATCGAGTCTGGGGTCCTCGGGGATGATCAGGGCTTTCACAGCGCCCGCTCCAGCCACTGGGTGGTGAACAGCTCCTCGATGCCGCGCCGCTTCACGATCTCATCGAAGTGCTGCAGGGCGGACAGGCTCCTGGCGATCGTGCCCGGACCGGCAGGGTGCCGGCCGAACACCACGGCCTCGCCCAGCGACTCCTCGGAGAGCGCCTTGAGCACCCGGGGCGAGTGAGTCGTGGCGATGACCTGGATTCCTCTGTGTCTGGTGACCGACTCGATGAGCTCGATCAGGAGGTGCACGCGCGCCGGATGAAGGCCGTTCTCGATCTCCTCCATCACGACGAGCGAGCGCTCGGGCGCGGTCTGCAGGGCGAGCAGCTCGCCCAGGAACCTGAGAGTGCCGTCCGAGGCGCTCCGGGCAGAGATCCGCGCCCCGCCAGCCTCGATGAGCCTGAACATGACGTCGCCGAGCTCGGTCTCGATGAAGTCGATGTCCGTCACCTCGGGCGCACACAGCTCCGTGAGCCAGTCGAGCAGATCGCGCTTCCGCTCGTGGTCCTGGCACTCTCGCCACAGGATCGCCGAGACGTTCTGCCCGTGCGTTCCCAGCTCGCCCATCTGCCGGGGCACGTACTCCCGCATCAGGCGGGGGCTGATGTCGAGAAAGAGCGCTCCCTTCAGGGCGCCCCGCAGAGCCTCACAGCCCGGGAGCACTGTGTGATGCGTGCGTTCTCCAGGACCGATCTGCCCGAGGACCGCGTGCGTGGAGGCGACCGTGGAGCGAGCGCTGCGACCTGGCCCCGCGGGTCGAACAGCGACGTTCAGGGCGCCTCCTTGCTGGAGTCCCGTGGCGGTTCCGAGAGAGCCACCGTGGGTGTCGTACAGGTATTCACCCTGGCCCTCCTCGGTGAGCCTCTCCATGGTCACGGCGGGTTGCGGATCGATGGTGCACTCGATCGCGTGCTCGAGGCGGCCGGGTGAGAGGCTGTCCCAGCGCGAGGTGAGCGCGAACGTCGAGGCGCCGTTCCGCAGGATTTCCCGTGGACCTCCCCGGATGCCCGGCCAGAGCTCCCTTCCCCCCTCCCAGTGCCCCCTGAGATCGTCGGCGACCGACAGGCCCAGGCTCAACCCGTGAAGGAACCGGAGGGCGTCCAGGAGGTTGCTCTTGCCCGTGGCATTGGCGCCGACGAGCAGCGTGAGCCGGCCGAACTCGACCTGCTCGCTGGCGAAGCTCTTGAACTCTCTCAGTTGCAGGCTCTTCAACATCGGGTGCCCCGGGCCCTTCCGGCTCGAGACCGGTCCGTTCCGGCGCGATCGCCGGCGGTGCCGCGACCGCTGACAGGTCGCTTCGGCGGGTTCGGCAGTCTCACTCGCTCCTCCAGATCTGGTCGCCCTCGTAAGAGAGGATCTCGCGGCGGATGGCGCTGTTGATCGCCGACCGGATCGGGTCGCGGATCGAGTCGGTCAGGTGCATGAACCCCAGGTGCCGGGCGAGCGCCTCGATGACCTCGCCGCGCTCGTACCGGCGTCCCTTCACCATCACGGACCGGAACGCCTCGCGCAGGTCCTCGATCTCGTAGTCGGCCATCGTCTTCGCGCCGGGGCCGGCGCGCGTGGTCCGGATCGTGGGCTTCCAGCCCCTGGGGGAACACCTTGAGAAGCACCGGCAGGCTGAGGAACGGGCCGGAGATCTCGATCAGGGAGGGCCACTCCGCGTGCTGACGGGCGACCGACATCACCAGCTCACCTTCCCCTCGACCATGTTCGCCGGCACCAGGTAGGTGACCGCCACCGGGAACACCCGGGGCACCGGGTCGCGGAACCGCGCCCGGATCGCCCTCTCCTCGGCGGCCATCTCGCCCGGGATCGCGGCGAGCCTGGTCTTGAGGTTGTCGCGGTTGCGCCGGAACTGCTCCTCCTCGGGCTGGCTGAACTCCGGCGACGGCAGCCTGAGCTGGATCCCCTCCTGGCGAAGCCGCTCCTCCTGCTCCGAAGCGGCCTCGAGCGACGGCCGGTGCTGCTCCCAGCGCCCGGCCGCCCACCTCTCGAACGCCTCGCCGGGCTCCCCGAACCCGGCGCCGGTCAGGGCGGCCTCGAGCTCCCCCCTGTTCATCCTGGCGAACCGGTCCCCGCGGATCAGCCCGCCGGCCGTGATCAGCTCCTCGTGGAGCCGGTGGCTCGTGCCGCCGATCACCAGCAGCCTGGCATGCGCCACCAGAGCCGGCGCCTCGATGAGACAAGCGGGAACGACGCGGGCGGTCACGTCCGCGACGACGTAGCGCCGTTTCCGGACGTCGACCAGCTGACCGAGCTCGGGTACCGGAGCCAGCATGCGGGCCTCCGGTCGGGCCGCGGGGACAACCCTGGGTGAAGCCGTGGGACACACAGCAGTCGCTGGCGCGAAAAGGCCCGGCCTTTCGGGTGGCTTGCAGGAGCGCGCGACGAGGGGAGCGGCGGGACCGACCGGGTATCGAGGATAGCGGAGTCCGGGGTGGGGATCAAGGAGCTCGAGGGGCCAAGATCCGGCGCCTCGCCGGATCCGAGTCGCGCCCCCGAGCGCGAATCCAACCGGATCCCCTCCACTCCCTTGGTGAGGCTTGATCCGGGTCAAAGGGTGATCACGGGCCGAGCTCCGCGAAACAAGTGGAGGATCCTGGGGGGCCGGGATCCCCACCTCAAATGGGTGAGGCCGCCGCAACGGCGAAACGGCGACCGTTTTCCGTCGTCTTCTCTCCCCCCTTCCCGCTCAGCGACCCGGAGGCGGCGATTGCAGTGCTGACCTGGCCTCCCATGTGCTTGCAGTGGGCCTTTCGGCTGCCAGTTCTGTCAAGGGCGACTCCCGGCGTCTGCAGCTCGACCACGGCGCAGCCCAGGTCGATGCAGAACCACTTGGAGTAGCGATGCACGTGCCCCCGGCCGTGCGGTGCCGGTCCGGACTGTCTCACCCAGAGCTTGGCAGACTCGAGACGGGCCGGTCGGGTCATTCGCCATCGTCGGGGGCACTGCCTCCGTGAAGCCATGATCAGATTCATGGGTGAGCGGGCCAGGGGGCGGTCCGCGGAAACTCGGCAGAGAGATGACGTCGCGCCGCACCGTCGCCACCGTCCCGGAAGCATGCACCTCCATGGGCGCCAGCACCACTTTGTTGACACGTCACGGAGCGAGCGCGATCATGAGCGTGTCCGTGCTTGAAGACTGACAGGAGCGAGCACTTGCGCCGCGCCCAGGCGTGATCACGATGACCAAACCGCGAGACGCGAAGAGCCTTCTTCGCGCCCGTGTCCGGTCGTGGGATCGGGCCCGAGAGATCCTGCAGCTCTGCGACCAGCACGGGTGGAAGGTCGTGGTCGGCGTCGAAGAGGACGAACCTGAGGACATCGAGGAGGTGGCGGCGGCGATGCGGGAGTCTGCGTCGGTGCCGTCCCGGCTCCGATGGGAGCCATCGCCCGAGCACCAGGCGCCACCACCGACCGCCCCCTGCCCCTGTGGTAGCGGCAGGCGTTACCGGAAGTGTTGCATGAGACGCTAGCCCCAGTACCGGTCCCGCAGGCTCCCAGGTGGGATGCTCGGGTTCGTGGACGAGGCGCTGCAGCTGCCGAACCACCCGGCACAGTCCCGCCATGACGAAGCTGTTCCGGATGGTGCTCAAGGTGGCGCCGACCAACGCCACGGTGCTGATCACCGGGGGGTCCGGCACCGAGACGGAGCTCCTGGCCCAGGTGCTCCACCGGCTCTCCCCGAGAGCGTCGGCTCGCTTCGTCCAGACACCGTCCGCGCCCCGGCTCAAGTCGCTGGAAGAGAAAGAGAAGGAGTACGTCCAGGAGGTGCTGGAGGCCTGCAAGGGCAACCAGACGGAGGCGGCCCGGATCCTGGGGATCTCCCGCACCAGCCTCTGGCGGCGGCTCACCAGGTCGTGACCCGGCAGCGACGACGCTCCGGGCGTTCGGGAGCAGCTGCTGAAGTCCGTGACGCTGGAGCTCCGCGGATCGCCGGACGGCAACGGTCTCCTCGTCGATCCGTCGCGGGGCGAGATCTGTCTCCTGTTGACCCCGGACGAGATCGTGAAGATCCGCATGGAGAACCTGTCCGGCCGCGCAGAAGCTGTTTCACTTCGCCCCGCTTCACGCCACGGATCTCATGCTCGGCGCGGCCGGCGGCGTGGTGTGCCTGATGAGGTTCGAGCTCCTGAAGGTGGTCAAGTGGAGGACGGCAGCCGGGGGAGCGTGAACCGAGGCCCTCCTGGAAGGAGCGCGCCGGCCCGTCCATGGCCGGATGGGTCACCAGCCGGCGTTCTCCCCGTCCGGATGAGGGAGGCTTCCTTCGGGTACTTCTGGCTGCTGATGAGGTCTGCCCTGAGGGGCGAGAATACTGCCTTCGGCGAGACATCCCCTGCAGTCGTCGTCAGGGCCGCACGGGAACCAGCAGGGCGTCAGGACTTGCTCGGGCTGTCCAGGGCCGATGAGGAATGGACCGAGAACCGAAGGCGGATCGAGAGGATCGTACGCGACCTCGAGGCGCTGTCGGCCAAGGCTGCTCCACTGGTGCTCAAGCTGAGATCCAGCGCGAACTCGCATCAGCGAAGGGCCGCGTCGTGAGAAGCACCGACACTCTGTCCGATGCACTCGGGAGGCAGGGGAGGATCCCATCGTGGCATCCGTCAGCTGCGGTTCGGTCAGAGTGCCCCTGGCAGCCTCCGGGTGTCAGGTCACCCTTCTCCCGCCTCGGCTCGACCCCGACGACGGTCAAGCACCCACATTCTTCACTGTCGGTGGGCCCGCAGGAGGGCTTGTCGGCCAGTGGGCCCGGCGTGGAGCAGGGGCGGAGGCGGCTTGGTCGGCGAGGCTGACGGGGTGTGTGGTGGGAAAGGTGCGAACGGGCCAGGGGCCGGCCCGGGGACCGCTGGGTCGCCCGGTACACCACGCCGCCCGGTTGCCGTCCCTCGGTGGTCCTGGCAGCTTGGCGACCCCTTCCACTTTCCCATCGCGCGCGGTCGCGCCTGGACCATCTGGACGGCGGGCATCCTTGATCCGGACCCCGGCCTCCGCTATCCTTGCTCCCGGTCGGTCCTGCCGGGGTCCCTGTCCATACGCCTCAGGGCCTTGAGGTCGACGGGGAGCAGGTCCGGTCGCCGGTCTACGTGAGAGACCCGTTCCAGAAGAAGCCAGACGTCGGGGTGACCAGCGTCAATCACAGTCTTGCGGAACTGCTCGAGAGGGGAAACCCACCGTGCTGACTCGCCTGGCCATCCGCCGCTTCAAGTGTTTCGGTGACGTGGACATCGAGCTCGGCAATACCGTCGTCTTCATAGGGCCGAACAACTCAGGCAAGACCACGGCTCTGCAGGCCCTGGCTCTGTGGAATGCCGGTGCACGACGGTGGTTGAGCAAACGCTCTGGCAAGGAGATCCCGCGAGAGAGGATCGGGGTCACCCTGAACCGCAAGGACCTGCTCACTCTGCCTGTCCCTGCAGCGAACCTGTTGTGGAAGGACCTTCATGTCAGGCGAGGACGGAAGAACGGTCGGAAGGGCACCGAGAATGTGCGGATGGAGATCTGCGTGGAGGGCATTCTCGACGGCAAGGAGTGGTCCTGTGGACTCGAGTTTGACTATGCAAATGAAGAGTCGTTCTACTGCCGCCCTCTTCGCCCCAGGGACGCTGGCGAGGAACCCATGGACCCTGTGCCACCACACTTGGGGCAACTCTGCGTGGCCTTTCTTCCTCCCATGTCCGGCTTGGCCTCCAACGAAACGAGACTCGACCCTGGCGCAATTCAGGTCCGGTTGGGCGAGGGGCGAACGGCGGAAGTGCTGCGGAATCTCTGTTACCAGGTCACCACTGTCGCAGGTGGAGAAACCACGTGGGCTCGAATCCGGGACGAGATCGACCGGCTCTTCCTGGTTCGACTTCAGAACCCAGTCTATGTGCCACAACGAGGTGAAATCGAGCTCTCCTACGAGACCAGAGGCGGGATTCCATTGGATATCTCCTGCGCCGGTCGAGGGCTCCAGCAGACTTTGCTGATTCTGGCACACCTGGCGTTGAATCCCGATTCGGTCCTGCTGTTCGACGAACCTGATGCTCATCTGGAGATTCTCAGACAGCGCCACGCCTATCAACTTCTCACGGAGTGGGCTCGAGACCACAACAGTCAAATCCTGATGGCATCACATTCCGAGGTCATCCTGAACGAAGCAGCCTCAACAGCCCTGGTGGTGGCCTTCCTCGGGAAGCCTCATCGCATCGACGATCGCGGATCACAGCTACGCAAGTCTCTCCAGGAGATCGGATACGACCAGTACTATCAGGCGGAGCAGACGGGATGGGTCCTGTACCTCGAGAACTCGACCGATCTCGAGATCCTGAGAGTCCTGGCCCGAAAGCTCAATCACCCTGCCCAAGACCATCTACGTGGCCCCTTCACTCACTACGTTGAAACCAACCTCCCACAGAGAGCCAGAGACCACTTCTTCGGCCTCAAGGAGGCCTATCCGAACCTGGTGGGTTTCGCACTGTTCGACCGGATCGACAATCCGCTGGTGAGGAACGAGAAGGCTCTCTTTGAGCGGAAGTGGGCCCGTCGAGAGATCGAGAACTACATCTGCACCCCGGACTGCCTGCGCCGATGGGCTCGAGCCCAGGGCCTCCGCTTCGGACTCGGCCCTGTGGTCGAGGCATCCCTTGAACAAGCCATGGATGCTGCCATTTCCGAGGTCGAAAAGGCCCTGGCCACGCTGAAGAAGCCGTCGCCTTGGTCGACAGACCTCAAGGTCTCGGACGATTTTCTCGAGCCCTTGTTCGAGAAGTTCTACGAGATTCTCCAGGTCGACAACCTGATGAGAAAGAGTGCCTACCACGAACTCGCAGCACACCTCGATGTGTCCGGGATCGATCAAGAGGTGGTCTCTGTCCTCGATGACCTGGTTGCAGTCGCCAGACGAGCAAGTCCGGTGACCGCTGAGGAGGACCAAGGTCGACACGGCTCGACCGGGCTACCCGCGATATGATGGCGGCCGTGCTTGGCAGCGCTGGAGGTACTCGTCTTGCCCCACAAGGACTGGCCCCTGGCCCCTGGTCTCGGTTGTCGCGCGAGTTCGAGTCCCGGGAAACGGCGCCCGAGCCGGGCCAGGATCGACGCGCATCCGAATCCCTCCAGTCCCGCTCTCGCCGGCCACACCACGTCGCCCTTGCCCACGGGCACGGCCGCCAGTGACGAGCTCGATCACCGCAGGGCTGGCGAGGAGGAGGGAGGACGGAGCGACCCTCGCCTGGAACACTCGGCTCGGGCCCGCGCGAGCATCTCCTCGAACCGGCGGAGCTCCGGGGCCTCGCTCCGGGCGTCGAGGTTCTCCACCGCGCTCCTCAATTGACCGCCCGCCATCAGCATGTAGGCGATCCAGTCACACGGCTGCCGCGCAACGGCACTCGCACTCACTGTCCCCGAAACCGCCAGCGCCTCCCGGAGTCCGCCGAGACGGTCGTGCTTCTCGGCCTCCCCGTCCTCGGAGAGTCGAGCACAGCCGAGGATCAGGGACGCCCTCAGCTGGAAGTGTCCGGGGCTGTCGTCGAGCGCACCCAGCAGGGCTCCCCTGTGCCGCCCGACCAGCGCGACCAGCTCCATTCTCGCCGCCCACTCGTTCGTCCTGGCTGTCCGGTATTCAGCGCTGTGCGGCTTGCTGGCCTTCCTCATCTCCCCCCACTCCAGCGCGGTGCGGAGAAAGAACCGCGCAAGGGCCGTCAGTTCCTCGATCGTTGCCCGACCTTCTCGATCCGCTATGAGCTGCTGGACGACACAGGCCGCATCACCGCGACTTGCGACGATGATCGGCCCCGAGACCCTGCGGCCCCATCGTCTGTGTCGGAGGACCGGCCGGAGCGATGCTCTCGCGGTCTGCCTGTATCGATCCGTCCCCGCGGTCTCGAACTCCTTCTCCAGGCTCGCGAGCATCCTGTCGACGGTCGACCCCGCGAACCGTGGCGTACGGCCCAGAACGGTGTTCCCGAGCTCGACGAGTCGGGACAGCTCTCCGGCCCACATGATGAGCTCGAATCCGCAATCCTCGAGGTCGAACCACACCGATCCTGCCTCGGGGCACGTGGCCGCCCTCCTCACGAGACGCAGGTAGTCGGTCAGCAGCTCTCCCTGCCTCTGCCAGGCCTCTTCCACTCGCTTGCGATGGTGAGCCAGCACGTCGCGCCCGAACGCGACCGTCAGGGCGCTGTCCCTCAACTTCTTCACCGACTCGACGAAAGTGACGACCTCCCCGGAAAGCGCGGTGGCCCGGTCCAGAAGCTCCGGGAGGCGCACGCCGTCCGGGGGGACCGCCAGAAGGGCCGATCCGGAAGGTCGAACGGATGGGGGCGCTGCCGGTCCTCGCCCCGGTCGGGGGGAGATGCCCCACAGCGCCGCAAGCACGAGGACGAGCATCGCGACGCCGAGCGCCACGAACGGAAGGCGGCCCCTGACAGGAGCGGCCGAGCCCGGTCGCGCCACCAGCACCGTGTCCGACAGGGAAGGCGCCGACGAGGTACCGGAGAGGCGAGCGGTCCGCACGCGCTTTCCACCCTCGAGCGGCAGCAGGGCCGCCAGGTCGTCGGCGAACTCACGAACCGTCTGGAAGCGGTCGCCCGGGCCTTTCTCGAGCGCCCGGGCGACGACGGCATCGAAGCCGGGCGATGCGTCGGCGACGAGCGAGCTGACGCGAGGCGGCAGCTTCTCCAGGTGCCAGAGAAGAACTTCTTTCATGCTCTCCGGCCGGAAGGGGAGCGTTCCGGTCGCGAGCTCGAACAGCATGACGCCGAGCGCGTAGATGTCGACCCAGACGCCAGGCTGCTCCCCGCGGATCACCTCAGGTGCCAGGTAGTTCGGGGTGCCCAGAATGGCTCCAGTCTCGGTGTGTACCTCGGTCGCTCCGGTCCACTTGGCGGCACCGAAGTCAGCCAGCTTGTACGATCCAGCGGTCGCCTCCAGCACGTTGTCCGGCTTGACGTCGCGGTGCAGGATCCCCCTGCCGTGGGCCTCGGCCAGCGCCTCCGCGACCTGGCGTGCAGCCTCGATCGCGGCGGGCACGCCGAGCGCCCCTCGCTTCAGCTTCTCTCGCAGGCTGGGCCCCTGCAGGTACTCGTAGGCGATCCAGGGCACATCGTTCTCGACGTCCGCGTCGAGCACCTTGACGATGTGCGGGTGGCTCATGGACGCGACGATCCGCGCCTCGAGGCGAAAGCGCTCGACGAGCTGCGAGCCTGAAAGAGCCGTGGCCCTGAGCACCTTGATGGCAACCTCGGCGTCGAGCGTCCGGTGGCGCGCAAGAACGACGGCACCGAATCCGCCGGTGGCGAGCAGGCGGATCGGACTGAACTGGGCCAGGCAACGAGGCGGCAGCTCCGGTTCCATCTTCGCTGGAAGGAGTCTACCTCGGCCAGGACCCGTGAGCCCATCCCGGTCACCGCAAAGGGCGAGGGCCGCGGCCAGCGTGGGAACGGCGACGAGCTTCCCTGCGCGGGTGATCTCGCGCACCTTGCCCAACGGCCTCCCCGAATCGACGGTCAGGATAGCGACGGACCGGACCCGGTACGATCTCCCTGGGAGCCGGCCCCGGACGAGATCGTGAAGATCCGCGTGGGCATCCCGGGGAAGCTGTTCGTCCTGCAGTCCGCCCTGCCCACCGCGGTCACTCCCTTCGACTCTTCTCGCCGGTCGGAGGGGGCGCCCTCAGCCACCGCGCCTCCACGTTCACTTCCTACCTCCCACCTGGCCCACGCGGCAGAGAGCCACCCGGCGGCGCTCGCTCCCGGAGAGCCTGGTCACGTCCATGTCCGGAGCCGGGAGACCACGGGAGGCCCCTTCAGTCCGGGGCGGTCCCGTGGCGGCCCAGCAGGAGTTCGATCTGCGGGTAGGCCTCGGGAGAGAGCGTCAGAAGGACCCGGAGCGCCCGGTCGTGGTCCGCAACGGCTGGCCTGGCGTCCGTGTACAGCAACGCCGGGAGATCCCGCCACCGAAGGAGCTCTCTTCTGAGCGATCGGTCGGTGGAACAGCCGATGGTGAGATCGACCAGGGCCAGCACCCGCTCGTACCCGCGGCGAAGCCCGGCGACGTCCGGCCCCCCCACGAGCTTCCTGGAGCGGTTCATCTCGTTGGCGATCATGAGGATCTGCTGGCCGGGGGTGAAGCCGGCCCACCGATTTGGGGTCAGGATCTGCTGGCCGGGGGTGAAGCCGGCCCACCGATCTGGGGTCACTCCTGAGCGCTGACCTGGGTCCATGTCTCGTCTCCCCCGCCGATCAGCTCGAACGTCACATCGAGGATGGCCTTGCGGACCGCGGGATCTTGAACCTCCATGCTACGGTTGCCCCGGGATGGCCGGATGTTGATCAGGGCCGTGAACTCGACGCGCCGGTCACGGCGACGGCCCGGAAGACCTCGACGCCAGAAGCTTCCGGATCACGTCCTCGGGGGCGCGGGCCGGTCTCACCCGCGATCCGATGACCAGCTCGAAGGACTCCGGCGTGATCCAGATCACGTCGTAAGGCCGGGGCATCGCCACGAGGAGCTGTCGCCAGGGTATCCACATGACCGCCAGCATGGCATGGCGCTCCACCAGGTCCGGTGGGAGGAGGGCCTGGAGCGAAGGGTCCGGTGGCGTGTGCGCGAGGTCGATCTCGTACACGGGGTCGAAGGTCGGAACGACGTAATAGGCGCGCCCTTCCTCCAGCCTCACGGGCGTGATGGCGCCGGAGGCCACCAACTGCTCGGCGATCGTGCTCCGCCGCCCTCCGGCCTCCTCCTCGGCCTCCTTCAACTGGTCTCGCGTGATGAACCCGAAATTCGACAGCGTGTAGCAGAAGCCACGGTCACGCTCCCGGAGCGCCTTCCGCAAGCCGTGCGCCGAGGCGAGCAGCTCGACGCGGGATCCGGGGTCGATCATGCACGAGGACCTGTCACGTACAGATTGCCCTGGATGATCTCGCAGAACCCGCCATCGTCCGGCAGTTCGACGTCATTCGCGGGCGTCACGCGCCCCCCCCAGGGCCAGGGCCTGTCATCACCCCTCGCACTCAGAGTAACACGCGCTCAGGTGCGGACGCATCGGACCCGGATTCGACCGGACTCCGCGGCCTTGCCACTCTGGATTCACCCGCCCGCACGGCGGATCTTGGGTAGCCAGGATCCCCCGCCTGTTTCGTGGAGTCGGGCCTGTGATCAGGCCTCGGCCCGGCTGCGGAGTCACCAAGGAACAGGAGACCCGGTTGACTGGGCCTGTGGGGTCCGGTAGCCTCGCGGTCAGTCGACGCCCGCCGCCCTGAGGCCGGTCACGACGAGAAAGGCCGCGGCGTAGGCGAATCCGGTGAACGACACGAGCTGGACCAGAGGCATCAGCCAGCTCCCGGCCTCCCTGGCGGACACGGCCAGCGTGGACAGGCACTGGAGAGCGAAGACGAAGAACACCACCAGACCGACCGTGGCGGCGGTCGTGAAGAGCGGCGTTCCGTCGGCCCGGGTCGCGGCGCGCATCGACAGCAGCAGCGACTCCCGGCTTCCGGGGTCGCCAGAGGAGACCGTGAGGATCACGGCGAGCGCCCCGACGAACGCCTCCCTGGCGGCGAAGGCGGCCACCATCGAACCGCCCACCCGCCAGTCGAGCCCGAGGGGTTCCATGAGAGGTTCGATGCACTTCCCCGCGCGGCCGGCGTACGAGGCCTCGAGCTGCCGGGCCCTGGACTCGCCGGGTGACAGCCCGGCCGTGCTGGCGACCGGCAGGTTGCACAGGAGCCAGAGCGCCGCGGAGATGACCACGATCGGGACGCCCGCCTTGACGAGGTAGTGCCTGGAACGATCCACCGTGGCTGTCAGGATCGATCCGAGCCGGGGGGCCCGGTAGACCGGCAGCTCCAGCATGAACCTGGACGGGCCGGTCCGGGGCAGCAGCCGGGAGACGAGGCCGGCCACGATCGCACCCGAGGCGACGGAGCACAGGTAGAGCGCCGCCAGCGCCAGGCCGCCTATCCACGGCCGATCGTTCGGCGTGAGGAAGGCCAGCAGCAGGGCGTAGACCGGCAGCCGCGCGGAGCAGCTCATCAGCGGCATCACGAAGATCGTCAGCAGGCGTTCGCGGCGGTCCGACACGGTCCGGGCCGCCAGCATCCCGGGAATGGCGCAGGCGAAGCCGGAGAGGAGCGGGACGAAGGAGCGACCGTTCAGGCCGATCGCCGCCAGCGGCCGATCGACGAGGACGGCGGCCCGCGCCAGGTAGCCAGAGTCTTCCAGGAAGCCGATCCCCAGGAACAGCACCACGATCTGGGGCAGAAACACCAGCACGGCGCCGACCCCGCGGACGATTCCGTCCCCGAGAAGCCGGACCAGGAGACTGTCCGGGGACAGGGCGACGATCCAGGCGGCGCTCGCCGCGAAGAGGCCGTCGATCAGATCCATCAGCGGCCTTGCCAGGAGGAAGACCGAGGCGAACAGGCCGACCATCACGAGGCCGAAGATGAACAGCCCGCAGACCGGGTGGAGGAGCCAGCGATCGATCCGGGCCGTGAACACGTCGACGTCCGGAGCGGCCCCTCCAAGGTGGAGACCGGGGAGCGGCACCGGGGTGAGGCAGTCACGCTCCATCGATTCGATCTCCCGGTAGCTCGCGAGCACCCCGTCCGCCAGCACCGCGGCCACCGGCCGGGGTGCATTCGGGGGGGGCGCCTCGAGCACCCCGCGGATGAGACGGACGAGCCCGTCGATCCCGTCTCCGGTCCTGGCATCGATCGCGTCGACCGGGCAGCCGAGCCGTCTCTGAAGATCGGCCACCGACAGAGCGAGCCCCCGTCGGGCCAGAAGATCTCCCATGGTGGCGGCCACCACGACGGGGAGCCCGGCGTCCAGAGCCTGACGGGCCACGTAGAGATGGCGGGACAGCTGGGAGCTGTCGACCACGACGACGACCGCGGCCGGTCTCTCGTGGTCCGCCTGGCCGAACAGCGACCGGACCGTCACCGCCTCGTCGGGGGACCGGGGGACCAGGCTGGTGAGACCGGGCAGGTCCACCAGATCCGCGTCGAGGCCGAGACTGGCTCTGAGAGGGCCTATCGCCCACTCCACGGTGGCACCGGGGTAGTTCACCGTGCGGTTCCGGAAACCGGTCAGAGCGTTGAACAGTGTGGTCTTGCCGCAGTTGGGCTGCCCCAGCAGCGCCACGGTGGGACGACCGATCGACGGCATCGCTAGAGCCGGACGCACCTGGCTTCACCCTGCCTCAGGGCGATGACCGTTCCCCTCAAGGAGACCGCCACGGGGTCACCGAACGGAGCCACGGCGACGAGAACGACCCGCTGTCCAGGGGTGAAACCCAGCTCCAGAAGGGCGAGGCAGGTCCCCGCATCGCCGGCGACGTCACGAATGGTCCCGCGAAAGCCCACCGGCGCCTCCGCCAGACTGGCTGGCCGACCAGGGCGGCCGCTGCTCTCCATGGGCACTCTCCCATCGAATGCCCCCAACGTCAATTGATAATGAGTCTCAATATTGACGACCGGTTCCGAGCATAACACACCCTCGGCTCGAGGGCAACCTTCCCGTCAGGTCAGTGCGAACGGGTCAGCGCCGGGGTCTGGCTCCCTCCAGCTCCTGTCTGGCCCTGGCTTCCGCGACGGCCAGCTCCCGCTCCCGCTCCCTGGCCAGCTGGATCTGCCGCCGCAGCCGCCCCAGCAGGAGATCCGCCCGCGCGGCGCCCTGGATCCGGGCAGCCTCGTCGGCAGTGATGACCATCTCCGCTTCGAGGAACCGCAGGAACGGCGCCGTGAGCGCCGGGGAGATCCCTGGCTGGATGATGACCGGCGTGTCGCCGGCGGCTCGTTCCAGACGCAGGAGCCGCGCGGCGGCTTCCTGTCGCAGCCGGCCGGCCGCTTCCAGGGCCCGACGGCGGGCCTCGAGATCGTCCCCGGTCGCCGGGACCGTCAAGACCCGCCCGGAGACCGGTGGCAGCCAGGCCGGAGGCACGAACGGGAGGCCGCCGTCCTCCCTGTCGCCGTCGTCCAGCCTCATCGCCAGGGCCTGTTCCGGTCCCGGATCCGCCACCGCCTGGGGGGACTGCATCGCCAGGGCCTGCTGGGTGGCCACGGCGCCGGGGAACGCCCGCCGTCGGGCCTGCAGCGGGAGCCCGAACGCCGTGAACAGGACGACCCGGGTGCCGGGCTGGTCCCCGGTGTCGGTCCTGGCGGTGAACGCTGGTAGCTGTCGCTCGCAGGCCATCCAGACCAGATCGTCGGGGAGGCTCGATCCGCCGGAGGAATACACGAGGCGGACCCTGTCCAGCGACACCGGGATCGATCGGGAGCCGTCCGGGGGACCCTGTCGCTCCACGGTCCTGTTCGGCTTCACGACGTAGGTCACCGGGACCGGCGCCGGGTTCACACCGTCCAGGATCGGGAACGCCAGCCGGGCCTCTGTCGGATCGCCGGTCGGGGTGAACGCCCCCGATGGCGTGGTGAACGCCCTCCCCACGTCCCTGCCCAGGGTCTGCCACAGGATGGTGTACGACTGCATGGCCGAGGAGATCGCGAAGGCCCGGCGGGAGCTCCGGGAGGACGACGACAGGAAGAAGACGCAGGTCCCCGCGATGATCGCGGCCAGGAGCACGCCGACCAGCACCTCGGCGATGGTGAAGCCTCGGCCGCCTCGCCGGAGCTCTCTCGCCGGCGCCCCCCTCCCCTGCTCTGTCGACGCCGGGTGACGAGAGCTCACGAACCGGCCTGTCGAGAGCTCACGGGGCATCATCACCGCACCTCCGTCAGGTCGGGCTGGGCCACCAGGGTGGCCACGACCAAGGTGTGCATCGCCGCGGCGCGGTCGACAGGAGTGCGCCAGCGAACCTCGACCTGGACCCTGAGGAGCCCGTCGTCGCCGGAGGCGCCGACAGGTCTGATCGAGACCGACTCCTGGTAGAACGCAAGCTGCGTGCGGAGCGTCTCGAAGAGGTCGAGCCGGGGCCCGGCGATCCGGGCGGAGGTCGCAAGGAGCGGCTGGGTGAGCGGATGCGTCCGGGCGTCGACGCCCCGATCGTCCGGGGTCTGGGCGCCACGCAGCCTCTCGTGGTCGAGCACCAGCAGCCCTTCCAGCAGCGCCGAAGCTCGTCCGTGGGCGAGCAGCCGGAAGTCCTGGAGCGTCGTCGTGGCCGTGGTGGAGTGGACCACGCCCACAACCGGGAGCAGCAGCACCACCAGGAGCACGGTCGCCACCAGCACCTCCACGAGGCCGAGCCCGGCGCGTCGAGTCACAGCCTCACCACCTCGGACCGAACCGGCGTCGGTGAGAAGATGATCTTGAGCTGCCGCGGCACCGGATCAGGGCCGGTGCGGAAGCGCTCCAGCGGCTTCACCGTCCCGGCAAGAACCTCCTCGACAGGCCTGGCCCCGCGAAACGCCTCGTTGGTCAGCAGCAGCGCGCCATGGATCCTCGGGTCGACCAGCTCGACCTGGCCGCAGGCCAAAAGAGACGCCTCCACGCTCCCCTTCACGGTCAACGGGCCGAAGCAGACCACAGTGAGCTGGCCCGGGCTGGTGACGTTCTCGATCCGCAGGGCTCCCGGACACACCACCACCACGGCCCCTTTCACGGTTCCGGTGAGAGTCACCGGTTGGCCGGACTCCACCAGCACGATCCCGTGATGGGCCCTCGGCCCGGCCACGAGCTTCGAGAGCTCGTCCCCGCCTCCCACTCTACGGGTCACCTTGGGGCTGCCCCGGGGGCTTCCTCCGAGGGTCATGAGACCGGCGAGACCGGCGAACGCTGGCGGCCACGGCTGGGCCGGTGTGACCGACAGCCATCCCTCCAGCGACAGCGCTCGCTTCAGGCTCGGTTCGAACGCCCTGTACTCGTTGCCGGCCCTTTCGGTGAGTCCGTTCTGGAACCGCCTGAAATCGTCCAGGATCTTGTTGAGGGCATCGAAGTACTTCTTGATGGCGGCGACGGCCCGCTGGGTGGCCCGAACGCTCACGCCCAGACGACCCTCCCACCGACGGTAGTCGGCCCTGATGGTGGGAAGATCGACGGTGTCCCTCTTGAGCGTCCGCGGCAGGTTGACGCCGACGAGGTCCACCTCCGGGTCCATCGAGTAGAGCAGGGCGTCCCAGCCGAAATGGTGGACCACCGGCATGGTGTCGTCGGTCGGCCAGCTGGCCTTCAACCCCTCCACGGGGATGGGCAGCTCCAGGTACTCTTTCAGCGACGTGATCTGGGCGATCTGGGCCTCGCAGCCGGGCCTGTCCGGGGGCCAGGCTTCGGCCCGATCCCTGAGGCTAGCGATGAGGTCGTCCAGGTCGCCGTTGCGGATCCTCTCGCGCTCCCTGAGCTCGAAGACCAGCCTGTCGAGCACCCAGTTGGCGTCCCTGACCCCGGGACGGATCAGGTCGAGGACCGGGCTGTCGATGAGACCCCGCGGATTCACCAGACCCAGGGTGATCCGGTCGAACGGTCGCGGAGTCGCCAGCAGGAGCGATCTGAACGGGACCGAGAGGGTCGACCGCCGACCCAACTCGAAGCGACCCGAACCGGCGGCACCGCCCTCGGTGGACCTCAGCTCCGCGGAGAGAGTGACGGTCCCGTGGCGTTCGTACCAGCGCTCGGTGCCGGCGGGACCGTCGAACTGGTGGATCCGGACCGCGACGGCGATCCGGTCGTTGGACAGCGTCAGCCCCGGCTGGGCCCGGCGGAGCTCCTCGAACGCCGTGAGATCGGTGGAGGCGATGAAGAGCGTCTGGACGCCGACCGGGAGCGGTCTCTTCAGCAGCAGCCCCGCCAGCGGGCTCGTCCGATCGAGCGCCTGGCGCTGCAGCACGTAGAGCCCGTTCTCCACGGCGGCCCTGGCCAGGCGGGTGCACGCCTGGTCCCGCTCCACCGCCCTCAGATCCACGGTCATCTGGATGGAGAACTGCGCGTGCTGGAACGCCAGCACGGCGATGATCACGGCGACGAAGACCACGATCGGCAGGAGGCCGAGGCCCTGCCGTCCCCCCGCGGCCAGGGCCTCTCTTCCGGGTCGCAGCTGGATCGACATCGCCAGCATCCTCTCCGTCACCGGTCCCTCATCCCGCCTGCGAGCTCACGCCTGGAGGATCACTTGTTTCCCTGGTACTGGACGTAGGGGTAGAGTCTGACCGGCTCGCCATCGTCGGCGACCTGTCCGCCCTGATCGGGCGTGGCGGACATCCCCCACCAGTGTCTCATCGTGATCTCCAGGGCCAGGATCTGCGCCGTGGCGGCGAAGGCGTTGTTCGAGTAGCCGTACTCCTGGACCCACCCCAGCATCGTCGGAGCCTTGGTCGGAACCGCTTTTTTCCGAGCGAGCCCCACCCACAGATCGTAGATCTTGGTGCCGCTCATGATACGGGTCGAGGCCTTGTTGCTGGCCCGGTTGTTCCGGACCGAGATCTGCTCGACCTTCCGCTCTCGCTCCTTCCCGGAGAACTGGTGCTCTCCGGCCAGACCGTAGTACGCCACCAGCTTCCGGTAGTAGTCGGGCCGCTCCTTGGTCGGCCGCGGGTTGTCGAGGAGGAGCTGGCTCGTCTTGCCGATGGGCGGGCCGAACCAGACGAGCGGCACCAGCGTCACGACCTTGGGGCCCTCCGTGATGGTGTACGCCTTGTCGACGAAGCCGAACTCCATGTAGGTCCCCGGGTCGAACCCCTCCATGTAACCGATCGCCGCGTGGTTCCAGCCGGAGCAGTCCTCCTTCTCGAACGCCCCCACCGGAGTGAGCCTCTTCTCCATCGTCTTGAGGAAGGTACCGGAGCCGGTCTGCTTGTCCCACCACTTGGCCCCTTGCAGGGCACAGTACCCCAGGAAGTTGGTACACTGGGCGCAGGTTCCGGACCCGTCTCTGATCAGCGTGGCAAACCCCGGATCCCAGCGGCCGACCATGTCGCCGGAATGCCCGACCACCGCGGTCACGGCCGTGATCCAGATCTTGGACGGCGCCGTGAGCCAGCTCGCAGGCACGCCGCCGCTGTACGGGATCATGAAGGTGAGCTTGTCGACCGCGTCCTTGAGCAGCTGATCGATGATCAGCTTGGGATCGTTCGGCTGACCCCCGACCTTGGTCTTGAGGTCGGTCATGGAGCAGTCCACGAAACGATCGACGAACTCCTTGGGCGTGCCCCGCAGCGTCTTCCACTCGCTCTCCGATGGCCAGCCGGCCAGGGCAACGCTGATCGGGACCATGGAGAGCACCAGCACGACGCAGCACCACGTACTCGGTCTTCGCATCACGAACCTCCCCTTCCGGCTGCCCGGCCCGGTGAAGTCCGGTCGGGCGGGTCACATCATTCAAGGGATTATACAGGAGCGACGGGCGACTTGTTCTCGATCCGGGAACGCCGGTCCGGACTTCTTTTTTGCCGCTCACCTCGGTGGCCAGCACGCCATCGCAGGCCACCCTCTCGAGATCGTCCCGAGCCTGGCGGGTCGGCCAGAGTCGGTCCGCCGACCGAGCGCCTCGTGAAGACATCGGGGCCTGGTCTCGCTCGATCGCCGACGGCCGCGAAGGACGACCGGCTGGATCGCTCCGACAGGCTCCTAGCGCCGTTCGTAGGTTCCGACGAGCTCGCCCTCGGCGACCACGTGTCCCTTCATGGCCTCGAGCAGCTCGGCCTTGGTCAGCCCCGGGCCCTTCGCCAGCGCGACGTCCAGGGCGTACACCCTGAAACGGTAGTGGTGGATCCCGTGTCCCTTCGGCGGCATCGGGCCTCCCCACCCGGGCTTCCCGAAGTCGTTCTTGCCCTGGAGGGCTTTCCCGGAACCACCCTCGGGAAGGGAGGTCGTGCCGGCAGGCATGCCGTACAGGACCCAGTGGACCCACGGCTTGTCCCGGGGCGCATCGGGATCGTCGCAGATCAGCGCGAACTCCTTGGTGGTGGCCGGAGCGCCGGTCCAGGCGAGGGCGGGCGACACGTTGCTCCCCTCCCCCTGGTAGGCGTGCTTCTTGGGAATGGCGGCGTTCGCCGCGAATGTCGGGCTCGTGACCTCCAGCATACCCTTGGTCTCCTTGGGTCCGGGCCCGGCGAAGGCGATCGTGGAGAAGAGGACCAGGAGCACGGTCCATCGCATGTTCAAACCTCCCTTGTCCGATCCCGTCGGCGCGGTTCCTGAGTACCGCAGCGGGCCGCCGACGCCCCCCCCCTCGAGTCACCGCGACGACGGACGCGGGGAGGGGGTGCCGGGCATCTTGAGCTCCGTTTCGAACGCGTCGAGAGCCTCCCAGATCGTGAGGTCGTTCTCCTTGTAGCCGGCGGCGCCGGCCCTGGCTCTGGCCTCGGCCAGGAGCTGGGCGGCCAGCGTCGCGTCTCCCATCCCCTGGGCCAGCCGCCCCTTGCAGGCGCTCATGACGCCGGTCTTGTCCCGGGGCTGTCGCTCCGAGATGGCGGTCACGAGCTGGGCCAGTCGAATCTTGACCTCCGGATCCGCGGACCCGCCCAGCGCCTTCGCCCCGGGGGCGATGAACCCGAGGTACAGGCCGTACCAGAGGCGTCCCTCCTCGGCCTCGTCGGCCACGGTGACGAACCAGCGGGCCGCGAGGCAGCCGAGCTTCATGTCCCTGGCCGAAGGCTGGGCCCGCATCAACGAGCCCAGGTAGTCGGTCCCCCGCTTCGCCGCGTCACGGATCACCTTGCGGGACTCCTCGACCATCTCGCCGTCCACGCCGGCCGGCACCGCGGACCGTCCCCTGGGTCCGCGGCCCACGAGCTCGATCCCCTTCTCCACCACTTCCGGCGCGGCCTCCCTCCGGCCGCCGTAGTCCTCGTGGAAGAGCGACGGCACGGCAGCATACAGCAGGATGAGCGCCCATTCCCAGTCACGCGACGTGGCGTTCTCGCCCAGACGGTCGGACAGCAGGTCCAGACCCTTGCGCGCCCAGGCGGCGGGCTTGTCGCCCAGCTTGACCCCGTAGGCCAGGAGGCACTGGGCCAGGAAGCGCCCCACGTGCTGCTCGTGGGCCGTGGGCCCCGGAGGCACCGGAGGCAGCTTGTTCAAGATCTCGGTGGCGGCCAGCGTATCGCCGCTCAGGATGAAGAAGAGCGCTTCCATGAGCCCCAGGACCGGCGACCGCTCCTGGGAGCGAGCCTTGAACGTCAGGGCGATCTGACGGCTCGTGGCGTCGAAGTCCCGGCCTCTGGCGTTCTCGGTGCCGACCGTCAGGAGCGCCGGGGCGTCGGGGTTGTCCGGGTCGCGACCCACCGCGTCGGAGAGCCGGGCGTAGGGCAGCGCCAGCATCCTGGCGTGTCGGAGCCAGAAGTCCTCCTCTCCGGCCCGGCCTCTGACCAGCGCCGAGAGGCGGCGGTACTTCTCCGGGAGCGGCTTCCACGGGTAGGGCGGCTTCACCGCGTGGGGGTTCTTCACCATCGCCGACGCCGAGGTGGCGAGGATCCCGTTGATCTCCCGGGTGATCTTCTGGGCCTCCTCGATGTTGGGGGAGGCGCCCGGAGAGCCGGCCGGCGACGCGTCGACCGCCGGTGGGGTGGGTCGGGGCGTCACAGGCGACGGCGGACCCGGCGGTGGGACCGTGGGAGACCGGAACGCCAGCCAGCCACCGATCCCCGCCGCCACCAGGGCCAGCAAGGCCGCGGCGATGACCAGGGACCGGAACCCCCCGGAAGGGGGCGGTGAAGGGACAGTCGCCACCTTCCGCGACTCCACGCGGGGACGCGGCCGAGCGCCGGAGAGCGACGGCCGGCCGGGTCCCTTGGGCGTTCCTGTCGGTTCCAGCGGCGACTCCTTGGAACCTGTCCCGGAACCAGCGGCCCGGAGCGTTCGGCCGCGACGACCGGGGTCCCAAGATCCGGCGCCTCGCCGGATCCGAGTCGCGCCCCGAGCGCGACTTCAGATGAATCCCCTCCACGTCCTTGGTGACTCTGCAGCCTGGCCGCGGCCTGATCACAGGCCCGACTCCGCGAAACAGGCGGGGGATCCTGGGGTCCCGGGACAGATTCTCGATCTCCTCCATTTCATACACCGAACCGGGCCTCGTCGGCTACCTCGACCGGACGGGCGGCGCCCCCGGCTCACACCTGCCGGAGCGCCTCCACCACGCTGGTCCTGGTGCCGTGCCAGGCCGGCAGCAGGCCGCCGGCGACCCCCAGCACCAGGGAGAGCAGAAACCCCTTCACCAGGAGCTCCGGACCCACCTGGAGCCGGAACGTCACCTCCGCCAGGCTCTTCACGCTCATGGTCTTCAGCTCCCAGCCGGCCAGCGGGATCGAGATCAGACACCCGAGGACGCCCCCGGCCGCGCAGAGCAGAACGGCCTCCAGCAGGATGGCCCACAGGACCGAGCCCCTGGAGAAGCCGAGAGCTCTCAGGGTGGCCAGCTCGCGGGTGCGGCCCACCACGGCCTGATACATCGTGTTCATCGCCCCGAACGCCGCGCCGCAGCCCATGAGGAGAGTCATCAGGAGGCCGAGCCACCGGACCTCGT
>JACQZM010000129.1 GCA_016213885.1 Candidatus Rifleibacteriota bacterium | reverse complement strand
GCTGCCGCGCTCCCCGTCATCCGGTACAACGGACCGCCCGCCGGAATCCCCCTCCCCTTTTTCTGGGCGCCCGCCCGTCCGGTACGGCGGCGCGCGTGGCGCCCCATCGGTCTGTCGACCGCCGGATCCCGCCAGAGAGGAGTCACGCTGGTCTTCCGGGAGACGGGGTTCCCTGTCGACGAGAGCTGCTGGTACGATGCCTCCATCGAGAGGGTTGCGATGAGTCTTCGTGGACATCCCTGGAGGTGCGACCATGGCGCTGAGCTGGCCCGTCTCCTGGCCGAGGCCGGGCGTCTTGCTGGCCTTCCTTTCATTTATTTTGTTGGTGGCCCCCGGGCGGTTGGCCGTGGCCGGCGAGCCGTCGCCCTGGGAACGGTTCCAGGCTGACTGGCCCGGCACCGGCGCCGGGGGCCGGGGCGCCGCGCTGGCCCGGCTGCTCGACCACGTGCGTGGGCTCGGCGGGGTCGTCTGCTCCGGCGACACCATGACCTTCTTCCACCTGGTCCCGGGCACCAGGAGGCTCCCGAGGGTCGAGCTCTGCGGAGACTTCACCGGCTGGGGACCGCCGGTGCGGATGACGCGGTTCGCCGACACCCGGCTGTTCACCTTCACCCTGCCGGGCCTCCCGCTGGACACCCGCCTGGAGTACAAGTTCCGCGTCGGCGGCGAAGAGCGTCTGGACCCGCTCAACCCGATCACGGTTCCCAATGGCATCGGAGGGACCAACTCCGTGGCGATCATGCCCGGCTACCGGCGGCCTGCCCCTCTGGCGCCGGGATCGACCAGGCTCGCCGGCAGGCTCGAGACCCACGAGTTCAGAAGCCGGATCTCCCGGACCGTGCGCCAGGTCGCGGTGTACCTGCCCCCGGGGTACCGACGGGAGCCCCAGCGTCGCTTCCCCACGGTGTACGTGCACGATGGGGGAGCCTACCTGCGCTACGCCGGCGCCGCGGTCGTGGTGGATCGCCTGGTCACCCTGGGCCGCATCGAGCCGCTGATCGCCGTCTTCGTGGATCCGGTGGACCGGTGGACCGAGTACGACTCGAACGCGGTGTTCACCAGGATGTTCGTGGAGGAGCTCGTCGGCTTCGTCGACGGCCGGTACAGGACAGTCTGTCGGGCCGACAGGCGCCTGGTCCTGGGCGCCTCCATGGGCGGCCGCATCTCCCTGCACCTCGCAGCCTCGTACCCGGGCGTGTTCGGCCTGGTCGCTTCCCAGTCCGGCGCCTTCGGCCGCGCCAGGAGGAACCCCGTGGCCGCCCTCGCCGGCGGGCCGCTGACGCCGATCCGGGTGTACGCCGACGTGGGTCTCTTCGATCTCAAGGGCGGGAGGCTCGGGCTTCTCGACGAGAACCGTGCCCTGCGGAAGGTCCTGGAGACCCGCCGCTACCCGCTCCTCTACCGGGAGTTCGCCGGGGGTCACAACTACACCTGCTGGGCCGATCAGCTCCCGACGATCTTCGAGCACTTCTTCGGAACGGGCGCGGGCCCGGCCGTCTGCCCACCAGGGCGCGGCGGAGGAAAGGGGACATAGCACTTCTTCGTGGAAGAAGGGGACACAGCACTTCCCCGGACCTACCGGGGTAGCAGGGTGCCGCCCGCCTCGAGACCTGGCGGCCCCTCGCCCTTGGGGTAGGCCATGATCACGCGACGGGACGGGCCGATGGTGTACGAGAGGTATGGCGACATCCCCCGCTGCAAGGCAAGCGTCAGCGACGCCGTGGGCAGCTTGTTCATGGTGCGATCCACCATGCGGGTGGTCCAGCGCCCGTTCACCCGCCTGGCGAGGCGGACCTGCATGCCGCCGTCAGGCGTCCGGGCGAAGTAGATGCAGTGGGCGGTCCCGTCGTTGTCGAACGCCAGGTCCACCTGCGGCACCCTGAGCGCGCACCCCGGATCCGGCTCCACGGGCTGACTGGAGGGATCGTCCACGCTGGCGTACAGGAGCCTCATGTCGGGCAGGGTCGAGAGCGCGACCTGGAGGTGGCCTGCGCCGTCGAAGGCGAGGCCCAGCCGACCCTCCGGCGCGCAACCCCCGAGGACCGGAGCCAGCGAATCGGTGACCCAGCCCCCAGCGCCGGGCCGGGCCCGGCACAGGATGGACCGGCCGCCGGCCGTGACGAGAAAGACCGCGGCGGGGCGGCCGTCCGGCGCCATGGCGAGCCGGGCCGGCCCGAACCGGCGGACGCCCTGGGGGAGCCCCGCCGGCAGGTCGATCGTCACCGGATCCCACCGGGAGCGCCGGCCCGCGGCCACGCAGAGCGTCCCGCCATCGTCACCCTCCTGGGCGAACAGCACCCACGACCGATCAGCGCCCGCCGTGGCCAGGTCGAAGACCGTACCGCCCCGGGGGCTCACCACGGCGCTCTCGAAGACGCCGTGGGCCAGCGTGCCCAGGACCACCCGATCCGGCGTGCCGTAGGCCACCATCGGGCACCCCCGGGCCGTCATCGCACCGCCCAGGCCCCTGACCTCCGGGACCCTGGGCATGGTGAACACGTCGAACGAGCCGGGCCTGTAGACCGACACGCCCACCTGGCTCCAGGGGCCGTGGCGCTCTTCCCACGCCACGCCGGCGAACTCCTGACCGGTCCGCAACAGCCTCGGGTTCGTGAAGATGCCCTCCAGACCGTCGGCCATCATGGCCGTGTAGATCGCGGCGAACGGCTGCTCATCGCGGGCGGCGACCCGGGTCGGCCCGGTCGAGAGAGACAGCAGCGTGATCGAGAGGAACGCGACGATGGCGGAACGCATGGTGGGTCTCCGGCGGGACAGCCCGGCCTTGAAAACGAGCCCGCCATGATAGACCCGGCGTCGCCGGGAATCAAGACCCGGCGCCTCGCCGGGTCCGAGTCGCGCCCCCGAGCGCGACCTCAATCCGGATCCCCTCCTCTTCCCATCCCCCGAGCGCGACCTCAATCCGGATCCCCTCCTCTTCCCTTCCCCCGAGCGCGACCTCAAACGAGTCCCTTCCACTTCCTCTTGATCGGTGGCTCTGCAGCCAGGCCGAGGCCTGACCACAGGCCCGACTCCGCGCAACAGGTGGGGGATCCTGGTCGCCCTCTGCAGTAGCAGCCCGGCAAAGCCCCGTCCCGGTCCTCGCGGGGCTCTTCCAGTGTCGACCCTCCCGGCTCCCGGCCTTCAGCTCTCCCGGAGAGTCGCCACGATCGTCCGGTTCGCCGCCATCCTCGCCGGGAAGAACCCGCCGATGACGCCCATCACCAGGGCGAACGCAACGCCGATCGCCACGGTCCCGGGGCCGACGTGGAGGCCGAAGGTGATCTCGCTGAACGTCACGAAGTTGCCCATGCCGGTCTGGATGCCGTTCAACGGCACCACGACGAGGCAGCCCAGGAGACCGCCCAAAAGCGACAGCAGCGCCGACTCCAGTACGAAGCTCGCGAGAATCGCCCGTCTGGAGAAGCCCAGCACCCGCAAGGTGCCGATCTCGGCGGAGCGCCTGGCCACCGCGGCGTACATCGTGTTCATGGCTGCGAAGCTGGAGCCGATCGCCATGATGATCGCGATCAGGTACCCCATGACCCTGATCGGGCCGGCGGAGACGGTCTGCTGCTCGTAGTAGGCGAGCTCCGTCAGCGCCATCACGTTGAGCCGCCGGTCGCTCTCGACGGTCTTGATGAGTCGCTGGACCGCCGAGGCGTCGGCGGCGCGGACCAGCACGGAGCTGAGCACCTCCCGGCGATTGTAGTCGGCGCTGACCTGGTCCAGCTCGGCGAACAGCTCGCTGGAGGCGGCGGAGCGCCCCGCGTCGAACACCCCGACCACGGTCCAGTCGCAGCGACCGAACCGGAGCGAACGCCCGGGCCGAGCCATGGGATAGCGCGCCGCGATGCTGGCGCCGACGATCACCTCCCTGGCGCCGGGGGCGAACATCCGTCCGTCCACCATCTTCACGCCCTCCCGGAGGGCGAACCCCGCCGGCGACAGCCCCCGGAGGGTGATGTTGATGCCCTCCGGCTTCTCCGGGCTCTCCAGCATGATGACCGTGACCATCTCCAGCGACGCCTGCGGGTCGCCGGACGGGAAGAGAGCGATGCCGGGCTTGAACTTGATGTCCCGGAACGCGTCGCGGCTGATGCTGCTGGTCAGCTCCGAGGTGGAACCCTTGCGCATCACCAACACGTGGAGCGGGTTCCCCGTGGCGACCAGCGACGACCTCAGACCGTCCACCATCGCCAGCACCGCCACCAGCACCGCCACGGTGAGCGCGATGCCCAGCGCGGTCATCACCGTGGTCGCCTTCCGGACCGCCAGGTTCCGGACGTTGTAGCTCAGAGGGATTGCCACGACACGCTCCTAGCACTACAACGTAAGATCGCCATACTGGCATGAGCGCGTCTTGCGGAGGTCGATCCCCAGCACCGCGAGTTCCTGTTTTCGACTATTTGTGGCAGATATCCGTGACCGTCGCTTACGTTCCTGCGTCAAGTTGATGT
>JACQZM010000006.1 GCA_016213885.1 Candidatus Rifleibacteriota bacterium | reverse complement strand
CAACGTGGCGAGCCTGCCCACCCACGACGGGATGCTGGCCAGGGAGGTGCCGCTCTGCAGCCCGGTCGCCCTGGCGCTGCACATAGACGGCGACCTGCTGATCGGACACCAGTGCCCTGGCGAGAGCCGGGATCCCGGGCGCGTGTGGAGGGTCGACCGCTCGTCCAGGCGCATCCACCGGGTGGCCGGCAGCTTCGACCAGTCTCCGGAACCGCCGGATGGAGGGCTCGCCCTGGGAGCCAGCCTCGACCGTCCCACGGGACTGGCCACCGACCCGTCGGGCAACGTGTACCTCGCGGAGGTGCAGGCCGGCAGTCCCGACTGGGGGCAGGTCCGGGTCGTGACGAGGGCCGGCAACATCGTGAGGTTCGCCGGCCACAGGCGGGCCGCCGCCGGAGACGGTTCCCCGGCCACGAACTTCTTCCTGTCCACGACCGGGAGGCTGCTGGGAACCGCCTCGGGCAAGCTCCTCCTCGGCGAGACCGGTTTCGCCAAGGTCCGCAGTCTCCAGTGACGGTGACCAGGAGGTCCCGACATGCGCTTCAAATCAGCCCGGTTCGTGGCGATCGGCGCCCTCTTGATCGTCGCCGGGATCGCCCGGGCCCAGAGCGGTTCGGAGTCGGAGCTCTGGCTCCGGGAGCTGGTGGGCAAGCCGCTGGTGACCAGAGGTGAGGTTCTGCTGGCGGCGGCTCTGATCGCCGACGACAAGGCCTGGCGTCCCGACGCCGCCTGGGCAGCGAAGATGTTGGCCAGGCGGGGCTTCCATGACGGTCCCGCGGGCCGCCATCTGGACGAGTTCGCCAGCCGGGGGTTCGCGAGCAGAGTGTTCGCCCGGTTGCTGCAGCTCCAGGGCGGCCTGTGGATGCGGCTCACGAAGCAGAGCGCCAGGTACTCGTACAGGGAGCTCGTCGTTCTGGGGCTCATCCCCGGCGGCGGAGACGCCGTGCAGATGAGCGGCGACGAGCTGAACGGCCTGCTCCTGGGGGCCGAACGCTACAGGGAGGTCGGTCCGGAACGCCTCCCGATCCGGGGTGATGTGAGATGAAAGGCGCACGGGGTTCCCTGGCCACCTCCGAGACACGAGCGCCGGCCCCGGTCACGCCGACCGGAATCCGTGCCCGCGTCGGCTCGGCGAGCCGTCTCGCCCGGGCCTTCGTGGGCGTGCTGTCCCTCGCCCTGGTGACGCCGGCAGCGGCCCAGGACCTGGCGTGCACGGTGACGAACGTGGCCCGCCAGGTGGAGATGCAGCGGGCCGGCGGCCGGTGGACCAAGGTCGAGGTCGGCGCCAGGCTGGTCCCGGGGGACCAGCTGCACACCGGCTTCAAGGCCACGGCGACGATCCAGTTTCCCGACTCGTCGGTGGTGCAGGTGAAGCCGATGAGCTTCCTCATGATCCAGGCGCTGGAGGAGACCCAGGGTACGGTGAAGAGCCGGATCTGGATGCGTCTGGGCGAGGTGAACGCCCAGGTGGGAAGAGAACGGGCGGGACGCTCGGACTTCCAGGTGAAGACCGCGACCTGCACCGCGTCGGTGCGGGGCACCCGGGTCCACCGCATCGCCTGCCATCCGGCCATCGGCACGATCGTCCGGATGGGCGGCGAGGGCCGCCTGGCCGTGGTCGGCAACCGCGGCCGGGCAAGGCTGGGCCCCCACGGCTCCACAGGGGTGAGGGACGACGGCACGACGCCGCCGACGCCCGAGGAATCGGCGTTCAAAGAGCGCCAGAGCGACCTGGGCCCCACCGGCACCACGCCTGAAGAGATCGCCGACCTGATGGAGATCGGCGTTCCCAAGGTGGCCCCGCTTACCGAGGGCGGCTCCGGTCTCGCCGGCTCCGTCGCGGGCGGCTCGGCGGCCTCGCAGACCGTGATCCTCCGTATCGACCAGCTACCGTAGGCGACAGGTGAGATAGCCCATGGGAAGCACCTATCGACGCACGTGGACCGGAGTCGCACTGGGCCTTCTGCTCGCCCTGCCAGGCCAGCTGACAGCACAGACCGCCCCACCGGGGGTGGTCCAGCAGAGGGAGGCGGTGGAACGGCTCGACCAGCCGCGCGGCCAGGTCGTGAACGAGGTGCGGTTCTTCGGGGACGTGGCCACGGTTCGCAAGGGAACCGAGTTCGGCGGCTGGACCAGCGTCACCGCGTTGACCTGCTCGGAGATCGACCACGACAAGACCACGCAGGACCCGGTGAACCAGGTGCTGCTGTTCGACCAGCGGCTGTGGGTCAGACACGTTCACAGCTCGAGGTCCCACGCCTACCTCAGGCTCCGCAAGCTCAACTTCGACGTCAACACCGCTCCCGGAGCGGCGACCCTCGATCTGGCGACCAAGGAGCAGCTCGACGTGGATCTGGCCCACCTGGAGTTCCCGGTGGGGGCCACCCAGCTCAGGCTCGGCCGGCTGTACCTCAGGGTCGGCCGGGGGCTCGTCCTGTCCGACGTGCTGGACGGCGTTCGCGCCCGCTACAGCTCGTCGGCCGGCGTGACCGTCGAGGGGTTCGCCGGCACGACCCTCCACCGGTCCGACAACCCCGACTACCAGGTCGCCGGCTTCGACAGGGGCCACAACGATCGGCTCTTCCTGGCGCTGGAGGGTCAGTACGTGCTGCCGTCCAACGTGCGCGTCTTCGCCTACGCGGTGGACCAGACCGACCGGACCAAGAGCGAGAACCCGGCCCAGAACCTGCTGGACTTCCGCTACCAGTCGAGCTACATGGGCGGAGGGCTCGAGGGCTGGCTGGGCAAGCGCACCCAGTACGCCGTGGAGCTCGTCCACGAGTCGGGCTCGTCGAACAGCACGAGGACGCCGCCGGGACGGGCCGTCATCGATGCCTACGCGGCGACGGCGAGCCTGTGGCACCTGTTCGAGGGCGAGACGTTCCCGACGCTGTCGTTCGACTACGCCATCGGCTCCGGCGACGCCAACCGGCTCTCCGTCACCGACAGCATGAACGCGGGAGCGATCGCCCCGCTGGGCGACCACAACTTCCAGTACTTCGGCCGATTCGAGGGCGGCCTGGCGCTGGCGCCGCTGCTCTCGAACCTGGAGGTCTTCCGGCTGGGATTCCAGTTCAAACCGCTGGCCGAGTACCTGGAGGCGCCCACGGATCTGGTTCTGGGGCTGAAGGTCTCGTCGTACCACAAGGACCAGATCACGTGCCCGATCTCCGACGTGCTGGCCACGCTGCCCAACGCCCAGGTGGGCTACGGCAGCGACCTGTACGGTGCCTGGAAGGCGCTGTCCGACGTGGACGTGCTGGTCGAGTACGGCGCGTTCAAGCCAGGCCCGGCCTACCCGGTGACGAACCGCGACACGACCCACAAGTTCGCGGCCACGCTGACCATCGCGTACTGAGGGCGCTTCACTTCTCCTTGCTGATGAACGCCCCGTCCCAGTCCGAAGGCAGCGACACCAGGAACACCCGGTCGGCGAGGCGCCCGAGGTAGGTGGCAGTGGGGCCGTCCTCCGGGTGCTCCCGGTGGATCTCCTCCAGCAGGGTCCGGGCCTCGTCGAACCTCCTGGCCCGATAGAGCTGGAGCGCCTCGGCGAATCGGGCCGCCAGGCGCACCAGACCCGGCTCCACCTGGCCCTTGCGACCCAGCACCTCGAAGACCCGCACCGGGTGGAGCTTCCCGACGACCTTCAGCAGATCGAGCTCCCTGGCCTCGATGGCCGAGCGCGCGCCGGCGTAGGTGCTCTCGGAGATCATGATCCGGGTCTTGTAGCCCTTGTTGGCCCCCTCCAGCCTCGAGGCCAGGTTCACGGTGTCGCCGATCATCGTCCAGTTCTTGGCATCCCGCGAGCCGAAGTTGCCGACCTTGGCGAGGCCGGTGTTGAGGCCGATCCGGAACCTCAGGTCCAGCCCCCGGTCCCGCACTCGACGGTACCAGGCCACGCCGGTCGCGGCCCACTGCGCCTTCAGCCCCGTGATCCGCTCCTGCTGCTCCACCGCCGCGAGGCACGCCTTCACGGCGTGGTCCGGGTACGGATAGGGAGCCCCGAAACACGCCACGATGGCGTCGCCGATGTACTTGTCGCGCAGGCCCTCGTGCTCGAGGATGATCTCGGTCATCGGCGTCAGGTAGTCCACCAGCATGGTGGAGAGCTCCCCGGAGTCCAGCAGCTCCGAGACGGTGGTGAACCCCTCGATGTCCGAGAAGAAAGCGGTGATCGTGCGGGAGGTGCCGCCCAGCTCGTGCCAGAGCATCTCGTCCTGGACCATGGCCTCCACCACCCGGCGGTCCAGGTAGGTCTCGAACATGGCCCTGATCTTCCGCTTCTGTCGCTCCTCCGAGAGGTACCGTCGCAGGGTGATGCCGAAGTAGCTGAACAGCAGCGCCAGCACCGGCGTCACGGCGTCCACCCAGAGCCCCTGGTACACCAGGAACCACGAGCTCCCGGCCACGTGGAGCGCCACCAGGCCCAGCACGGCGAAGGCGCCTCCCCTGATCGAGAGGACCGGAACGATGAGCGGCACCAGCAGCGCATAGAACAGGAGGATCGGCAGATCCACCAGCACCCACGGAGGACGGCGCAGCCGGGACCCCTGGAGGATCTGGTTCAGCAAGGTGGCGTGGACGCCCAGGTTGATGTACCGCTCCTCCAGGGGGCTGGCGCTGATATCGGTGGTGGAGGTGGCGGTCAGGCCCACCAGGCAGACCTTGCCGGCGACCTTCTTCGTGAGCTCCTGACGGAGCACCGGAAGGTCGACGACCACGTTCTCGAAGGCGTGCCGGTCCTTGGCCAGCTCCGCCTCCACCTCCTTCTCCTCCGTGGCGTCGTGGGCCCGTCGGGCCTCGTCCCTGGCCCTGAGAAGCGACGTCATGGAGACCGTGAGCCGGGAGAGAACCGCCGTGGTGATCGCGTCCAGCTCGGCGGACAGCCGGGCCTCCCAGGCTGCGATCGAGGCCGCCCAGGCGCGGCCGGCGGGCATGGCGAGCGGCGCCGGCACCGGCCCCGACAGCGACGTCCGGGCCTCACCGATCGACCGCCCGAGCTCCAGCGCCGAGCGGATGACCGGGTAGTCCGTGTCGTTTCGGGCCACGTAGCGCTCTCTCTCGCTCTCGAGTCGCGCCACGTCGAGGACGTTCACGGCGTTGACCCAGGGAAACCCGTCGGCCTTCCACCGGCCCCTGAAGTCGATCAGCAGATGCCCCTGGCCGTCGACCGGCAGGTCCAGCGGCACACCGCCTCGCTTCGGCCTCAGCTCCAGGCGGTCCCGGCGGAACGTCACCCGTTCGCGGTCCAGGTCGAGGAGGTCCGCGGCCACGTTCAGCGCCGCGGCGAAACACACGGCCGTTGTGGCGCCTCCGGGCGACGCCTGTCGGTCGGACTCCGCATCGAGCCTGAAGAGGAGCGGCTGCCGCCTCACGATACCGTCCCGATCGCGCTCCACGGTGGAGATGCCCAGCGACTGGTAGCCCGACCCGATCGAGGGAACCGGCGGCACCAGCGGCCCCCTCACCGGGAGGCGGCTCGCGCTGCTCCCCGCGATCCACCGGACGTCACGCCTCGACGGGACGTCGAGGGCGATCACCCGGGAGACCGCCTGCCGGAGCGCATACCGGGCCTGCACGGTCCGGGCCTGGGCCACCTCTGTCACGCCGTCCAGCGCCTGCTGCTCCGTGCATCCGCGGTGGACCGACCGGTACTCGCGGACGAGCCGCTCGAAGAGCAGCGCCCTGGATCTGAGCACCAGCTCTCCGAGCTCGTCGATCGACCGCCTCCGCTTGCTGAAGAAGGCGCACAGCCGCGGCAGGTAGACGGTTCCCAGCTCGGTGGCGGCCAGCCTCCCGGCCACCTCGTCGCTGTGTCCCATGGCCTTGCAGGCCTTGGACAGGACCTCGCGCACCGTGGTCTCCGGGCTCTCGGCGAGTACCCTCATCGTCGCCAGCATCAGGACAGTGGGGTGGATCTCGTGATCGCCGGCAGGCGGGGCTGGCGGGGTCAGCTCCGGGACCACGCCGTCGATCACCACGGCCATCTGGTCCGCGGACCGGTGGTTCCAGAGGTAGCGGGCCAGGGTGAGCGCCCGCTCGCCGTACCGGGTCCAGCCCGCGGCCTCCTCCGGCGGCCAGCCCCCGGGCAGAGCCGCCGGTCTCTTCTGATCGGCGTTCCGGGAGGCCCACCGGAGGATCCGCTCCGCGGTCCGCGCCCTGGCCCCTTCCGCACCCTCGAGGGAATCCTCCTGGTACATCACCCCGAAGGAGCCGCCTCGCCCCGCCGGGTCGTTGTCGACTCTCACCGGTCGGGCCAGCTCCGCGGCCAGCACGTCGTCGGCGGGACCCGACGGCTCCGCCAGCTCGATGTCCAGAAAGACCGCTCGACAGCCCAGCTCCTTCAGGTATCGAACCAGCGCGGCGAGCCTGTCCCGGGGCCAAGGCCACCTCCCGTACTGGGAGAGCGAGACGTCGTCGATCTCGACCAGCACGATCCGCGGATCCAGCGGACAGGGGTTGAACGTGCTCCTCAGATCCATCCGGCGATCGTACGCCTGGCTCTCCAGCGAGGTGATCGACTTCTCGACGAGGCTGGCCGCCGCGTTCAGGGGCGCGGCGCCGGTGACCCGGGCACGGCCGGCCAGCGCCCTCTCGCCGCCCTGGAGAGCGGCCAGAAAAGACCCGGCGTGCATGGCCACGACGAGCGCCGCGGCCACGACGAGGCTGACGACGACGTCGAGGGTACGGCCGTGGCCAAGCCGCTCGCCAGCCAAGTGGAACCTCCGAAGAACAGTACGCGGGAAACCCGGGGGGAGGAGACTCGAGGCCTAGGGCTCGCCGGGAGAGCTCCTCCCGGAGTTCGGGTTCAGGCCGCCCGCCCCGCTCTGCAGCGTGTTCAGCTGCTCGAACAGCCCCTTCAACTGGTCGAGCATGGGGCTATCCTGTCCCGGGTTGATCTTCTGCTGCATCTCCCGCACGCCCTCCAGCAGCGACTCCTGGTACCTGGGGTCCTTGAAGCGGTCGACCAGCTTCTGCATGAACGGGTTGTTCTTGAGCGCCTCGATCTGCCCCGGGTCGACGGAGCCTCCGGTTCCCATGATCTGCTGGATGATCCCGGCGGCCTGGCCGGTGGTGTCCGCGCCTCCGGCGCCGGGCTGGACGCCCAGCGAGTTCAGGACGCCCTTGAGATCGTCCGGCGATGGCATGGCGCCGCCGGGCAGCGGAATCCTGGGAACGGCAGCGGGGCGGGCCGTCGATGCCCCGGCCGCCGGAACGGTACCGGCCGGGGGCTGGCCGGCCCGGGCCGGAGCCGGGGCCGGAGCGGTCGCCGGCGCCGCCGTGGATGCGCCGCCGGACCGCACGTCCGCAACCTGGGATTCGGGGATCGACCTCGTGAAGCGGCCTATGCGGACCGTGTAGTTGCCGTTGTCGTATCCCACCAGCTCTCCGCGGACCGTGCTCCCGTCCTTCAGCTCGATGTCGTCAGCCACGCCGGCGGTCGGCACGGCCGACAGCAGCGCCAGGACAGTCAGCATCTCCATCGTTCTCTTAGTCATGCTCACCACTCCAGACATCGATGCCGGGACCGACCGCGAAGCGGACCGGGCAGCGGCCGGGCCCCCGACCGGACGCGGACGCCCCCCCTCCGGGAGCGCCCGGGCCGGCGACAGGGCCAGGGAACGGTCCGGGCGACACCGACCAGATCGGGCGGCCGCCGTCCCCGAGTTGAGTGTATAATGCAGCCGTGCGAAAAGGCTAGTCGCCTCTCCCGCCGGTCGCTGGACCGGCTGCGGCCCGCCTGCTGGATTCACACCGGGGAGAGCTCCACTGACCACCGAAGAGATCAGGGCCCGACTGCTCTCCGACGCCACGCCGGCGGACGAGAAGGCGCAGCTCGTCGACCAGCTGCAGGCTGCGGTCCCACCCTCCGAGTTCGCGGCGGTCGTGCGGTCGCTACTCGCATCGACCCGGGAGAGCTCGCTCGTCGCTCTGGCGCTGCGCACCCTGGGCTCCGCCTCGGACCCCGACGACTTCGACACGGTGAAGCCGTACCTGGCTCGCCGCGAGCCCGAGCTGCTCACCACCGCGGCCGAGGCGCTGTTGAGGCTCGACCGCGGGCGGGCGATGGACCTGGTGCGACCGCTGCTGGAGTCGCCGGAGCCCCAGGTGCAGGTCAGCGCGGTCAGGGCGCTCCTGAACGTCGGCGGAGAGGAGAGCTCTTCCGCTCTGGCCCGGTTGTGCCTCTCCGGGTCCCAGAGGGAGCGCCGTCTCGGCCTGGAGCTGCTGAGCACCGTCTCCGCCGACATGGCCTGGCCGTTCGCCCTGCAGATGTTCGGTCAAGAGACGGTTCCGGAGATTCTCGAGGAGACCGCGGACCTTCTGGAGCGCATCCTCCCGGAGAGGGGCATCGAGCGGCTCTACGACCTCAGACTCGCCCTGGACACCCAGCTCCAGGACCCGACCCGCACCGGGGATTCGACGATCCCGGAGCAGAGGCTCGACCTTCTCGCCCGGGTCCTGGCGAACCTGTTTCGCACGTTCCACTTGCTCGAAGCCGAGGTGGAGGCGCTGGAGAGCGCCTACCTCGAACGGACGCACCAGGTCCTGGGGACGGCCCGGGAGCCACTGCAGCGGGGAGACCCCCGCACCTTCTCGAACCTGAAGGCGCGTCCGCGTCCGGTCCCGCCGGAGGCGGCCCGGCCGCAGAGCACCTATCAGACCGTGGCGATCGCGATCACGGCGCTGCTGCTCCTTCTGGGCCTCACCTCCCTCTGGGCGCTCGGCACGAGGATGAGGGCCTCGTCGGCTCGGCGAGCCAGGGCGCCCAGGATCTGGGCCAGCCCCGGGGAGAAGATGACGGCGCTGGGCAACGTCGGGGATCCGGTGTCTCTCGACGCCGAGGTGCTGCTGGTGGACCCCCAGCGACGGATCCTCGTCGCCATGAAAGACCGCGCCATCGGGCTCTGGATCACGGCCCGCGGAGAGGTGGACTGGGACCAGATCGGCCCCGGCGCCTTGCTGGCCGTCTCGGGCAAGATCACCGGGGCGCGGGACTTCAGGAACCTGTACCTCGAGGCGGAGTCGGTCCAGGCGGCACCGGCCACGCCGGAGACCCCGGTCGGGGACGGGGAGAATCGCTAGCCATCGCTTCAGGGAGTATCCAGGTAGTTTCGCCGATGCCTGTGCTCGGGCCCGGGAGCTGGGGCTTCGCCACGGACCCGACCGCCGCTCCGGTATCGGGAGCCGGCTCGAATCTCCTGACGACCCAGCGGTCGGCGCGCCTGTCGAATCCGAAGCTGGCGCGGTAGGTCGGCCCTGGGCGCGCCGCGCGGTCCGGCCGAGCGGCCCGGTCATGCGACCCGACCACCAGCTCGAACACGGAGCCGTATCTCTGCTGGAAGGCGTTGGGAAGGCCCATCCTGAAGAGGTAGGCGCCCTTGTAGTTGTCCGGCAGGTTCGCGACCTCGAGCCGGGAGCCAGGCTCGAACCGGGGCTTGCGGCCGTGCAGGTCGTCCAAGAGCCACGAGATCTGCCGGCCCGCGACGATCCACGGCACAAGCTGGGTCCGACAGACCGCGCCGTATCCGACGAGCAGCGGCGCGACCAGGCAGGCGGCCACCGCCAGCTCCGGCCCGGTCCCCCACCGGCTTGCCCGGCCGGCTCCGATGATCGCCCGGACCCGACCGGCCACGGTCACGAGCAGCCCGGAGAGGCCTCCGAGGGAGGCGGCGAGGCAGACGCAGAAACCCACGGACGGGAGGTAGAGGAACCGGGTGTTCTGGAGATCCGTTCCGATCGGGAGGTTCATCACCGGCGCCAGGGTGATCGTGAGCCACGCGACGCCGAACGCCAGCGGCCGACGGTCCCGCAGGGCCAGGGCGCCGACCGCGACGAGAGCCGCCACGCCGCCGAGCCAGCCGAGGACCGCCGACTCCGGGAAGACGGTGACGTTCAGCGGAGCCAGCAGGAGGCTCGCGGCGAGCCGCCACCGGCTCCAGAGGTCGTCCAGGCGCCAGGGCATGCCCGGGTAGCCCCCGAGGGTTCCCCAGACGGCGAGTCGCTGGAGCAGGTCGAGGCCCAGGAGCGCGCCGGCCCCGGCGAGGCTGCCGAGGAGCGTCCTCGGCGGGGGACGATCCGCCCTGGCCAGCCAGACCAGCACGACCACGGCAGGCAGCACGAACGCCGACTCCTTGGACCACAGGGCGAGCTGGTACGAGACCAGGAACGGAGCGTGCCAGGCCAGCGATCGCCTGGTCCAGGCGCCCAGAAGAAACAGCAGCGAGACACAGAGCCACAGAGTGACGGACAGGTCGTACCAGCAGGCCGTCCAGGTGACCGGCTCCACGTGGATCGGGCAGAGAGCGAAGAGCAGCCCGGTCGCCACGGCCAGAAGCGCCGAGCCTGGAAACAGTGCCGCCACCAGGGCCGCCACGAGGACGCTGTTGGCTCCGTGGATCGACAGGCTGACCAGGTGGTAGCCCGGCGGGTCGAGGTCGAACGCCCGCCGCGCCAGGGCCCAGAGGTTCATGATCAGCGGCCTGTGGAAGAACCATGCCTTGCGCACGGCGAACGACTGCAGACCGAACACGTGCATCCCGGCCTGGTCGAGCAGGACGAAGTCGTCGCCGTAGAACGCGGAGGCCTCGAGAACCGGCCAGAAGACGAGGAAGACAGACCCCAGGATCAGCGTCGCCACGGCGGCGCAGCCCGGGACACCTCCGAAGGGAGAGCGAAGACCAGCCACAACTAGACTATCGGAATTCGTTCATGTCGGCATGAGCCCGGGAGGTCGGGACCTTGGGACCGTGGGACCGTGGCGCCGGTCCGGGCGTGGGATCGGGCCCCGGCACGGACCGAGAGTCGCTGTCGCCGTCCCGACGGGTCGTGCTACCCTGTGGCCGTGAGCGGCCTGACCAAGCTCGAGTCCGCCCTGGCCGATCGGTTCGAGATCCTCGACCAGATCGGCGAAGGGGGCATGGGTCTCATCTTCCGGGCCAGGCAGCGGTCGCTCGACCGCATCGTCGCTCTCAAGGTCGCCTCCATCCTGAACGAGGGCGCCCTGAAGCGCTTCCGGCTCGAGGTGAGGGCGCTCTCCCTGCTCAACCACCCGTGCATCGTCAGGATCTTCGACGCGGACCTGGAGGGAGAGACACCCTACTTCGTGATGGAGTGTATCGTCGGCCAGTCGCTCAGCGCCCTGCTCAAGCGGGGACCACTGCCGGTGGACCTGGTGATGTCGATCGCCACGGCCGTGGCGGATGGCCTGGCCCATGCCCACACGCTCGGGATCGTCCACAGGGACATCAAGCCGGACAACATCCTGATGACCGATTCGGGGCTCGTCAAGATAGCGGACTTCGGCATCGCCAAATGGGTGAAGCCCGTGGGCTCAATGAGCACGCTGATCTCGAGACAGGATCTTCTCGAGCCTTCCTCGATCGACGCCGCTCCGGTGACCTGCGAGGGCATCATCATCGGCAGCCCGTGCTACCTCTCGCCGGAGCAGATCAGTCCCGACGAGGGGATCGGGCCGGCCACCGACATCTACAGTCTGGGCATCACGCTCTACGAGGCGTTGACCGGGCAGGTCCCTTTCGGAGGCGACGATGTCCCCCGGATCCTGAGGCGCCACCTGATCGAGCCGCCTGCACCGGCCCGCTCCCTCGACCGATCCATCCCGCCGTCGCTGGACGCGCTGCTGGGGCGCATGCTCGAGAAGACTCCACGGAACAGACCCCAGCACGGGTCTGCCCTCGCCGCCGAGATCGCCGGCCTCGGCCTGGACACCCGGTCCGGTCGACTCGCCGTGGCGACCACCGACCGGAACGCGTCCACGGACCGGATCACCCGGGCCATCGATCCCTCGTCCGGGGACGAGGCCGCCCAGATCGACCGGCGCACGGTCGCGGTCCGCGCCGGGGACGATCCGAAGTGCGCCGGGCCTGCTCCTGCACCCCGGAGAAGGCTCGTCAGCGATCACGAGCCTCCGGTCCCGAGGGCTCTGCGCCCCACGCCGGCCAGGCCCTTTCCGGTGGCGCCGGCCGTGCGGGCCCGAAGCCCCGCCGGCGCCGGCTTCCGGCTGGTCCTCGCGGCCGCGGCCCTGGCGCTCCGACTCGAGGCCGCTTCCGGAGCCGCCGGCCCCGGAGTCCCCCTCCCCTGTTGCGCCGGCTGACGACGGCGGAACGGACCCGGCTCAGCAGGACCGGCGGTGGGAGATCGACCAGCTCTCGGAGCGGTTGAAGAGGCCGTTCCGGATCTCGATCCCGGAGCCGAGCCAGAGGGGCGTGTTCTTGCCCGTCTCGACGCCGAACGCGGCTGACGCCTTGCTGATGCCGGGCCCGCAGGAGTCCACGCAGCCGTCGACCTCCACTCTCGTCGATGCGCGCGCCTGCCGGGTCGTGCCTCAGAAGCGCGTCTGCTTCGAGATCGTGATGCCGCCGTCGCCGCAGGAGGGTTACCGGATCAGCCTCGAGACGTCGGGGATCGCCTCGGGCGTCCGGCTCCTGTGCCGGGTCAACGGCGCTGCCCGATGCAGTCTCACCGCCAAGGCCCACGATCGGAAGACCTTCGCCCTGGAGGTCCCCGCGGCGTGGCTCGTGGCAGGCCGCAACGACTTCCGGTTCGTCCAGCTGGACCCCGCCTCGAGGGCGATCGAGGTCGCATCGTTCGTGGCCGAGCCGCTCGGGCCGCCGCCGCAGGTCGCCCCGGCCAGGAGGAGGGAGCCGACGATTCCGGCCAGGGCGTCCGCGGCGTTCGCGGCCATGAACGGTTCCTGGACGGCGGGGAACCTGCCCGACGTGCTCCGGCGGGCCGACGAGGTGCTGCGGGCGGCACCGCACTTCGCACCGGCGCTGGCTCGCAGGGCCGAGGCGCTCCATCGACTGGGCCGGTGGAGCCAGGCGATCGAGACGTTCCAGGAGGCGATCCGGTACGACCTTCACGACGCCTCGCTCTGGGACGACCTGGGGATGACCTTGAACGACCGGGGCCGGCTCGAGGAGGCGCGCCGGCTACTGACCCATGCGCTCCGCCTGGCCCCTGACGGCTACTGGCACTGGCACAACCTGGCGCTGGTGGAGAGCCGGTCCGGCGAGCCCGACGCGGCGCTGCGTCACCTGGACCTGTCGCTCGAGATCGATCCGCGAGGCAAGGAGTCGCTGGCGGACAAGGCCCAGATCCACCAGGACCGAGGAGAGACCGGGCTGGCTCGGGAGGTCTGGGAACAGGTCCTGGCGATCGATCCGAAGCACGACCGGGCCAGGAATACTCTGTTCAAGCTCGACCACGCCAAGCCCCCGGAGTGACGGGGGTCCGGGGCGGTCAGCACCGGCAACCGTGGGGGTCGATCTGGCAGAAGACCGCAACGAGCTCCAGCGTCGGGCCCAGCATCGCGAAGTGGACCAGGGTCAGCGCCGCGGCGATCTTCATGGCGGTCTGCTCGGCCATGATCTTTCTCAGCAGGACGACCCAGCCGAGCAGAAAGAAGACCAGGCCGGACCAGATCAGCAGCAAGAGAGCCAGATCGGGCGGCAGCTCCACCAGCAGCGTGTACGCGTACGATGACCAGGCAGAGAGCTCCCCTGCTGATCGCGAGGAGGACGAGCAGACCGACGACGATGGAGACCTTCCGGAGCGAGATGGGCATGGTGTCCAGGAGCATATCCAAAGCCGAGGCCGGTTTCACTCTCTTTTTCGCGAGCAGCCCGGATGGTAGACTACCGGTGGAAGAGTCCATGATATGTAGGCAGGATGAAGCGTGACTGTCCGCAGACCCAGGGTGCTCGTCTGTGATGACGACGACGGGTTCCGTGACATCCTCGGCCGCACCCTCGAGGCGGAGGGCCTCGAGGTCGTCAAGGTGCCCAGCGGCCCGGACGCGCTCCTGGCCATGGCCAAGGGCAGCCTCGACCTGGTCCTGCTCGATCTCAACATGCCCCACATGGACGGCCATGAGGTGCTGGAGAGGATCCGCCGTGACCCGGCAATGGCCCAGGTTCCGGTGCTCATGCTCACCGCCGAGACGGACGTCGGCCAGGTGAGGCGGTGCATGAGCCTGGGAGCTCGAGAGTATCTCCTGAAGCCGGTCCAGCTGAGCCTGCTGAAGAAGAGCCTGGAGCGGATCCTGGGCCCGATCGGACGGTTCCCCGCTCAGGCCCCATCGACGGCTCAACCGGTCAGGCCGGGGTCGAGCTCGCCGCCTCCGTTCGGCGCGCCGGCGGCGCCACACCTCGAGACCGCCCGCGGTTCCAGGACGCGGCCGGGTCAGACCCATCCCTCCCCGCCCACGTTCCAGTCCTCCGACGACGATATCGATCTGAAGCCGGTCCGTGACGAGGTCACCCGGTTGATTCACCAGGACCGCCAGGCGCTCTCGTCGATTCGCTCCGGGCTCACCCGTCTCCGCATGCTCTACCCGGAACACCCGGTCACCGAGGGGCTCTGGACGAAGCTGGAGGAGTTCGAGCAGCTCCTGAACGAGCTGGAGCCCTACGGCAGCCCTCTCCGGAGGTGAGGCGTCCGCATCCCATGGCGCTCTCTGGTGTGCCCCTGCTCCATCTGACGGGTCGGCGGGCTCTCGGCCGTCTCGCTCTCGCGACCCTGGTCGCCGTCGCCGTCGCGTCGGCCGCTCTGGCGCAGCCGTCGCCGCTGCCGAGCGGTGGGCCGGGCGCCGGACCGCCGCCGGGAACGGGGCCGGGTGGAAAACCGGGCTTCGGACCCCCACCCGGCGGGCCGGGAGGCGGTCCCCCGCCGGGGAT
>JACQZM010000005.1 GCA_016213885.1 Candidatus Rifleibacteriota bacterium | reverse complement strand
TGAGGGGCACGCCGGGTCGGACCGGAGGTAGCCGGCGAGCACCAGCTCGGCGGCCATCCTGCGTTCCAGGCCTGTCCCGGGCGTGGTCCCTCTGTCCAGGTGGTACGCCGACACCGCCGCGGCCAGGGTCCGCATGTTGGCCACGCAGATCCGCATGGCCGCTCGTTCCATGGGCTCTCCCCGGAGCTGCCCCCAGTACGCGGCGCCCAGCACTCCGACGAGCGCGACGACCATCAGAAGTTCCAGGAACGCCCACCCGAGGTTCCGTCTGTTCATGTCTTTCGCCTCCGGGGGAGAAGACTGCGGAGCCTCGACGAGGTTCAATCGCGGGGTCGTGCGGATCAGCTCGGTCGGGCGCCACGCCTTCGACTCAGGGCGTGGTGGATGGCGGCGACGAACCCATCGGCCGCCGCGTCGAACGTGTAGGCCCGGACCCTCCGGCGCGCAGCCTCGCCCATGGCCGCCGCCCCGGCCGGGTCGTCCAGGATCGACCGGAGCGCCGCGGCCATGCGCTCCTCGTCGCGCTCGGGCACCACGAGGCCCGTGACCCGGTCCACCACCAGACCGCCGGCGGCGGCGCCCACGGCGTCGGTGGCCACCACCGGAACTCCTGCATTCATGGCCTCGTTCACCACCAGCCCCCAGGGCTCTCTGACGCGGTCCGTGGTCACGGACGGCAGAACCAAGGCGTGGGCGAGGTAGTAATACGTGCGCACCGACTCGGCCGGCACCGGGGCCACCAGCGTGACGCCCTCGATCCGCCGGGCAGCCACGCGCTCCTCGATCTGCTGACGGAGCGGTCCCTGCCCGATCAAGACCAGGGCCGCGTCGGATCGGCCCACCCGGGAGAAGGCGTCCAGCAGCCCCAGCAGCCCCTTCTCGGGGACGAACCGTCCCACGGCGAGGAGCACCCGCTTGCCCGCGACCCCCAGCTCCTGGGCCAGCGCGTGCAGCGCCGCCCGGGTCGGCGGAGTGCCGTAGAGGTCGTTGTCGACCGACTGGGGCGACACGAAGATGTTCTCGCCGGGACAGCCCTCTGCCTTCACGAAGGCGGACACGTGGGGGCCGTACGTCACGACGGCGTCGGCCCGTCGGTAGATCCACCGGACCAGCGGCCGGCTCAGCCGGTGGAACAGCGTGGTCGGGTGGAGCCACATCCCGGTCCAGAGCACGAACGGCAGGCGCAAGGCGAGGCAGGTCAGGTAGGTGGCGGGCAGGGCGAACCGGCCGTTCATGCACTTGACCACCACATCCACGTGGCGACGCCGGCAGAGCTCCCACGGCAGCCCCGGCGTCACCCTGGCCGCGCGGCCCACCCAGAACCCGGGGAGCTGAGCGACCCTGAGGCCAGGCGGAACCGGCGGCCGCTGGCCGGACCAGAACCACTCCTTCCCGTCGGAGAACAGGAGGAACTCCGCGTCCAGCCGGTCGGCGAGGCGCTCGAACAGGGGCGCCCGGTAGTGCGTGGCCAGGTTGGTCACGAAGAGCACCCTGGGCCGACGGTCACCCACGGTGGTTCACTCGCCCCGGGCCTGCTGTCGGCCCTCGTCCTCCCCGGACTCTCGCTCGTCCCCCCTGGATCCGTGGCTTTGACCGTAGCCATAGCCGTAGCCGTAGCCGTAGCCGTGGTAGCGGCGGTACCTGTAGTAGTAGTACTGATCGCCGCTCCCGGGCGTCTGGATGTTGTTGATCAGGCCGCCCAGGATCGTGGCGTGGACGCTGCGCATCCGCTCGACCGCTGCTTCCAGCGCGGATCGATCCTCCCGTCCCGCGAAGACGACGAGCAGCACCCCGTCCACCTGCGGGCCGAGCACCATGGGATCGCTCACCACGTTCACCGGCGGGCTGTCCACGACGATCCAGTCGAACCGCTCCCGGAGCTCCTTGATGAACTGCTTGACCTTCGGGCTCTCGAGGAACTCCGACGGGTTGGAGAGCCTCTTGCCCGCGGGCAGCACCAGCAGCTTCTCCTGGCCGCAGGGGTGCAACATCGTCTCGATCTCGCTGTCGACCACGTTGCCCAGCCCCGGCTTGCCCTTGAGCTCGAACAGGTCGTCCACCTTCGGGTTCCTGAGGTCGCCGTCCACCAGCAGGACCCGGTCGCCGCTCTGGGCCAGGGAGATCGCCAGGTTCGTGGCCACGGTGGTCTTGCCGTCTCCGGGATACGCCGACGTCACCAGCAGGACCTTCCCACCGATCGCGGACATGGCGTGCTTGATGCTCGCCCTCAGAGACTTGAAGGCCTCGGCCATCGGCGAGGTGGGGAGGGTGAGGCTGACCTTCTCCACGCCCCCGGCCACACCGTCGATCAGGGCGCGATTGTGGATCGTGGCCAGCACCGGCGCGCCCAGGATCCTGGCGATCTCGGCCTTGGACTTGAGCGTGGTGTCGAGGTACTCCAGGAAGTACGCCAGCCCGATCCCGAGGGTGAGCCCCACCACCAGGCCGAGGGCGAGGTTCACGATCTTCCTGGGTCTGATCGGGCGCTTGGGGATGGTGGCCGGCTCCACGATGCTGGCTCCGGCGATCGTGAGCGCCTCCTTCAGCGAGGCTTCCTTCTGCTTCAAGAGAAGCATCTCGTAGACCTTCTGGTTCACGTCCAGATCGCGCTGCAGGATGGCGTTGCGCGCCTTGAGGTTGAGCAGCTCCCTGAGGAGGAACCGGTACTCGTCCTTGAGCCTGATCAGGGTCTGCTTGCGCGTGAGAAGCACCTTGAGGCTCTGCTGGCTGTTGTTGTACCCCTCCTCCAGGCTCTCGGTCACCTTGTCCGCCGCCAAGGCAGACCCGCTGGTCAGCAGGTTCTGTTCCGTGGAGATACGGCGTCTGACCGTCTCCAGCTCCTGCTCCAGCTTCTGCACGTCGGGGTGGGCCGAGGTGTAGGCGGTCAACAGCCGGGCCAGCTCGGTCTCCTTCTGCATCAGGACGACCTTCATCTCCGAGATGGCCCCGCCCTGCTGGCCAGAGGCGACCTTCTTCCTCTGGTCCATCAGCTGGTGTCCGAGCTGCTCGAACCGGGCCGTCTCCTCCTGGAGCGATTTCTGGACCTGGGCCAGGTCGTCGTCGACGTTGATCGTCTTCACCTCGACCAGGTTCCTGATCTTGGTGTCCAGGTGGACCGCCTGCTTCTCCTCCTGGAACCGGCGGAGCGCCTCCTCGCTGGTCACGAGCTTCTTCTCGACCTCCGAAAGCCGGGCCGTGAGGTACTGGTTCGCCTTCCGCGAATCGTCCCGCTTCAGCTCCAGGAGGCGCTCCAGGAAAACGGCGCCCACCGTGTCGGCGATCTTGGCGGCCATGAGCTGGTCGTGGTCTTCCGCGGTCACCTCCACGACCTGGGAGTTCCGCACGGCGCTGACCGTGATGCGACGCGCCAGGTTCGTGACCTCGTCCTGGAACCGGAAGTAGGCTGCCAGGGAGGCGTCCCTGGTCCCGCCGCCGCCGGAGAGCACCAGGCGTATCCAGAGCCAGCCGGCCAGCAACCTGTCCAGCACGGTGAGCGGCACGACCCGCGTGTCCAGCTTGAGTCGCGTGACGACCTGCTCGGCCACGGGACGACTCTTGAGGATCTCGACCTGGGTCTGGAAGAACTCCTTGTCCGCCACCGGCACCAGCTGCCGGGTGATGTCGATCTGGGTCTGGACCTCGGTCACCATGACCTTGATGGTCGCCTCGTAGATCGGGGTCATCAGGTAGCTGATCACCAGCGTGGACGCGACCGTGCCGAGGAAGAGGGCGACGAAGGGGCGCCGGTGTCGAACGAGGATGCCCAGATGGTCCCTGAGGTGGGACTGGAGCTCGAAGCTCGAGTGGCTCTCCGAGGGCATTCCCTGGCACCTCGCTCAGGGTCTCTCCGGCCGGCCGGTGGCCGGGCTCGAGGCCTGGGGGCTCGACCGCGCGACGACCGGGCCGGTGCGCTCGGGCCCGGTCGTCGGCGGTGCGAGTATACTCTCCCGGTGGCGGCGACGCCAACACGTCAGCTCCGTGGATCCGCCCGGTTCCGCTCGACCGCCCGGCAAGCCCGGGTCGAGGCCCCCGGCGATCGAAGGCCGAGGCCGGCGAGCGGGCGGAGGATCCCGCAGCGCTGGCCGGTGGCGGCCCAGGGGCGGCGGGAGCTATACTGCCACACGTCCCCCTGGCTGCCATGGCGAGATGGATCATCGATGAGGTCGGCGTCCGGCTGGTCCGGGACGAGCCCGGCTCCCCGGCTCCCACCGGTGAGCGCTCCCCCCCGGCCGACGGTTCGGTGGAGTGGATCCCGGGCTTCGAGGACCTGGAGGCCGGCTGGCCCGGCAACGGCTCGTCGACACCCCTGTCTTCGCACTTCCCGTCGCCCAGGCGGGCGCTGGAGCACGTGGCGGAGAGCTTCGCCAGGCTCGACCGCGTCGCGGACTCCGCGGCCGAGCCGCTCGAGAGCTACCTCGTCGCCGTCAGGGCTCTGTGCCTCACCCCCGACGCGATGGCCGACCGGAAGGCCACGTTCGGCGCTCTGTTCCGCACTCTGAGCCGTCACCTCTCCTCGCGGCCGGGGCTGCGAGAGGTGCCGGCGTTTTGCTCCGCGGTGCTCTATCTCGCGGACCAGGCCAGGGTGTGCACCGACCCCGACCTGGCTGAGGAGGGTCGCCTGCTGGCGACGGCGCTGTCCACCCCGCCCCGGCCCGAGCCGCAGGCCGAGGCTCCTGCGACCCCGCCGGTCGAGCCTCCCGGCGAGCGGCCGCGGAGCTCGACCCGGCACGACGCCTCCGATCCCCCGTCTGCGGTCGATCCCACGGTGCTCGCGGCGCCACCGCCCGAGCCTTCACGAGACGCCGTCGACCCCGGCGTCTCGAGAAACAACCGGCCGCTCTCGAGGGAGAAGCTCTTCGAGCTCGTGACCGACGAGGCGTTCAGGGACGGCCAGATCGAGGAGTGGGAGAACAAGGTGCTGAACGTCATCGCGGGCTACCTGAGGCTGACCGACGACGCGGCGAAGCGGATCGCCAAGACCTCCCGGAAGAAGTTCGCGTCGGGCCAGCTCGGGTCGGAGCGACCGCTGGACCCGGAGGCGGTCTACACCAAGGCGGTCCGGCTGGTGTGCGCCGACGGGCGGATCGATCCGGACGAGGAGAAGATGCTGGCCGCCCTCCGGAAGCTGTTCCGGCTCCCGGACGCCCTCCACCAGGATCTCATGAACCGCATGTGGCCCAAGGGCTAGTGCAGCTGCGTGTCCAGCTCGCACATCAGGCAGTGCTTCTCCAGGTCGATGTCGAGCTGCTGCTTGATCGCCGCGAAGAACCCGGCGGCCACGGGACTCGTGGGGTTCAGATCGCGGGCCAACCCGCACAGCTCGAGCACCCGATCCAGGTTGCCCATCGGATCCAGGCTCAGGAGGGTCGAGGCGTACGAGACCAGGTTCTCCACGAAGTACCGGTTGCGGCGGTACGACATCTCGAAGAACGACGCGGCCTCCTCGAGCTTCCCCTCCTTCTTGGCGGTCACTCCGAGGCTCGACAGCGCCCGGTAGGAGCCGGGGTCGCGCGAGAGCTCCTCCAGCAAGCACTCACGGGCGGCGCGGAAACCATCGGCCCCTCCGCCACCGCGCCTGGCCAGGGCGAGCTGGTAGTTGACCTCTCCAAGGTAGGGATCGCTCCGCGAAAGCTCTTCCAGGAGAGCGATGCCCTCGCTCTCCCGGGGAGTGTCCAGCAGATCGATGGCCCGCTTGAACCGTCCGGTCAGATCGATGGAGCCCCGGGCGAGCCAGAGCATCCTCACGGTCGGCTCCTTGAGCCTGACCGCGGCCACCAGGTACCTGCCGGCTGAACGCCTGAGAGCGGCTGACAGCTCGGCCAGACGGGCCTCGTCGAGCTTCTGCTGGAGGCCTGTCCAGCGCGCGGGGACGTTCCAGTTCTGGACATCCACGGTGAAATCGCCATCGACGCAGCTCAGGCTGATGTGGACGTTTCGCCCCTTGAGCTTCTCCGGGATCCTGCTGGGGCGGCCCGTCGGCTCCAGGAAGAAGACCACCACCGCGGGCAGGTCCAGCTCCCCGCCGGGAGTCACGATCGCCAGGGCCGAGAAGCTGTCCGTGAGAGAGGCCCCGTCCTTCATCCCCGACACCCTGCCTGCCGTGGAGGCGAACTGTGCCCCCAGCTCTTCCATCTCACCCAGCAGCGGACCGTCGCTGATGCGTTTCATGAGAGCCGCGGCCAGGCTCTCCCGGACCCGGAGCGCCTGGACCGCCCGGGCGACCGCGGGGTCGAGGTCGGCCGCCCCGGAATCGGCGCCGCTTGTCGAATCGAGCCCCTTCCCCTTCTTCACGAGCGCGGCCCTGAGCTTCTTTCCCCAGGGCTCCCGGTCGCCGGCGGGGGTCAGGGAGGGCACCAGCGCCAGGAACCGCTCGAGCCGCCGAGCCGCGGCCGCGGTGGGAAACCGGCTGGCGACGAGGAGGAGGAACTCCAGGAGGTGTTCGAACAGCCTGAAGCGCCGGTTCTCGATGAAATGGAGAAGGCGGACCATCAACAGCGGCAGCAGCCGATCGAGAGCCTGGGGGTTCCGCTCCACGGCCAGCTTCACGTCCCCCAGCGAGAAGACCGAGGAGATCCCGGCCCAGAAGACCGTGTCCACATCCTCGTAGTGGACCACGCAGTGCTCGCGCTCCCTGATCGCCGCGAATCGCGACGCCGTCACCGTGGCGAGCCGGACCAGATTCTCGAACTGACCGACCACGCAGGGCGGGCACGACGCCAGCAGGGAGAAGTAGCGGTCGACGGCGGTCCGCATCTCGTCGGGCTCTTGCCCGGCCACGGCGACGAGGATGTCCCCGTAGGCATCCTGGAGCTTCTGGCCGATCGGCTCGCCCTTGCCGGAAGGTCCCTTGAACAGGTCGGAGATTCCCACGGTGCCTCGACTCCGGCCCGGCCCTGACCGGGCGTCCGGGACGACCCCGGTCGCAGGCCGGCCCACCGGAGATTATACCGGAAGATGAAGAAGGGGACAAAAGGGGCAAGAGGAAAAGGCGACCCGTGGGGACGAGCCAGGATCCCCCACCTGTTTCGCGGAGTCGGGCGTGTGATCAGGCCTCGGCCTGGCTGCAGAGTCACCAAGGACGTGGAGGGGGTTCATTCG
>JACQZM010000004.1 GCA_016213885.1 Candidatus Rifleibacteriota bacterium | reverse complement strand
AGGCCCAGGGAGATCTTCTCGGAGTCCTTGTCGATGTGGAGGATCTTCACCTGGATCGTGTCGCCGACCTTCAGCACCTTGCTGATGTCGCGGACGTGGGCCCAGGACATGTCCGCCTTGTGGAGCAGACCGTCGATCTTGCCGCCCTCCAGGGAGACGAAGGCGCCGTAGTCCGTGATGTTCTTGATGCGGCCGTCACACACGTCGCCGGGCTTCAGGCGCTGGAAGATGTCGGCGACGACGCGCTTGCGCTCCTCTTCCAGGATCGCCTTGCGGGAGAGGACCATGTTCCTGCGGCGCCGGTTGAGCTCGATGATCTTGAAGTCGAACTCCTGGTTCACGTACTTCTCGAGGTCGTACTCCTGCTGCAGACTCATCAGAGAGCCGGGGACGAACGCCTTGAGCCCGTTGAAGTCGGCGGAGAGGCCGCCCTTCACCTTGGCCACGATCCGGGCCTTGATGGTGGAGCCCTTCTGGAACGCCTCGTCCGCCAGGTCCCAGGCCTTGATCAGACGGGCCTTGTTCTTGGAGACCGTGATGTTCCCCTCCTGCTCGTCGATCTTGACGATCAGGACCTCGACCGGCTGGCCGATCTGGGGCGCCGGGTCGTGGGCGAACTCCTGGATCGGGATGACGCCCTCGGTCTTCATCCCGATGTCCACGTAGATTTCGGAGTCGGAGATCTTCACGATCTTGCCGCTGGCGATGGTGCCGGAGTTGGGCGACAGGACACCGCCGAGGTCGCCCATGTACTGTTCCATGGTCTCTTCGTTCTCGCGGGCGAGATCCGGGCCTCCCAGATCGTCGCCTGAGAAAGTCTCTTCGGGGTCGAAGCGCTTGGACGCGCCCTTCTTGCCTGAGCTTCGCTTGCCTGACATTGTCGGATCAACCTCTCACTGGCTTGGTCAATTGTGCCCTTGGAGCACGGTTGGAGTTTGGATGAACTCTCGAGGAATGACAGAACCTGCGTAGGACTTCCTGATCGACTGGCACCTCAGCGCCTCCCCCAGCGCCGACTGCCGAAAATCATCCCTCCTCGTGCTCCTGGCTCTCGCACGGGGACACGGGCCAACCGGTTCGGGGCACGCCCCGCCTCAGCGCCCGGTCCTCGCGGGTTCCACCTTCATGAGGGCCAAGAGTTGATCGACCACCTGCTCCGGGGTCAGACCCGTGGAGTTGAAGACGATGGCTCATTCAGGTGGCCGGAGCGGCGCAACGGCTCTGGTCGAGTCCTGCTGGTCCCGCTCTGCAAGCTCTCTTTGGATGTCTATCTGCGAGGCCGTGCAGCCCATCCGCGCGTAGTCGATCTGCCTGCGGCGGGCGCGCTCCTCCGGACTGGCCTCCAGATAGACCTTGTACGCTGCGTCCGGAAAGACCACCGTACCGATGTCCCGCCCCTCCATGACGCACGGGGCGTCCTTTGCGAGACGACGCAGCTCCGAGTTCACCTTGTCGCGGACGCATGGTAGCCGCGCCACGACCGAGGCCATGACGGAGACCTCCCGGGTCCTGAGCGCTTCCGTCACATCCTGTCCCCGGACGGCGTGGCGCTCGCCGCTCTCGTCGCACCTGATCTCGAAGCGATCGAGGGCCAGGTCCACGGCCTTCTGGTCGCCGGGATCGACGCCGGTGGTGAGGAACTCGTGGGCGATGGCCCGGTACAGGGCGCCCGAGTTGATGTAGCGCCACGACAGCGCCCGGGCCAGGTTCCTGGCGATCGTGCTCTTCCCCGAAGCAGCCGGTCCATCGACAGCTATCATGAGAGTCCTCGGTGTTGTCACTCTGGGGCTCGAACCCTTTCACCGCCCTCGCGGGCCCCAGGCTTCAAGCCCTGATCTGATCAGGGATTCAGCCTTCTGCAGAGGTGCGCGGAAGTATAACGGTGGGGGCCCTCGACGTCAACCCTCTTGTCATGGTCGGGCGCCCGGCCCGATCCAGGCCCTGGCGGCGGGCGTGGCCCGTCGACGGGCAAGGCCTTGGCCTGCCCGGAATCACGAAACCCGCGCCTGGTGCGCGGGCCCCGAGACGCCCGGATCGGTCCCGCCGGGCCTACTTGCCGGAGGCGCCGGGCTTGTCGAGGAGGTCGCGGATCTCGCCGGTGGCCTGGTTCTTCGGCAGCAGGTCCCGGATCTCGCTGGTCGCCTGGTTCTTCGGCAAGAGATCCCGGATCTCGCTGGCCGCCTGGTTCTTCGGCAAGAGATCCCGGATCTGGGTGGTGGACTCCCGCTTGTTCAGCAGATCGCGGATCGCGTCCATGCCGCCCCTCTCCAGCGCGTTGAACCGGAGGATCCGCTTCCCGTCCCCGAGCGGAGCGTACACCAGCACGTTGGTGCCTTCCTGGAACGCCATGACAGTTGCGACCACTTCATTGGGGATCAGTATTCTGAATTGGCCGGACGGCGCGACCCTCCCGGACACGCCGTTCACCCACACGGTCACCGAGGTCTCCGGTATGCCGTTGACGACCCCCTCCACCAGCTTGAGTGGCCCCAGGACCTGCTCGCCGGTCTTCATCACGTCGGTGAGCTGACCGGTGACCTGGCCAAGGGCGCCGCCTGCCGTGAGAACCACGAAGAGGATCAGGGAGAGGGTCTTCATCTGACGATGACCTCCGACCGTTCGCTCGACCGAACCCCCACTGTCCGTCTGGACGCACAAGGAAGTATAAGAAATGCCGACGGGATGTCAAGACCCGGCGCCTCGCCGGGTCCGAGTCGCAACCCGAGCGCGACCTCAATCCGGATCCCCTCCTCTTCCCTTCCCCCGAGCGCGACTCCAAATGAACCCCCTCCACGTCCTCGGTGACTCTGCAGGCCGAGCCCTGATCACAAGCCCGACTCCGCGAAGCTGGTGAGGGATCCTGGGATGTCAAGACCCGGCGACCGGGCGCACGGCGAAGAGGCTGGCCAATGCTGCCGGGAGAAAGTACAATGCTGCCGTCGTCCTGGCGCCCTGCCGCGGGGCTGCCAGGGCGAGAAAGGGCGGGCCATGAGCATCCATATCGAGGCGCAGAAAGGCGCCATAGCCGACGTAGCCCTGCTGCCGGGCGACCCGTTGCGCGCCAAGTACATCGCCGAGAAGCACTTCGAGGGAGCGGTCCGGTACAACGAGCGCCGGGCCGCCTACGGGTACACCGGCTCCTACCAGGGGCGTCGGGTGTCGGTGCAGGCCACCGGCATGGGGGTCCCCTCCCTGTCGATCTACGTTCACGAGCTGATCGCGGTCTACGGCGTGACCACCTTGATCAGGGTGGGGACCTGCGGGTCGATCCAGACCGACCTGGAGATCGGCGACATCGTCATCACCATGGCGGCGTGCACCGACTCGGCGATCAACAGGCGGACGTTCAACGGCCTGGACTTCGCTCCCACGGCGGACTTCCACCTGTTGAAGGCGGCGTACGACGCGGCGGTCGACAGGAAGATCCCGGTCCGGGTGGGCTCGATCCTGACCTGCGACGTCTTCTACGACCGGCCCGACTTCTGGAAGATCTGGGCGGAGCACGGCGTCCTCGGGGTCGAGATGGAATCGGCGGCGCTCTACACCCTGGCGGCCCGGCACCGCGTGAGGGCGCTGACCATCCTGACGGTCTCCGACGAGATCCAGACGCACAAGGCCATGCCCGGGGACGAGCGGGAGCGCTCCCTGGACCGGATGATCAACCTGGCGCTGGAGACCGTCAAGCGGGCCGCTGTGTAGGTCCGGAGCCGGAGTCTCGCTCCCGCAGGCTCCTGGGTCGCTCCGGGCCGGCCTACTTCCGCTCCGTGGTGACGGTGCCGGCCAGCACCGGCGATGTCCTCGTAGTCGTTTCTGATCTGGAGCACCTCCGGCCACCCGCCTCGCCGGAAGCACGCGTTGAACAGGGTGAACCCGATCAGGTAGGGCGCAGGGCGCTTCGAGAACTGGAGCGTGAACTCGAGCCACTCCTTGGGCTTGAGCACCTTCTCGAGGATCTTGAACTCGACGAAGCTGGCCCACCCCTCGTTGATGATCTGGGTACGTCCGATCAGGTCGAAGTACTCCATCTCGAGGCACATCATGGACAGCACCTGATGGGCCAGCTTCAGGTCCGTGTGTCTCGGGTCCGACTTCTTGGTCGTGGACGCCAGGGTGCGGGTGTGATCCCTGATGAAGTAGATCAGCCGCTCGCGCTTCTTCTTCGGATCGCGCTCGAACGGGTTGACCGTGTTGGCGATGGTGAGCGACGCCTCGATCATGTCGTCCACCTTGGCCTGGCCGTGGGTCGCCGCCAGCTCCCGGATCGTCCTCGCGTGGAACTCGCACCGGTTGAGCATGTTCCGGTCGGACTTCACGTACCAGGCGTTGTTTCTGAAGAAGTCCACGTGGCCGTAGACGTGGGCGATCACCATCAGGTTCTCGAGCAGCGAGTTGTGCTCCAGCAGGAAGGCGTAGACCGGATCGGTGTTCAGCACGAGCTCCAGGATCGAGATCAGGCTCTCGTCCTGCTGGATCTTCAGGTTCTTGTAGATGCCCCCGAAGTACCAGTGGCTGAACCGGTTCGGCAGGCCGAACGAGGCCACGAACGAGAGGTTGTCCTGGGTCGCCTTGCGCCAGAAGATGTCGCGGTAGGACATCCCGTAGGACTCCCCGATCTCCCGCATGCGCTTGATGAAGGGGTGGTACTCGGCCAGTTCGTCGGCTTCGGTCGGGTGGGGACGATCGGGGCTCACGGGTCACCTCAGCGGTTCATGATGTTCAAGAACTTCTTGACCGTCTCCGAGACGTTGTCCAGATCCTTGATGTCGGAGAAGGTCAGGTTCTCGACCCTCTCCAGGTGCTCCTTCACGAGCTTGTTGAACGGAGAGATCGGGCTGTCGCACGGGTTGATCCGGCCGTAGCAGATCAGATCGAAGGCGTCGAAGAGCTTCTCGAGCTGCCCCTTGGCCGCCTCGTCGTCGGAGGAGGAGTTGTCCCCGTCGGAGAAGAAGAACAGGTACTTGTCGTACTCGTGGAAGCCGTGGAGCACTCCCAGAGCCTTGCTCAGGCCCGCCGAGATGTGGGTTCCGCCCTTGGACTCGATCGAGAAGAAGGCGTCCCGCTCCACCTCCTCGGCTTCGTCCTGGAACACGATGTACCTCCGGGCGTTCAGGCGGTACTTCTTGTCCAGGTAGTACCAGAGGATGAAGATGAACTTCCGGATCAGGGCGATGTTGTGTCCGGACACGGAGCCGGAGATGTCGAGCAGGTAGACCTCCACGGCCCGGTTCGCCCGCTCGGTCACCGGCGCCTCCGTGAAGTACCACCCGTCGTGCCGGAGATCCACGTTGTACTCGGCCCGGCCGCTCTCCCGGAGGCTCCGCTTCAGCGACTCGACCATGGTCGCCTCGAGGTCGAGATCGACCATGAGACCGTAGCGGTCCTGGTCGTCCAGCTCGACGTTCTCGTCGGAGAGCACCTCGCCGGACAGCCTGGGCGGGTTCAGCGGCGGCAGGTTCAGCTCCTCGATGAGCTGCTCCTGGGCCATCCGGACGAACTCGTCGAAGTCCAGCTCGACGTACTGCGGGTCGGAGTGGTCGTCGGCACCCTGGGCGCCCGACACGTCCACCAGCTCTTCTTTCTGCCCCTGGCCCTGCTGTGGCTTGCCGCCTTTCTGGGGCTTGCCCTTGCCGCCGCCGCCGCCGGACGCCAGCGACTCCTTGTCCGGCTTGCCGAACCGGAGCGTGGGCAGGTCCAGGGTGGCGAAGTTGGTCTTGACCTTGCCATCCCGGACCAGCTTCTGCTTCTGGATGAGGACGTTGAAGTCCTTCTTCAGGTACTCGCGGAGGCGCTTGTCGTGCTCGACCTGCGCGAGCTTGCCGCGGTCCACATACTGGGCCATACTGGACCTCGATTCGCCGGTGGTGCCACGTGACCCCGGCGTCTGGTCACGGTTCGAACGACGGGTCTCCCGGCGGTCCAGACTCATCTTACCCCTCGGGCCGAGCCCCTGTCAAAAGGGCCTCATGAGCTGGATCCGGCGCCATGCCAGCAGACGCCGACCCGGGTCGATCGTGATGGTCTCGCGCCCCCGGAACGGGCGGCTCGCCGGGTCGGACTCGCACCTCGAGGGAGCATCTGCCGGCTCGCGAACGCCAGGCCGGTTCGAGGCTCGCCCGGCAGCGCCTACCCTCCGCGGGTGTGCATGCCGAGATGGGGGTCGGCCGCCATCTCGCCCTCGCCGGCCAGGGCAGAGCGCTCGGGCAGAACGGTGCGCTCCTCGGCGCCGTGATCGCACCGGGTGGACCAGGCGGTCTGGACGGTCGACCGGATCCGCTCCGGGGTGGCGCCGTCCCTGAGCATGCGCCCCAGGTCCACGCCCTTCCGGGCATACAGGCACAGGAACCACATCCCGTCCGCGGTGAGGCGGCTGCGATCGCAGGCGCGACAGAACGGCTTGCTCACCGACGAGATGACCCCGAACACGGTGCCGTCCCCCAGCACGTATCGCTCCGCCGGCGCAGGGCCGTCGAGGGGCAACTGTTCCAGAGGGCCGAACCGCCTGGCCACCCGGTCGAGGATCTCCTCTTTGGGCACCACCTTCTCCGGGGCCCACCGGGTGGCCCCGCCCACGTCCATGTACTCGATCAGGCGCGCCTCCACGCCGGCGTGCCTGGAGTAGTCGATGATCTCTTCGATCTCGTCGTCATTGAACCCGCGCATCACCACGGTGTTGAGCTTGATCCGGGAGAACCCGGCCTGTCGGGCCGAATCGATCCCCGCAAGCACGCTGGACAGGCCGTCGCGCCGCGTCAGCTCCAGGAACCGATCGGGCCGGAGCGTGTCCAGGCTCACGGTCAGACGCTGGAGCCCCGCTGCCCTGAGCCCCCGAGCCCGGTCCGCCAGCAGCACACCGTTGGTGGTCATGGCGATGTCCTTGATGCCGGGCCTCGACGCCAGCATCCGGACCATCTCCTCCACCCGCGCGCGCACGAGCGGCTCCCCGCCGGTCAGCCTCACCTCGCTGACTCCCAGCTCCACGAAGACGTCCACCAGCTCGCAGGTCTCCTCGAAGCGGAGCAGGTTCTGCTTCGGCAGCCAGGTGTATCGGTCCTCGGGCATGCAGTAGCTGCAGCGGAGGTTGCACCGGTCCGTGACGGAGAGGCGCAGGCTGCCGAGCGGTCGTCCTCTGGAATCGGTCGTCATGACAGTCCGATTATACCTCGTCCGGGGAGGCCGGCTCCACAGCGGCCGCGTCCGCACAGGACCATCGCTCCAAATCCTGAGTCGTGCTGGCGTGGCCAAGTGCCGGGGGTGACTTGCTGCTGTCATGGTCTTGCCGAAACGGCTCCTTCGATTTGCAGCGTAGAGATACCCTGCGCGCCGCTCCCGGGAGGGGCCG
>JACQZM010000003.1 GCA_016213885.1 Candidatus Rifleibacteriota bacterium | reverse complement strand
GGAACCCTGGAACGCGCCGGAGAGCGTGATCACGAAAAGCACCAGCAGGAAACAGACCACCAGGACCAGGGTGGCGACGCCGCGCCGGCCGCCGCCTCGGGGGCGGTCAGATGCCGGAGGGACTGCGCACCAGACGGGAGTACCTGACGAAGTCGACACGGGTTGCGGACCCCCTGGAGATCTTCCAGGTGACCTGGCTGGTGACGCGATCTAGCCCGGGCTTCACGTCGGCCTCGACCCGCGTCAGCGAGCGTACCTCGTGGAGCCTGATGATCTGCTCGAACTCCTCGGACTGAAGCCCCCCCATCAGGACGTAGTCCTGTCGCCAGAGGTCGGCCGCCTCCCGGACCTTGGGGTCCGGGCCGGCGGGCAGGGACGGCCACGGGTTCCCCTCCAGCGATCCGTAGCGCTCCAGGATGTTGCGGCAGAGGATCTCGCAGACGAGACGAACCCTGTCCACCCTGGCGGCCTCCAGGTTCGACGACGCGAGATAGAGGATCGGGAGCATCGAGAGCGAGATCACCGCAACGGCGATCAGGATCTCGACCACGGAGAAACCGACCCGTCCGACCTGGCGCGACCGGGCCTCGAACTCCGACAGGCTCGTGTCCGGGGGGGGCGTGGATGACATTCTGGGCCGGTGACAGAGACGGCCATCCCCGCCGGGGAGAGCCGGCGGGGACGGCTGGTTTGGCCAAGACCGGGCAACCGAAACCCACCTGTCAGCATAGCACGGGGACGGGTGGGCTCGTCCGCCCTTGCTGCTGTCCGAGCTACTTGACGTCGAAGGGGCCGAGCTTCTTCGTCTTCTTCCCGTCAGAGGAGGTGATGACGACGTAGCCCCTGAAGCCGCTCCCCGGCACGGACTGGTGGCACTCGGTGCAGACGAACTTGAAGGCGTGGCCCTTCTGGGTCACGCCCTGGATGCCGGAGCCGTCGACGTTGGCGGTCCTGGCATCACCCATGAACTTCTCTTCCCCGCTGGACTTGACCTGCCCGAGCTGGACTTTCAGCGCCGCGGTGGAGGGCTGGCCGGCGCTGGTGAGCTCGTAGGCCTCGCCGGAGATCCCGCCCTGGATCGTGGACGAGACCACCTGGCCGATCGGATCGAGACTGCCCGTGGTGGGCGTGGTGGTCGGCTGGCTCGGGCTCGTGGAGCTCGTGGTCGGCGTCGTCGAGGGTTGTCCCGGCCCGACCGGTGGTGGCGGAGTCCCGCCCTGGGTGATCACGACGCGACAGCCCGTCGACAGGACGAGGCCGCACACGACCACCAGCAACGTCAAGCCGTGGATGAGAGAGCCGATCGAGACCCTGGAACCGCGCATCGCTGCCTCCTTGGGAGCTAGACGAGGACCCCGGGGACCGTCCGGATCGTTGCCCCGGGTACCCGCTGGAACTGTTCGATCTCCAACGCCTCGTTGTTAGACGAGAGACTCCCCCGGAAAGATTGAATCGAACCAGAATTACCACAGAATCCGCTGCGACGCTCAGCGAGACGCGGGCGCCGCGGCCCTCCCGTCCAGGAGGTTCCCTTCGCCCACGGCGTATGCCGTTCCGACCAGGATCCACATGAGCGAGACCGGCATGCTGAAGCCCCAGAAGAAATCGAAGAGCCCCACGATGGCGAACGAGACGAACGCCATGAAGAGACCCAGAAGAGCGGCCCGGTGGAGGTCGCTCCGGTCCGCTCGACCGATCTGCCTGGCCAGGTAGCGGATCACGGCGCATTGGAACCAGATCAGCGAAACGACCCCCAGGAGTCCCATCTCGACCATCACGTTGAGGTAGTTGTTGTGGGCGTTGGGCGACAGCTCCTCGTCGGGCCTCCGGATCTTGTCGTGGAGCGGCTCGAAGTTGCGCCGGCCGATTCCAAGCGGCTGGTGGTCCCGGGCCATCTGCACCGAGACCTCGCACATCCTGAGACGGAACGTGTTGGACTTCACCTTCGCATCGAAGATCTGGAAATGCCGGGACGTGAGCGACCCCGGGATGAGCGGGTAGATCAGGGCCAGCGCCGCCGCGATCCAGGGTACGAGCCGGGGACGATACCAGAGGACCGTGATGAAGAGCGCCAGCAGAGCACCCACCAGGCCAGACCTGGAGCCGGTCCTGAGAATGCCGAGGCTGATCGTTGCCGCGATCAGGCCCAGCGCTGCGCGCCGGCCAGGGCCGAGCGAGACGACCAGAGCCGGAGCCACTGCCAGGCCGAGAGCCTGGACGAGCAGACCCGCCAGGTCGTTGCAGCTGGAGGCGAGGCCGAACGGCTGGGTGAGCTGGAACGGCTCGTAGGTCTGCGTCAGGTTGGTCCGCGCGTAGGTACCCACGAAGGCCCACTGGTGGAAGGTCAGGGCCGAGTTGACCAGACCGCCGAGGATGACGGCGCCGAAGAGCCGGATGACCTCGCCTGTCGTCCGCACGGAGCTCGCGACCACGTAGGCGATCAGGATCCGCTTGAACTCCGTGCCGTACTCGAAGCTCCTCATCGGGTCGATCCCCGCGGTCGAAGAGAGGAGGAAGCTGAAGGCGTAGAGACCCAGCGGGAGATCCGCCCCGGGCAGGCCCACGAGCTCCTGGAGCCCGTGGCGGCAGATGCGGTGGACCAGACCGATGCAGGCCACGCAGAAGGCGATGTTCAACCCGGCCTGGGTGGTGAAGCAGGAGAACGCCATCAGCACGGCACACCAACCGAGCAGCGGGGCAGGGGAGACGGTGCTGCCGGGCGACGCAGGCGCGTCATGGGGTGGGCTGGCCCCCGGCCCGGTCCCGGGAGGCATGCGGATTGGCTCCATGAAGGCGCGGCAGCATAACACCCCGCCTCCGGGAGCGTCAACGGCCGATCCGGCGCCTCGCCGGGTGCGGGTCGCGTCACCGGGCCCGAATCCAACCCGGATCCCTTCTCGTCTCCCTTCCTCGAAAGACTCCGGGTCCAGCTCGGGCGGGTCGAGTTGACAGGTCCGAGGAGCCCGGCTAGCATTGCCCCGTCGTGCCGACGAGCCTCATCGTCGCTCTTCCCGGTTCGTCGAGCCGATCCGGAGAGACCGTGTGCGACGACCCGGTGCTGCTGGCCCGGACCATCCGTCGCTATCTGACCTACACCAGCGACTGGGACGAGAACAGCGTCATCAGATCGCTGGCGTTCATGAAGCCGGGTCAGCTGGATTTCAACCCCCGCATGTTCATGTACGGCGGCCTGGCCATCTACCCGGTCGGTGGCCTGATCGGCGCGGCCTCCGCCGTCGGGCTACTGCCCAGGCGGCCAGACGCCGAGCACTTCCTCGGCCATCCGGAGAGCATGGCCCGGCTCTACATGGCTGGACGGATCTGGATCCTCGGGCTGGTCGTGCTCGGCATAGGCCTGATGCACTGGAGCGCCCGGCAAGGACACCCGGCCGAGGTGGCTCTGCTGGCGACGCTGCTCTACGCGATGTCCACCCCGGTCCACGCCTGGCTGAACCTGCTGAAGCCCCACCTGCCCGCTGCCGGCCTGGGCTTCTTCGCCTACGGCCTCTGTGCGCAGGCCATCTCGTGCTCCCGCCGGAGCCGGCTCTGGTGGGCAGCCGCCGTCTGCGCGATGGCGGCGTCGCTGGTGCCGACGGTGGGCCTCACCCTGATCGTGCCGCTGGTCGCCTGCTTCTTGTTCAAGGAGCCGGCGGGCGAGGTCAGCGCCGCCGCACCCCCGTCCCGGGAACCGTGGCGCGTCAGGGCCGTGCTGCTCGGCCAGGTGCTGCTGGTCTACGCCGCGGTCTTCGTGGTCATGAACCCCTACTTCTTGCTGGACTTCCGGGGCCTCAGGGCGGAGGCCGGGGTCCACGCAGGCACGTACTTCGGCGGTCCGAGCCTCGAGGTCGTGGTCGCCATGCTGCGCTTCCAGCTGCTCAACGCCGTGCCCCTGCCGCTGGTCCTTCTCGCCATCTGCGGCATCGGCGCCAGGCAGACCGCTCCGTTGCTCTTGACGCTCGCACTGCCGGCCGCGAACCTGGCCTGGGCGTCTCTGATGTTCGCCGGTCTCGCCGACCCCGTCCTCGTCCGGTTCACCCTCCCGAGCCTCCCGTTCATCTGCCTGCTGGCGGCCCAGGGGTACCGGCGCCTGGAGGGTCGACTCCGGCTCGTGGGGGTCCCGTTGCTCCTGTGGGGGGTGCTTCGGTGTCTGGCCATGGACCTGTACTACCAGACCGACCGCGTCACGGCCTCCGGCCCGGCGAGCAGCGAGCTCCAGGCCGGCCGCTGGATCCAGGCGAACATCGTTCCGCCGGCCCCCGTGGGGTTCTCGGAGGACGTGGTGCCTCGCATGCTACCCCCCATGGACGTGGCGCGACTGCGGCTCAGGTGCGTCGCTCCGGACCCCGCGCCGCAGACGTCGCTCCCGGACTGGTACATCACGTCCACGGAGCATCGCGTTCCGCCCGGCTACGAGCTCGCGGCCCGGTTCCTGGACCAGCGGTGGCCCGTGACGATCCACACTTCGTTCTACAAGGCCCGCGACGCCCTGGACACGGACCTGCACTCCCACCGGATCTACCTGATCAACCACGGGATGGGGCATCCGCTGCAGCTTCACCAGATCCCGGCCTACATCTACCGACGCTCCGGCGTCGCAGGAGGGGACCGGAGCACCGGGCGCTCCGGTCTGACCCCGCTGCCCGTGGACCGCCAGATCCAAGACCCGGCGCCTCGCCGGGTCCGAGTCGCAAGACCCGGCGCCTCGCCGGGTCCGAGTCGCGCCCCGAGCGCGACCTCAATCCGGATCCCCTCCTCTTTCTTCTCCCTCCCGAGCGCGACCTCCAACCTGGTCCCTTCCTTTCTCTCTCTCCCGAGCGCGACTTCAAATGAAGCCCCTCCACTTCCTTGGTGACTCTGCAGCCAGGCCGAGGCCTGATCACAGGCCCGACTCCGCGAAACAGGCGGGGAATCCTGGCGGATCCCGGCCGGTTGACCGCCCTGCCGCTTCACTGTAGGCTGAACCGGTCTGGCCGGTCGAACCGTGGCCGGGCGAGGGCATGAGCGACTTCACGACGAACTACAAGGTTCTCTGCGAGCTGGGGCGCGGCGGAATGGGAGTCGTCTACCTGGCCCGTCAGCTCTCCCTCGATCGTCTGGTGGCGCTCAAGGTCGTCTTGACGACCGAAGGGGAGGAGCAGAGCTTTCTCCGCCGGTTCCGTCGCGAGGCGAAGGTGGTGATGGAGCTCGTCCACCCGAACGTCGTGAGGCTGCTCGACTTCGAGCTCGACTGCGGCCGACCGTACCTGGTGTTCGAGTACGTCGAGGGCAGACGCACCGTGGCGGACGCCTTTGCCCAAACGGGATCCGGCGAAACACTTGTCGACATGATGGAGCTGGACCTGATCATTGGCAGCGGGGGAGTGCTCAGCCATGCCC
>JACQZM010000074.1 GCA_016213885.1 Candidatus Rifleibacteriota bacterium | reverse complement strand
CGTGGGCCGTGGGCCTCGCGTGCTCGCACTCGAAGCGGCTGGCGGTGGGTCTGGCGCTCGCCTGCGCGAGGGAACCCTGCTCACGTCGGCAGGACAGGGGCTGGTGACCCAGACCCGGGGAGACTGGCCGCAGTAACGCCGCCGCCACGCTCATACGGAGCAACAGCTCGATCGGGAACCGCGCCTCGACGTCCCTTCACGCAAGATGGAGAAGATGGAAGACTGTTGGCGGATCGTCACCCGATCGGTCCCCACGGGGGCCACCGTCTGGAACGTTTCGGCCACGTCGCGCTCCAGTACCGTCGTCCGGTCGCCTGCCTTTGCCATGGCATCAGCCTTCCCGACCGCCTCGCCGCCCAGTTGGCTCAGCCGGGCGAACAGCGTGTCGATCACGCCAGGACCGATCCTGGCCTCGGATCGGAGCCGGGCCTTGATGAACCTCTCCGCGGCGGACTTCGTCGTGATCGCCTCGTCAGCCATCTCTGCTCCTTTCAGTCGACCTCAGGATGCGGCGGATTCCCGGTCGGCTCCCGGGCTGCGGCGGTCCTCGCGCCGCCGGGTTCCGGTCCGGTATACTCCGGTGTCGATCACGAGGGGTGCGGGCGCGAAGGGAGGACCGGCGATGAGGGCGGCAGGGACGGCGCGAGGGTGCGTGGCGATCGTGATGTGGCTGGCCGGGATGACTGCCGCTCCCGCTGCCTCTGGGGCCGATCCGGCGTGGCTCGACCAGGCCCAGCAGCTGCTCGCCGATCCCGGCAACGGGAAGGCCGCGCTGGGTCATCTGACCTCCCAGCCGCTGGAGGTCCAGAAGACGGCGGACTTCCAGTGGGCCATCGCACGCGCCTACCGGCTCGTCAACCTGCCGGAGAAGGCGGCGACCGCCCTGGTGACCTACGACATCCTCACCCTGCGCAAGGGCCGCAACGTGTCCGACCTGAGATCGTGGCTCGCGATCAACGCTCAGCGCCTGCTGAAAGAGGCGATCGAGGTGTACCGGCGGGGCGACGAGGCCGGAGCGTGTCGGACGTTCCTCCACGCGGCCATCTGCGACCAGGCGTTGATCCGGTATCCTGCCGAGGGGATCCGCGACTCGACCGGCAACCTCCTCGCCAGGCTCGCCCACGGCCACCCGGACAAGGCCGACTTCTGGGCGCTCCTGGCGGGCTACCACTTCCACATGAACCACCTCAAGGCGTCCCGGCTGGCCATGCTGCACTACCTCAAGCAGAACCTCGACCCGTACCAGCGGTGGCGCGGCGAGGTCTGGCTGAGCTCCATCGATCGTCGCCTCGACAAGCAGCGGAAGCTCAGCGAGAAGCTCATCGCGGAAGCCGAGGCCGCGCCCCGACCTTCCCCGGCGGAGCCGGAGCCCACCATCACGGTCTCCCCTCCGAAGCCGGATCAGAAGGCGCAAGAGGAGCGGCTGGCCCGCCACCGCCGCCTCATCGATCTGGACTCCCGGATCCGGGACCTCGAGGGGCGCATCCGGGAGCTCAACGAGCGACGGAGAGGCCGGGCGATCGTCTCGACCAACGGGCACGTCGACGTCATCGCCTACAACCAGCGGCAGGTGAAGGCGGAGCTCGAGGCGGCCCAGCGGCAGATCGAGGAGCTCAGGGCAGAGCGCGACTCCATGGAGTGACGCGCGTCGGGACCTACCTGCCGGGCGCGGGCCGGGGCGGCAGCTCCTTCCGGTAGATCCGGTAGCGCTTGTGGGGTTCCAGGCCGCCCTCGCGGTAGAGGGCGTTGATCGAGTCGTTGTCCTCGAGGTTCCAGCCGACCTCCACGTAGCGATACTGCGGCTTCCTCGAGAACACCTCGTGGAGGTACGCGAACGCCACGAGCGGCAGACCCATCTGCCGGTATTCCTCCCGGACGCCGAACAGGAGGCCCCGGGCGCCGGTCACGTCGGAGGACCAGTACAGGTGCAGCTTGATGTACGCCAGGATGCCCAGGGTGCCGTCGAATCTCTTCAGCAGAGGGTTCACATCGGGCAGGATCAGGCACACGCCCACCGGCTCGTCCCGGTAGCACAGGAAGAACGCCAGGTCCGGGTCCACGATGTGCTTCAACGTGCCGGAGGAGGCCACGATCTCCTCCTCGGTCATGGGGACGAACCCCCAGTTGCGGCTCCAGCACTCGGTGTAGATCCGGTTCATGAGCTTGAGATCCGCATCGAGGTCCCGTCTGTTCGCCGTCCGGATCGTCACCTCGCCCTTCTCGCGGAGCCTCCCGGAGACCTCGAGCGCCCAGGCGGGCAGGGATGCCCCGGGCCTGTACAGGAAGGCCAGCAGGTCCTTCTCCTTGCGGAACCCGCACAGGAAGACGAGCTCGGCGTAGTACGGGGGGTTGTAGGTCATCATCAGGGTCGGCGGGCTCCGGAACCCCTGGACCAGAAGACCCACCTCGTAGTTGGTCGACGGGTTCAACGGTCCCCGGACGAACTCCATGCCGCGGTCGCCCAGCCAGGCCTCCGCCGCGGCGAAGAGCGCCATGGCGACCTCCGGGTCGTTGCGCGATTCGAAGAACCCGAAGCTGCCCATCTTCTCCGCATGGAACGCGTTGTAGCTCCCGTCCACGATGGCGGCGATGCGACCCACGACCTCTCCGTCGCGCCGGGCCAGGAACAGCTCCCGCTGGCCATGCGCCCAGAACGGGTGCTCCCCCGGGGTCAGCAGGGTCGAGACGTCGGACCTGATCGGCGGGACCCAGCTCGGATCGCCCTTGTAGAGCGCCCACGGCAGCTCGACGAAGGCGGTCAGATCGGCGCGACCGCGAACCGGCGCGACCTCCACGGCGCCCATCAGCTCACCTCGTCCAGGGCGGTCAGGGCGAACCAGCCCGACGGCTCCCGGCGGGCCCAGGCGACGATCGGGCCGGCGCGCCCGTCGACCCGGACCCCGCAGACCAGACCGTCGTGACGCGGGGCGATCGACCCGACCGCGACCGCCCGGGGCTCCACGCCGTGGAAGCCCGATCCCAGCGCCTTGACCACCGACTCCTTCACGGCCCACAGGAGCGCCGCCGCCATGCCGCCTCCCACGCCGGCCAGAGCCAGCGCCAGCTCCGCCGGGCCGAACGCCCGGTGCCGGGGGTAGTCGCCGGCGAACTCCGCGTCATCGGCCAGGTCGATTCCCAGCCCGTGGACGTGAGCGAGCGCCGCCCGGAGCAGACCGCCGGAGCGGGTGAACGAGACCGCCGGGCCCGCCCGGCCATCCACCAGGAGCGCCGGTCGGCCCATTCGATCGTGCGTCACGGCAAGACGTCCCGGGCGCGTCATCGACTCGCGATCGGCCGCGTCATGCCCGGTCGCGGACAGCAGCGACTCCAGGAGCCTCAGTTCGAGACGGTCGTCGGCGCCCCGGCCGCCGCCTGGCCGGGCCGACTCCGCTCCCGTGACGTGGATCGGACACCCGGCCGGATGGACGACGGTCTCCACGACCCAAGGCGCGATCATGCCTCGAACCATCGCAGGGACAGCCCTTCCACGGCCACCACGACGCGACCGTCGGCGTCCACGGCCCGGGCGTCCCACACCCTCTCGTCGTCGGTCCGGGAAGTGAGGCGGCCCTCCACCGTCAGCACCTCGTCGTCCGCGACCGGGCGAACCGGCACGATCCGGCGGATCGACGTCGGCAACAGGGACCGTCGCTCCGTCTCGTCGCGGTCCAGGGCGTGGAACATGGTCAGGTGCTGCAGAGCCTCCAGCACGTACGCCGCATAGTGGGTGCGGGCGCCCGGGAGGTGGTGGAAGTCCTCGGACCCGCGGCACACCGTGGAGGCCTTCATCGCCGCCGGACCGATGCCGTCGATGGACTCGACGACCCGGTAACGCCCGGTCAGGCCGCTGTGAGCCTCGTACTTCTCGAGGACGCCCTGCCGGTTCTTCGTGGGCGTGTCGAGATCGGAGGCGGACACCGCGAACCGCCGGTCGTGGGGGTACGGCTCCGGCGCCGCAGCCAGGACGACCCGGCCCTCGAAGTACGCGACCCGGCGATCCAGCACCTTCCCGGTGGGCGACAGACCCGGTCCGGAGAGGGAGACCTGGCACACCACGCCGTCCGGTCCGACCTCGACTCTGCGGCAGGTCACCGTGGTCTCCCTCGGAATCCCGGGAGGGCACTCCAGGATCTCCCGGAACGTCACGTCGCGGAGCTCCCCGACCAAAAGCTCCGGGTGGAGCAGCCGGGCGGTCTCGATGAACGCCTCGATCGCCATGATCGCCGAGACGAGCGGATGACGCAGCTTCCGGGTCGGCAGATGATCGGCCAGCCACAGGTCGCGCTCCCGGGCGAACGTCCGGGTCACCACGGCCTCGCCCTCCCGCAGGTCGAGCCGCTCGACCGCGTCGATCAGCGGGAAGTCGCGGCGCGAAAGCGCCAGTCCGGTGGTCGTCGGGAGAAGCCCGGGGTCGGGCGGACCGCCGCCGCGGACCCGGAAGCCCTTCACCGCCGGAAGCGCCCGGACCGGCATGACCGAATCCCGGGCCGCGGAGCACAGGGCCAGCTCCTGGCAGACCACGGCGGCCACCTCCCGCATGTGGACGAAGGCGTCGCCGAGGCCCCGGAGCTCCAGGAGCTCCCGGACCTCCGGCTGGTCCGCCATGCCGGCGCCCTCCACGGGCGGGAGCCACAGCGTCAGGGTGCGCACCCCGTCGGTCGGCGACGCCCAGGATCTCACCAGCGCCGCCATGGCCCGGTTGGCCGAGCAGTAGCTGGCCTGGCCCACGTTGCCCTGGACCGCGGCGGCCGACGAGAGCGCCACCACGAAAGAGAGGCCGTGGGGCCGGGCCGCGCGATACAGGTTGTGCGCCCCCAGGATCTTCACGTCCAGCACCGGCCTGAACAGCTCCGGCGTCAGGAACTGGAGGAACGCGTCATGGATGATGCCGGCGCCGTGGACGATGCCGGCCACCCTGCCGTGCCGGCTGGCCAGCTCGCCCACGAGGCGGTCCACCGCGTCCCGATCGGTGACGTCGCACTCGTGGTACGACACGGAGGCGCCACGGCTCCCGACAGAGTCGAGCGTTCGGGCGAGCTCCAGGGCGGCCCGGTGTCGCGTCGGTCGGGAAGTGGCTTCCCCGTCGGGAACGTCGGCGGCGGTCCCGGCCAGTCGCCGGGCCGCGGCGTCCACGTCGCCGCCGGCCTGGGCCAGGGCGCCGCGGTAGTCGATCGCCGGATCCGGAGCGGTCCGGCCCACCAGGGCCAGGTGTGACGCGAGCGGCGCCAGCGCCGCGGCCACCTCCGGCGTGATGCCGCGGCCTCCGCCGGAGACGATGACCGCCCCGGTCCTCGCGCCGGGCCACGTCGTGGAGAGGTCGATCCGCAGCGGTTCGACCACGGCCTCCACGGTGTGCGTCCCGTCGCGCCGGGCCAGCAGCTGCAACGGCTCCACCGACGGGTCCAGGGCGAGGCAGAGCGCCGCCTCCGGGTCGACGCCCGGTTCGAGCAAGAGGGTGCGGAACAGCACCGACGTGTACTCCAGGGAGGCGGCCAGGAGCATCCCGTGGATCCCCTCGTCCACGGCCAGCCGCTCGTCCGAGAGGGCCGGATCGCGCCTCACCAGCAGGCAGAACGCCTTCCTGGACGACCGGACGAATCGCTGCAGCGCGACGAACACGCCGGTCAGGAAGGTCGGCACCCGGTCGGTCCCGGGAAGGCGATCGTCGCTCCCGCCGTCCAGCACCACCACCAGGCCCGCGAGCGCTCCGAGTCCGTCGAGACGGCGGGCCAGATCGTCGCTCCCCGGAACGGTCCAGAGGTCCGGCAAGCCGGAGCCGGGCGGCCCGCCGCAGACCCCCACCGGGATCACCGGAGAGCGCCAGCCCCGGGTCAGCGCCTGGGCCAGCCGACCGGTGAGCGACGAGGTCGGGTCGACGGTCAGGATCGCCACCGGGGCGTCGGCGGGGAGCTCGAGCCTGCCCGATCGCTCCGGCGCCGGTACCGGGGCTTCGCGGAACACGTGGCGAAAGAGGGGGGTCGCTGGCTGCGTCATCGGCGGCTCTCCGGCCGGGGCCCGGAGGAGCGAGGGGGCGACCGCGTCGCGCGCTCCGCGGCCGGGGCTGGCGCCGTCGCGGGCGATCACCAGGGCGACCGTGTGGGCCAGGTCCCTGACCGTGCGCACGCCGACGAAATCCTCGAGCCGGACGGCGATGCCGAACTCCCGCTCCGCCCCGTCCATGATCACGGGCAGCCGGCTCGACCGGATCGCCAGGTCGCGCCTCAGGTCCAGGTCGGGCTGGATCTCGTCGCGGTCGTAGCCGGTGGCCTTCATGATGAGCCGCACCACCCGCTCGAACAGCTCGTCCTCCACGGCCGGTACCGGGGCCCGACCGGCCTCTGCCGCGGGCGCCGCGGCCGCGCCGACGGCGAGCCGGAGCGGCTCCGCCGGGGGCGTCAGATGCCCCAGCGCATAGAGCCTGGCCAGGGCCAGCCGGTAGGAGCCGCTCTCGTCGTCGGGCAGACAGGTGGGCACGCAGAGGGCTCCCTCGACGGTGTCGGCGATCATGCTCGAGAGCACGTCCCTGGGGCCGATCTCCACGAAATGACGCACCCCGTGGTCGTTCCACAGCGACGTGACGTTCTGCCGCCAGTGGACCGGCTCCTCCAGATGACGCATCAGGATGCGCTTGATCTCCTCGGGATCGTCGGGGAACGGTTCCCCGGTCGTGTTCGAGACCACCGGTATCTTCGGAGGCCAGAATCGGAGAGTGGAGACGAACGCCTCCAGGTCGTCGCGGATCACCTTCATCATGGGGGAGTGGAACGCCATGCTCACGGCGAGCCGACGCGTCCAGAACCCCTCGGCCTTCAGCTCCTCGGCCACGGCCAGGACCTGGGCGGTGGGGCCGCCCAGGACCACCTGCCGGGGCGAGTTGTCGTTGGTGACCAGGACGTCCCGGTGCCTGGCCAGCTTCTGATCGAGCACCCCGGCCGGGGCGTCCACGGCCACCATGGCGCCGGAGTCGCCGCTGTCCACGCCGGCCCGCTCCATGCACCGGGCCCGCAGGTCCACGATGCCGAAACCGTCCTCCTCGGAGTAGACGCCGGCGACGCACAGGGCCGAGAGCTCCCCGAGGCTGTGGCCGGCCATGGCCGCGGGCTTCAGGCCCAGCGACATCAGGTGACGGGCCACGGCGCACTCCATCACGAACAGCGCCGGCTGGAGCCACCGGGTGTTGCGGAGCTCGTCCTCGGTCCCCCGGAACAGCCGCCCCGCCAGGTCGAACCGGACCGCGGCGGAGAGCCGGTCCATGCCGTCGCGGATCGGTGCGAAGCTCTCGTGAAGACCCCGCCCCATGCCGGCGTACTGGGTGCCCTGCCCGGCGAACACCAGCGCCGCCGGCGGCGGGCCGGAGGCGGCGTCGCCCACCACGATGCCGCGCCGCGTCAACGCCTGGATCTGCTTCGCGGAGGGCCTGGCGCCGTCCGGACAGACCGCGCCGATCAGCTCCGGGGGCGTCAGCTCCCGTTGCCCCACCACGGCCACGTTCAGGGTGGCGTCCGGGTGTCGAAGCACCGTGAGCCACACCCCTTCCACGTCGTTGCGATCGGTCCGCTCCGACCGCGCCGGAGAGGGCGCCGGCGGCGACCCGGCGGAGAGCCGCCGCTCCCCCGTGTCCTCCTCGAGCTGTACCACGTAGTTGGTGCCGCCGAAGCCGAAGGCGTTCACCTGGAGCCGCCGCGGCCGATCGGACCGGGGCGGCCAGGGCAGCGGCCCGGTGGGGACCACGAACCCCCACGACTCCAGGGAGATCTCCGGGTCGGGCTGCCGGTAGGTCGGGGTGACCGGGAACAGATCGTGGCGCAGGGCCAGGAGCCCCCGGATGAGGCTCGACAGACCGCACGCCCCGAGGGTGTGGCCGATCTGCGCCTTGAACGACGACAGGACCGTGCGTCGGCCCTCCGGGTAGAACTCCTGGAGCGCCCTGACCTCCTCGACGTCGCCCTGGCGGGTGCTGGTGGCGTGGCACTCCACCAGGTCCACCGTGTCGGCGCCGTAGCCCGCGTCGTCGAACGCCGCCCGGATCGCCAGCGTCTGCGTCTGGGCGAGAGACTCCACCAGGCCCCGGTCGTTGTTGCTGGCGCCGATCCCGGTGATGAACCCGAGGATCGGGGCGCCCCGGGCCCTGGCCACCGACTCGCGCTCCACCACCACCATGGCGCCGCCCTCGCCGAGGACCATGCCGTCGCGGGTGGCGTCGAACGGGCGGCTGGACTCCCGGGGCGGGCACGCGTTGCCGGAGAGCCCCTCCAGCGCCCCCACGGCGGCGAACTCCAGGTAGTGGGCCGGCGTCAGCGGCTCCTCGCCGCCGCCGACCACGGCCGCGTCGAGGACGCCGCTGCGGATCAGGTGGACCGCGTTGTACAGGGCGACGAGGCTCGTGGCGCAGGCCGCCGAGACCGAGAAGCTCGGCCCCCGGAAACCGTGGAGGTTGCAGACGAACCCGCCGGCGGTGCAGTTGAGCCGACCCACCAGGGAGGTGTCGTCGATGGGGATCCCCTCGCCCGCGTACAGGCGCTCCACCGCGGCGAGCCCCGCCTCGTCGAGGCCGCCGTCGCGCCGGAGCGCCCCCATGACCTCCCGGGTCGTGACGAACCGCACCACGTCGTTCAGGCGTCCCGCGGCCTCGCCGGAGTTCTGGGAGATCACCACGCCGATCCGTTCTCGCGGGATGGCCGAGTCCGCGAGCCCCGCGTCGGCGATGGCCTGGCGAGCCAGCCACAGCGTGAGCTTCGTCGACCCGGTCATCCTGGCGAAGTCCTGGGGGGAGACGCCGATCTCCTTGCGGGAGACCTCCAGGTTCTGGAAAGCGCCGACCCGGCAGTAGGTCTTGCCGGGGGTCTGGGGCTTCGGGTCGTAGTACAGGTCGTGGCTCCATCTCTCGGGGCCGATCGCGGAGATGCCGCTCTCCAGGGCGGCTGCGGCTTTCCAGACCGCCTCCGGCGAGGTGCCCAGGGCGTTGACCAGCGCCACCGCCGTGACGGCGATCCGCTCGTGCGAGGGTCGAGCGGCGGCCGGGGCCGCGGGCGGGGCCAGGTCGGCCGGCACCCGGGGGTCGGCGATCGGTCCGGAGAGATGGCGGTGGAGCTCGTCCAGCGAGCGGACCGGTCCGGTGGAGCCCGCCGCGGCGCCGCACATGAACTGGCCCTCGTGGCGGCAGACGGTCTCGTCGAGGGCCGGGCCGCCGGGCTCGCGGACCGCCCGGGCCGCGATCAGCAGGCTGCCGGCGGCGAGCCCCTCCAGCTCCCGACGGAACTCGGTCTCGTCGGACCCGGTGGCGACGAACCGGCGCTCCAGCGCCGCGATGGAGCGGGTCTTGGCCGTCTCGAGAGCCCGGACCGGCAGCCCCACGGTCTCTCCGGTGACGACCGTGGAGCCCGGCGGCGCCGCCGCCACGAGCTCCTGGTACGTGGAGCTGAGAGCGCCGGTGGAGACCATCTCGCGGGCGGTCAGGTAGACCGTTCCCAGCTGCACGGCGTCGGCCCCGAGCAGGGCGGCGCGGGCGATGCTGGGCCCGTCCACGAGCCCGCCGGCCAGGACGACCTTCACCGGCCGGCACAGCTCCGGCTCCCGGCGCCTCAGCTCCAGCATGAGCTGCGCCAGGGTCAGAGTCGAGTGAGGGCCGACGTGGCCGCCGGACTCCATGCCCTCCAGGATGAGATGACGGACCCCGGCCTTGATCGCCAGGCGCATGAGAGCGTCGTCCGGGGCGAGGTACAGGGCGCGCGACCCGCCGCTGTTGAGCCGGCCGGCGAACGACGGGTCGCCGGCGGCCACCACCACGAACGGCGGCCGGAGCTGCTCGACCCAGGCCAGCTGCTCGTCCCGGAAGCTGTTCTCCGGGAGCACCACCACGTTCACGGCGTACGGGCGATCGCCCATGGCGGCGGCCAGGTCGCCCAGATCGCGGGCGAGGTGGTCCCTGGGCCTGAACCCCAGGGCGAGGGTGGGAAGGGCGCCGGCGTCGGCGATGAGACGGGCCAGCTCGGGCCGGTCGGTGATCCAGGTCATGGCGCCCTGGATGAACGGCAGCGCGGTCCCCAGCTCCCGGGCTCCGGGGCCGTGGAAGAACCGATCCACCGTGGCTTCGGCGGCGGCGCAGCAGCTCCGCACGGCGGCGGAGAAGGCGAGCAGGGCGTCGCGGGTGGACCGGCCGAACCGTTCCGCGAAGCCGGTGGCGAAGAGCGCCTCCGTACCGAGCAGCGCGGCGTGCTGGCGCCCCGGATCGCCGGAGAGCGCCGGGCGCGCGGTCGCCCCGACGCGGTCCACGAACGCCTGCCGGGCGGCCGGTCCGACCTCGCCGGAGGCGAGCTCCCTGGCCGCCTTCTCCAGGTCCCGGACGGCCGGTGAGTTGCCCCTGTCGAACACGCGGCACGAGAGTCCGAGGCAGCCGCCGACGGTCCGGGTGCAATCGGGCCTGAGGCTGGCCAGGATGTGCTGCGCCGCGTCAGAGGGGGCGACCAGGTCGGTGAGCCAGTGCACGCTCTCGAACACCACGGCCCTGGCTCCCGTGACCAGGAACGCCGCCACGGCCTCGGACAGGGCCACGCCGCCCCAGACCAGGAGCTCCGGGCGCCGGGAGCGGCCCTCCAGCGCCCTGGAGGCGGCAGTGAACAGCACGGAGGTCGGGTCGGCGCCGCCGAAGCCCGCGGCCTCGTTTCCCTTGAGCGCCAGGTACCGGGGTGGTTCGGAGCCGTCGATCAGCAGCCGGATCAGCTCGTGGTCTCCGGTCACCGGCACCAGGACAGGCCCCGACCGCGTCGGCGCGAACCGCTTCACCAGGAGCTCCCTGAGCCGCGGGGTGAGAGCCGGGGGACACTGGACGAACACGTGGCGCAGAGAGGTCGCCGCGAGCCCGTCGGCCCAGGCCGGGTCGGCGGCCTGGTCGAACGAGACCAGCACCGACCCGGCGCCGGCCGCGGCCACGGCCGGACCCGCCGTCGCGGGCGTGGCGCCGGTCAGGTCGAACAGCGCGCCGGTGCCTGTCGTCCGGGCCAGCGCGACGATCTCCTCCGTCGCCCTGCTCCCGGGCCAGAGGAACGTCAGCGAGTTGAGCATCGGTCCAGAGCGCCTCCACGCCCGTCCTTGCTGGCCTTCCCCTGATCGGTCAGAAGAGGGGGCCCGACGGGCGCTCGAATATACCACACCGAGGCCGCACGCCGGGACCCGGCGTGTCACCCAGGATGCTGCACCTGGTTCGCAGGGCTCGGGCTGTGATCACCCTCTTGCCCGAATCGACGCTCACGAAGGAAGTGGAGGGGATCCGGCTGGATTCGCGCCAGGGAGAGAGAAAGAGGAGAGGATCAGGTTGGAATTCGCGCTCGGGGGCGCGACTCGGATCCGGCGAGGCGCCGGATCCTGGTCACGGCCCGGCCGCCTGCCGGACGCCGCCGTAGAGCTCGAGGAGCCGCCGGTGGTTCTTGTCGGGGTCGAACCGGTCCAGGACCCGCTGCCGACCCCGGTCCGCCATCGCGACCGCCTCGGCCCGGTGGGCGATCATCCAGGTCACGGCTCCGGCGATCGCCTCCGGATCGGCCGGCGGCACCACGAGCCCCGTGACCCGGTGTCGAACGATCTCGCCGAGGCCCGAGATCGACGTGGCCACGGCGGGCACTCTGTGGAGCAGCGCCTCCAGGAGCACCGTGGGCAGACCGTCCCGGTTGCCGTCGGGGCTGACCACGCTGGGCATCACGAAGATGTCGGAGCGTGCGTACAGCTCGCCGACCCTGTCGTGGGTCACGAACCCGGGCATCCGCACTCGACCGGTGAGCCCCAGCCGGCGGACCAGGAGCCTGAGCCACGGGTCCAGCCACCCGGACCCGGCCAGGGTGAGCTCGAACTCGACCTGCTGCTTGGCGAGGCACCGGCACGCCGCGAGCAGGTGGCCGAACCCCTTGGTCCGGACCAGCCGCCCCACGGCCAGGAGCCGGACAGGGGGTTTCATGGCCACCTCGGCCGGCCCGACCGGCGCCAGCGGCACCCCGTTGTAGGTGAGGACCAGCTTGGCCCGCTGGCCCGGGGCCGCCGTCGCCATCTGCTCCAGCGCCGCCTCGCTCTCGGCCCGGACCAGCGTCGCGGCCTCCATCTTCTCGGCCAGGGCGCCGTCCGGCGGAAAGATGTCGTGAGACCGGCCCGTGAACGAGAACGGGATCCCGGTCAACCGGGACGCCACCCACGCCGTCGTGGCCACGCCGAGAGCCCAGGGGGCGTGGATGTGGTCGATCCCCTCCTGGAGGAACCGCCGCGCCAGGTGGAAGCCGCAGAGGAACGACCACAGGTTCTCCCCGCCGAACTCGAGGCTGCGCCAGCGCCGGATGGCGATCTCCCGGACCAGCGTGAGGACCAGCCCGCGATCCCGACGCCACCACCACCAGACTCCCTCGATCAGCCGGCCCAGGCCGGAGAGGCCCAGCCGCTCGACCGGCACCTGGACGCCCGCCATCTCCGGGGAGAGGTCGCCGGCCAGGGCGCCGTAGAGCGTGAACACCTTCAAGGGCAGGCCGAGGTGCCACAGGTTCACCACCTCGTTGAAGATGAACGTCTCCGACGGCTTGGGGAACCACAGCAGGACATAGGCGGTGCGGGGCCCAGGGGTGCCGGCGTCGCCTCCGGTGCGCGTGGAACGTTCGATCGGCATGCGGGTCTGGCCTAGCCGGCCAGCGGGGCCGGCGGTACGGCGGGCGTGACGGCCAGGTGCCGGCTCTGCAGGTTGCCGAGCTCGAGCCAGAGCCACAGGCCGGTCCACAGCGCCGAGCCCAGGTCGGCGGCCGGCATCGCCGCCCACACGCCCTCCAGGCCGAAGACATGGGGCAGGACGATCAACGCCGGGATCAAGAGCAGCACCTGACGGGAGAGGGTGAGCAGCATGGCCTTCCGGGGCTTGCCCACGGCCTGGAAGTAACCGGCGCTGACCATCTGGAACCCCACCAGCGGCAGCATCATCAGACAGATCCGGGCCGCGTGGCTTCCCTGGTCGGCCAGCCGGGCCGCCTCGGCCCCGAACAGCCGGAACACGTGGTGGGTGAAGAGGATCATGACCAGGGTGCCGGTCACGGCGATCGCCGAGGCCGCCAGGATGGCCGTCGTGAGCGTCTTGCGGACCCTGTCGAACCGTCGGGCGCCGTAGTTGTAGCCGATGATCGGCTGGGCCCCCTGGTTGATCCCGATGATCGGCATGGCCAGGACCATCACGATGGCGAAGATGATCCCGATGATCGAGATCGCCGAATCGCCGCCGTGGGCGCGGAGCTGGTTGTTCATGAGGCTGTTGGTCACGCTGGCCGCCATGTGCATGGCGAACGGCGGCGACCCCACGGACACGATGGCCGCGCAGATCGATCGGTCCAGCCGGAGAGTGCCGGGCCTCAGCTTCAGAAGACTCCTCCCCCCCAAGAAGTACGCCAGCACCCAGACCGCGGCCACGGCCTGGGAGATCACCGTGGCCAGACCGGCGCCTCCCATCCCCCAGCCCAGCCCGAAGACGAAGATCGGCGCCAGGATGACGTTGAGCACCACGCTGACGAGCATCGTGACCATGGCGACCCGGGGGTTCCCCTCTCCGCGGATCACGGAGTTCAGGCCGAACCCGACCATCTGGAAGATCGAGCCCAGCACGATGACCCGCATGTACGCCCTGGAGAACGGGAGCACCGTCTCGCTGGCGCCGAACACCCTCAGCAGCGGGTCCAGAAAGGCGAGCCCCAGGATCGTCAGGGCGACGGCCAGGCCGATCAGCAGGACCGTCGCGTTGCCCAGGACCAGCTCGGCCTCGGCGGTCTTCTTCTCACCGAGCCGGATCGAGACCAGCGTCGTCGCCCCGAAGCCGACCAGCATGCCGAACGACATCAGGATCATCATGAGCGGGAACGTCACGGTCATCCCGGCGATCCCGTTGGCGCCGACGGCCCGACCGACGAACACCCGGTCGATCAGGTGGTACATGGCCTGGGCGACCATGCCGACGACGGCCGGCAGGGAGAAGCTCCAGAGCAGACGCGGGATGCTCCCCTCGCCCAGTTGCCTCTCTCGATCGGTGGTCGTCATCGGGTCGGGTGCGGTCCGTGGCCGGTCGAAACGTCCATGGTATCACTTTTCCGCCGGGCCGGGGAGGCGGGAGTTCGCGTCGTCGGCGCCAGGATCCGGCGCCTCGCGTGTGGACCCGGCGCCGCGTCGCCTGTAACATGTCCGGTCGTTCAGGAGCGCGCCAGACCATGAGCCTCGACCGGACCGCAGACCCTCCCGCCACGGTCCACGTCTGCCTCACCGTGGACGTGGAGGAAGAGGGGCTGTTCGGCGGCTCCTACGCGCCCTGCCCCGCGACGCCCCGGAGCCCGCTTTACCTGCGGAAGCTGGCACCGCTCTGCCGCGACCTCGGGGTGCCGCCGACGCTGCTGTGCACCTACCCGGTGGTGGAGGACCCGGCCTGCCGGGAGGAGCTCTCGTGGTGGCGCCGGGAGCTGGGGGCGGAGCTGGCCGCTCACCTGCACCCCTGGAACACGCCGCCGCTGGAACCGACCGGCGAGAACGATCCCCGGCGCCCGCCTGCGCCGCTGATGCAGGCCAAGCTCCGGACCCTCGTGGAACGTCATCGCCAGCTGCTGGGCGCAGCGCCCCGGTCGTTCCGCATGGGCCGCTTCGAGTTCGACCCCGAGCTCCCTCGCCTGCTGCCGCCCCTGGGGATCAGGGTCGACTCGAGCCTCCTGCCGCTCGGCTGGTCCAGGGACGGGCCCCGGACGTTCGAGGGACCCTACGACCCTCACCGGCTCGCCCCGGACCTGTGGGAGGTGCCGCCGACCATGACGCCGATCGTGGCCGGGAGCGAGCGCCTGGTCCACCGGCTCGCCGCCCTCATGCCGCGGTGCGTCAAAGAGGCGCTCCTGGAGCGGTTCAGGTACGTGGCGGCCACCGGCGTCCAGCCGACCATGTACTCGGGTCTGGCCATGAAGCTCGCCGCGGCGCTCCACCTGGGGCGGGGCGGCCGCTTCCTCACCCTGTACCTCCACTCGTCGGAGCTGATGCCGGGCGGCTCGCCAGCCTGCCCCGACGAGGCCGCCGCCCACCGGCTGGTCCGCCGTCTGAGAGGCTTCCTGGAATGGCTCGCCGCCCGGTCCGGGGTGAGCGGCGTGACGCTCGAGCAGGCCGGGGAGCTCCTGACGGAGCGCGGCGGCGATCGGCCCGTCGCGCCGGGGGCGTCCTCATGACCGGTCGATCGATCCCGGCCAGGGTGGTGCTGCTGCTGCAAGACCTGAAGTTCGGCGGCACCCAGCGTCAGGCGCTGGAGCTGGCCCGGGGGCTCGATCCGGCTCGGTTCCGGGTGACGCTGTGGGTCATGCAGGCCGGCGACGACTTCGTCCCGCTGGCCCGTAGCCACGGCCTCGAGATCGTCTGGCTCGGCCGAGGCTCCTACGTCTGGCCGCCGGCGCTCTTCGGGCTGGGGTGCCGGCTCCGCTCCGACCGGCCCGACCTGGTGCTCATGCTGACCGGCATCCCCAACATCTGGGGACGGCTGCTGGGGCGGTGGATCGCCAGGCCGGTGCTGGTGGCCAGCATCCGGGGCACGCAGGATCCGGACCTGCAGCATGAACGGTGGCTCTGGTCGCTGGCCCACCACCACGTCTGCAACGCCTCCTCGCTGAAGGGTCTCCTCATGGAGCGGTGCCCCGTGGCCGCCGAGGCGGTGACCGTGATCCCCAACGGCGTGGACCCGGAGCGGTTCGGCTCGACCCGGCCGAGCCGGGATCGGCGCCGGCAGGTGGTGCTGAGCCTGGGCCGCCTGGTTCCCGAGAAGGACCACCTGGGCCTGATCGCCGCGTTCGAGCGGATCGCCCCCGGGCACCCCGGAGCCGAGCTGAGGATCGTCGGAGACGGCCCGCTCGAGCGCCAGCTGACCCGGCGGATCGAGCGGAGCGCCGCCCGGGACCGGATCTTCCTCGAGCCCGGCCGGCTCTCGATCGACGAGCTCCTGGCCGGCGCCTGGTGCCTGGCGCTGCCGTCCCGGCACGAGGGCCTGCCCAACGTGGTGCTGGAAGCGATGGCGTCGGGGGTCCCGGTGGTGGCGTCGGCGCTGCCGGGTCTGGTGGAGCTCCTCGAGGGCGACTGCGGCCTGCTCTCGCCGCCGGGCGACGTGGAGGCGCTGTCTTGCGACCTCGACCGGATCCTCTCCGACGGCGACCTGTGGACCGACCTGGGTCGCCGGGGCCGGCAGCGCGTGACCCAGCGTTACGGCCATGCCGCCATGGTCGGGGCGTACGAGGAGCTGTTCTCGAGGCTCCTGGCAAGATACGGTCGTCCGGTGGCCCCGGGGGAGGCGAGTCGCTGAATGGCCCGGTTCCTGTGCGGCGTCATGGGCGACGCCTGGGGGCACGTCCACGAGGCGCTGGCCCTGACCGAAGCGCTTCGAGGGCACGAGTTCCTGTTCGTGGGCGGAGGGCGGGCGCTGGAGCTCGATCGCACCGGGTTCGCGGTCCACGAGGTTCCGGTGCCGGGGACGGTCTACGCCGACAACCGGGTCGACGCCCTGGCCACCCTGAGGCGCGCCCTCGTCGCCGCCGTGATCCGGGAGTTCGAGACCGATCTGGTCCTCTCGCTCTACGAGATCGTCACCGCCGTGGCGGCGCGGCGGGCCGGGGTCCCCTGCTACAGCCTGGACCACCAGCACCTCCTCACCCACTGCTCGTTCGGCCGGCCTCCCGGCCAGGCAGGATCGCGCTGGGGGCTCTCCCTGTCCATGAGGCTTCTGTACAGCTGGCCCCGGAGCTACCTGGTCCACTCGTTCTTTCCCGTGACGCCGCTCTTGCCCGACCGGACCGAGGTGTTCGCCCCGCTCCTGTCGCCGCGGCTCGAAGAGATCGCCCCGACCCGGGGCGACCACGTCGTGATCTACCAGACGTCTCCCACGTTCCGGGCTCTGGTGCCCGCGCTGGCCAGGCTCTCCGGACCGTGCCGCTGCTACGGCTTCGGAGAGCGTCCGCCAGCGGGCGCCGTCACGTTCCACCGGTTCTCCCGGGAGCGGTTCCTGGCGGATCTGTCGTCGTGCCGGTACCTGGTGGCCAACGGCAGCCACACGGTGCTGTCGGAGGCGCTCCACCTGGGCAAGCCGGTGCTGGCGTTCCCGATCGCCGGAGCCTACGAGCAGTTCGTCAATGCCCGCATGCTCCGGGAGCTGGGCTATGGCGATTGCAGCCTGGCCAGCGACCCCGGGCCGGAGCTGTTCGAGCTCTTCGAGCAGCGCCTGCCCGAGTACGAGTCCCGGTTGACCGGAGGGGAGTTCCACGGCACGGCCCGGCTGGCGGCCCGGCTCGAGCAGCTGGCCGACCGGAACCGGTCGGATCGGTTGCAGAGCCCCCCTCGTCGACAGTAGACTGCGGCCTCGTGGATCGATCGGACGACTCCAACAAGGTGTTCGGACTGTCCAGGGATGCCCGGCAGGAGCTGGCCCGGCGGCTGAAAGGGCGCCACGACCCGGACGCTCGTCCGGCCCCGCCGCTCTCCCCGCTGGCGCCGGTGGCGGCGGTGGCGGCGGCCATCCCGGTCAGACACTACCGGTTCGAGTGCATGGAGGGCCATCAGGAGCTGGTCCGCAGCCACGCCATCGCTGCCCGGCTGGGGGTCGGGAACCCCTACTTCAGACAGCACCAGGGGGTCGCCAGGGACACCACGGTCATCGACGGCCAGGTCCACCTGAACTTCGCCACCTACAACTACCTCGACCTGTGCGGACACCCCGAGGTGTCCAGGGCCGCCAAGGACGCCATCGACCGGTACGGAACGTCCGCTTCGGCCAGCCGGCTCGTCTCCGGGGAGCGACCGATCCACAGGCAGCTGGAGGAGGCGATCGCGAGCCTCCTGGGCTGCGAGGCCTGCGTGGTCATGGTGGGCGGTCACGCCACGAACGTGACGACGATCGGCCACCTCCTCGGGCCCAGGGATCTGATCGTCCACGATTCTCTCATCCACAACAGCGTGGCCCAGGGGGCGGTCCTCTCCGGCGCCCGGAGGATCCCGTTCCCCCACAACGACGTGGACGCGCTCGAGCGTCTCCTGGAGCCGGTCCGTCACGACCACGAGCGGACCCTGATCGTGACCGAGGGCCACTTCAGCATGGACGGGGACGTCCCGCCGCTGCCCCGGCTGATCGACGTCAAGAACAGGTACCGGGCGCTCCTCATGGTCGACGAGGCCCACTCGCTGGGCGTGGTCGGCCCCCGGGGGAGGGGCGTCGCCGAGCACTTCGGCGTGGACCCCGGCGACGTGGACATCTGGATGGGGACGCTCTCCAAGACCCTGGCAGGCTGCGGCGGCTACATCGCCGGCTCCTCGGCGCTGGTGGAGATGCTGAAGTTCACCGCCCCGGGGTTCGTCTACTCCGTGGGGATGGCTCCCCCGCTGGCCGCCGCGAGCCTGGCGGCTCTCGAGATGTTGCGCCGCGAGCCGGAGCGCGTGACCGTCCTCCACGAGAGGGCCGGTCTCTTCCTGGCGCTGTGCCGCGACGCCGGCCTGGACACCGGCCTCTCCCAGGGCTTCTCCATCGTCCCGGTGATCATCGGAAGCTCGCACCGGGCCGTGGTCCTCTCGAACCGTCTGTTCGAGCGCCGGATCAACGTGCAGCCGATCATCGCCCCGGCCGTGGAGGAGAGGTCGGCCCGGCTGCGGTTCTTCATCAGCTCGGCCCATTCCCAGGAGCAGATCCGGACCGCGGTGCAGACCCTGGTCGAGGAGCTGGAGAAGCTCCGCTGACCGGTCGCGCCCGCCGTCCCCGGCGCGGCCACTCCGACCGGGCTCGCTTCGGTTGGCCCGGTCCTCCGGGATCCCGGGTCGGGAGGCTCTCCATGGAAGAGGTTGCCTCCAGACCCTTCTCGCCGATACAATGGCCCATCACTCTCCTTCACCATGGACCCGGCCAATGAACCCATAGCCATCGTCGGAACGGCGTGCCGCCTGCCCGGCGGAGCCGGGTGTCCCGACGCCTTCTGGCGGCTCCTCGCCACGAAGACCGACGCGGTCACCCAGGTTCCCGACACCCGCTGGAGCAAGAGCTACTTCTTCCACCCCCGTTCCGAAGGGGGGGGCGAGCCGGGCCTGTCGTACGTCTGGTCGGCCGGCGTCATCGACGACGTGGAGCGGTTCGATGCCGCCTTCTTCGGCATCTCCCCGCGGGAGGCCGAGCAGGTCGACGTGCAGCAGCGGCTGATGCTGGAGCTGGCCTGGGAAGCGCTGGAAGACGCCGGCATCCCCCCCTCCCGGCTGGCGGGGAGCTCCGCAGGCGTGTTCGTGGGCGTCTCGTTCAACGACTTCTCCCTGATGCGGTTCGGCGACGCCGCCACGATGAACCCGTACTACATGAGCGGCGGGGCGCTGGCGATCGCCGCGAACCGGGTGTCGTACGCGCTGGACCTCCACGGTCCGAGCCTCTCCGTCGACACCGCCTGCTCGTCGTCCCTGGTGGCGCTCCACCTGGCCTGCCAGAGCCTCCGGTCCGGCGAGGCGTCGTTCGCCCTGGTGGGCGGCGTCAACGCCCTGCTGTCGCCGTTTCCGTTCATCGGGTTCTCCACGGCCTCGATGCTCTCGCCGAGCGGTCGATGCCGGGCGTTCGACGCCGGGGCCAACGGGTACGTCCGGGCCGAGGGCGGCGTGGTCCTGGCGCTGAAGCCGCTCACCGCGGCGATCCGCGACCGCGATCCGATCCACGCCGTGATCCTGGGGACCGGCGTCAACTCCGACGGGCGGACGCCGGGGATCTCGCTGCCCAGCGACAGGGCGCAGGAGGCGCTGCTGAGGCGGGTGTACCACGGAGCCGGGGTCTCCCCCGACCGGGTCGGGTACGTCGAGGCCCACGGCACCGGGACCTCCGCGGGCGACCCGCTGGAGCTGGCGGCCATCGGCCGGTTCTTCGGCCCGCACCGCAGGCCCGGCGATCCGCTCCTGGTGGGCTCGGTCAAGACCAACATCGGGCACCTGGAGTCGGGAGCCGGGCTGGCCGGCGTGCTCAAGGTGGTGCTGGCGATGAAGCACCGGGTGCTTCCGGCCAACCTCCACTTCGACGAACCGAACCCCCAGATTCCATTCGAGGAGCTGAGGCTCCGGGTGGTGACGGAAGCCACGCCGATGGGCGACGGAGAGCCGCTGTTCGCCGGGGTGAACTCCTTCGGCTTCGGCGGGACCAACGCCCACGTCGTGCTCTCCTCGTTTCCGGACCGGGCCCCGAACCCGACGGAGCGCCCCCGGGATCCGGTCCCTCCGCTCTACCTGTCGGCCCGGTCCGGCCACTCCCTCAAGGAGCTGGCCCGTCGGTTCGCCGACCTGATCGACCGGGAAGGGGCCCCGGCCTACGACGACATCGCCTACTCCGCGGCCTTCCACCGGGACCTCCATCCCCAGCGGCTGGTGGTGCGGGGAACCACCGTCGAGGAGATCGGCCAGCGGCTGGGCGCCTTCGCCCGGAACAGGGAATCTCCAGGCGTCCACGCCGGGCCGTCGCTGGGGCGGCGGGGCCGCCTGGCGCTCATGTTCTCCGGGAACGGTTGCCAGTGGCAGGGCATGGGGACGGAGCTGCTGGACCGGGAGCCGGTGTTCGCTCGTGCCATCGGCCGGTTCGAGGAGGCGTTCGGCGCGGTCGCGGGCTGGTCGATCGTCGAGGAGCTCCGGCGGCCCCGGGACCGATCCAGGCTGGAGCTCACGGAGTTCGCCCAGCCCTGTCTTCTCGCGATCCAGATCGGCCTCGTCGAGGTGCTCCGGTCGTGGAAGGTCGAGCCCGAGGCGGTGCTGGGACACAGCGTCGGAGAGGTGGCCGCGGCCTGGGCCAGCGGCGCCCTCTCCCTGGACCAGGCGGCCGCCCTGATCGACGCCCGCAGCCGGGCCCAGGAGCTGACCCGCGGCCAGGGGCGCATGGCCGCCGTCGGGATGTCGGCCCGGCAGGCCGGCGACGAGATCCGCCGCTACGACGGGGCGGTGGAGCTGGCCTGCATCAACAGCCCCGCCGCGGTGACCCTGGCGGGGCCGCTGGCGGCCCTCCAGGATCTGGAGCGGCGCCTGGAGCCGTCCGGCGTCTTCTTCCGGATCCTCGGCCTGGACTACGCCTTCCATCACCAGGTGCTCGACCCGATCCGGGACGACCTGCTGGCCTGGATCGGAGCGCTCGAGCCGGGTCCCATGGCGGTTCCCATGGTCTCCTCCGTGACCGGCACGCCGATCGGACCCGACGCCCTCGGCCCGGCGTACTGGTGGGACAACGCCCGGAAGCCGGTGCTGTTCGGCCCGGCGCTGGCCCATCTCATCGACGACGGGTTCAACCTGTTCCTGGAGGTGGGGCCGCACCCGATCCTCGTCGCCTACGCGCGGGATGCTCTCAAGGAGAGATCGGTACAGGGCCACTCGTCGGGCCTCTTGACCAGGGAGCTGCCCGGAGTCGAGCAGCTCGAGTCCGCCCAGGCGCTGCTCCACATCGTGGCCGACGCCGTGGACCGTCGGGTCCACTTCCGGGAGCAGCGCCGGTTCCGGGCCCTGCCCACCTACCCCTGGCAGCGGGAGCACCACTGGTACACCCCGTCGAGAGAGGACCTGAACGCCACCCGCAGGCGCTCCGACCATCCGCTCCTCGGATACCGGGCCGGGGCCGATCAGCTGGTGTGGGAGAGCCGGATCGACCGGCGGCTGTTCGGGTACCTGTCGGATCACCGGCTCGGCGAGAACGTCGTCTTCCCGGCCGCGGCGTACATCGAGATGGCGCTGGCCGCCTGCGCCCGCCACACCGGCGCCGCCGGCCAGGAGATCGCCGGGCTCGAGATCCACAGCCCCATGATCCTGGAGCCCGAGCGCACGCGGGTGGCGCGGTTCTCCCTCTCGGCCGACGACGGGCGGTTCGCCATCGAGAGCCGCGATCGGCTGGCGGACCAGCCCTGGGTCCAGCACGTCACGGGTCGGCTGACCGCCCTTCCGGCCGGGACCACCCGGCCCCGGATGGAGGTCCCCGGACCGGATGACCGGCCGGTCATTTCCGGCGAGGAGCACCAGGCGATCGCCCGGTCCCTGGGCATGAACTACGGCCCGGCCTTCCAGGGGGTCCGATCGGTCCGGGTCGACGGTCGGGAAGCGTGGGGATGGATCGGCGACCCTCCGGGGCCGCCGATCGATGGCGAGGGCTACCTGGTGCACCCGGTGGTCCTGGACGCGGCGCTCCAGGTGTTCATCGACCTGGCCTGCCACCACGTCCAGCAGCGGTCGTTCGCCCACGTCCCGGTGGGGTTCTCCCGGATCGTGCGGCACGCCCCGGCCGACGGGACCCGGCCGGGCGGCGAGGCGAGACCGGCGCTCTGTCTCACCCGGCTCGACCGGGTCGGCGACCGCTCCCTGGTGGTCTCTTTCTGGCTCCTCGACCGGGAAGGGAGGGTCCAGGTCGAGCTGATCGGGTGCCGGCTCCAGCGGACCGACCTCTTGGCGCCCGGGCCGAGGCGGCCCGGGCTGTTCGAGGTGGCGGCCCGGCCGGCGCAGCGCTACGACCAGGACTATCGCTCGAGCGTGCCCGACCTGGCCGTGGTGGAGCCGGCGGTGCAGGCCCGGGTCGATCGAGATTCGGTCCGGTTCGCTCGGCCGGCGTTCCACGAGAACGGGGCGCCGCTGGCGCGCGCGGCGATCGCCGGCTTCTGCCTGGAGGCGCTCCGGGCGAACTGGTCGTGGACCCGGCCGCTGTCCCTGGACGAGGTGATCCGGGAGGGGCGGCTCGACGAGCGCCACCGGCGGTTCGTCCAGGCGATCTTCCGGTGGCTGGAGCAGGACGGCCTGGCGGCGTGCACCGACGGCCGGTGGACCCTGGCCGTGGAGCCCGACCTGCCCGGGGCGACGGCGATCTGGCGGAGGCTCGTGGCCGATCACCCGGCTCACTCGGTGGAGGGGCTGCTGCTGGGGCGCGTGGCCAGCCATCTCGTGCCCATCCTCCGCGGCGAGATGGAATCTCACGCCCTGGTGCCCCGGGAGCCCGGCAGCGGCACGTTCGAGCACCTCGTCGATCTGGCGCCGGCGGCGACGATCCTCTCCGGCGCCCTGGCCCAGACGATGCTGGAGATCGCCCGCCGGTGGCCCCGGGAGCGGAAGCTCAGGGTGCTCGAGCTCGGCGCCCGGTCGGTCCGGCTCGCGTCGCTGGTCGCCGGCCAGGCCGACGGGACCGCTCTCGAATACGTTCTGACCGCCGAGGACGACCGGGTGCTGCCGGCGCTCGAGCTGTCGGCCGGGGCGCTCCGGGGCGTCACCGTGGCGCTGTTCGATCCCCGGAAATCGCCCCAGGACCAGCGGCTCGACGCCTCGTCGTTCGACGTGATCGTGGCGGCCGACGTGCTCCACCGGTCAGGCGACGTGGCCGGAGCGCTGAGGCTGGCGAGGACGCTCCTCGCCCGGGGCGGGGCGCTCCTGGTGGGCGAGCAGGGGCCCGATCGGTGGCACGATTTCGTGTTCGGCCCGGACCCGGACTGGTGGGCTCGCGATGCCGCCGGGCCGGTCTCCCGCCGGTTCGGGCGGGAGAGCTGGGCCGCCGCCCTCGGCGAGTGCGGGTTCGAGCAGGTCCGCACCGTGGGCGAGGCCCAGGGGCCCGGCGGCTCCGGCTCTTTCGTCGTCTCGGGCCGGAAGCTCCAGGGGGACGGGCCCGCGGCGACCGCCCCCCGGACCGGCTCAGACCCGGTGCCGTCGCCGCGGCGCTGGCTCATCACGGAAGACGCTTCCGGGCCGTCCCGGGAGCTCGCCTCGAGGCTGGCCGCGGCGCTCTCCAGGAGCGGCCAGACCGTCTTCTTCGCCCGGGCCGGCGAGGCGTTCGAGAGGCTCGACGAGCAGACGTTCGGCCTGGCGCCGTCGTCACCGACCGACTTCGCCAGGCTGCTGACCGAGCTCGACGGGGGGGCGAACCTCCGGGCGATCGTTCATCTGATGGGGTTCGAGCTCTCCGAGGACTCCGACCCGGCGGCGCTGGTGGACCTGGCCGAGCGGCGGCTCGTCAGCGTCGTGCACCTGGCCCAGGCGCTCGAGAGGGCCGGCGACTCCTGCCGGCCCCGCCTGGTGCTGGTCACCGGTCGCGCGGTCGGCTCCGTCGGATCGGTGAACGGCACGAGGCGGGATGCGATCCTGCCCGGCCAGGCCGGGCTCTGGGGGCTGGGGCGGGTGCTGGCCAACGAGTACCCGGAGCTCGCGGTCACCCTGGTGGACCTCCAGGGTGACGACCTGGACCGGCTGGCCTCGCGGCTCGCCGTGGAGGTGCTCGACCCGGGGCCGGAGGACGAGGTGCTCCTGGGCGAATCGACCCGGCACGTGCACCGCATCGCCCCCGTGACCGACCCGCGGTCCGGCGCCGCGTCCGGCGAGGCCTCGGACCCGGTCGGCCCGGCCGAGAACGTCCGTCTCGGTTTCGTCACGCCGGGACCGTTCAGCCACCTGACCTGGTCCCGATCGTCCAGGCCGGCCCCCGGGCCGGGGCAGGTGGAGATCGAGGTGAGGGCCACCGGTCTGAACTTCCGCGACGTGATGTGGGCCATGGGGCTGCTGCCGGACGCGGCGCTGGAGGGCGGCCTGGCCGGCCCGACGCTGGGGCTCGAGTGCGCCGGCGTGGTGACCCGGGTCGGCCCGGGCGTGTCGGAGCTCGCCCAGGGCGACCCCGTGGTGGGGTTCGGTCCTCAGTGCTTCGCCCGGTTCGTCGTCACCGATGCGGGAGCCGTGGCGAGGATCCCCGCCTCGCTGACGTTCGAGGAGGCCGCGACGGTTCCCGCGGCGTTCTTCACGGCCTACTACTCGTTGAAGCACCTCGCCAGGCTCCAGCCCGGCGAGCGGGTGCTGATCCACGGCGGCGCCGGAGGCGTGGGCCTTGCGGCCATCCAGTACGCCGGCCTGGTCGCCGCCGAGATCCACGCCACCGCCGGCTCCGAGGAGAAGCGGGAGTTCCTCCGGCTCCTCGGGGTCGACCGGGTGTACGACTCCAGGAGCCTCTCGTTCGCCGACCAGATCCTGGAGGCGACGGGCGGGGAGGGGGTCGACGTGGTGCTGAACTCCCTGGCCGGCGAGGCGATCCGCAGGAACCTGAGTCTGCTGAAACCGTTCGGCCGGTTCGTCGAGCTGGGCAAGCGGGATCTCTACGCCGACACCAGGATCGGGCTCAAGCCGCTCCGGCAGAACGTGTCGTACTTCGCCGTGGACGTCGACCAGGTGATGACCGGGCAGCGCGCCCTGGGAAGGCGGCTGTTCGCGGAGCTGATGGGGCTGATCGAGCGGGAGGCGCTCCGGCCGCTGGTGCACCGCGCGTTCCCCCAGGCCCAGGCGGTGGAGGCGTTCCGGCACATGCAGCTGTCGAAGCACCTGGGCAAGATAGTGGTCTCCATGGACGGAGCCGGGGTGCGGACCGCGCCTCCGGAGGTGCCGGCATCGCCGATCGAGGTCGACCCACACGGCAGCTACCTGGTCACCGGGGGGCTGAGCGGCCTGGGGCTCAAGACCGCCCAGTGGCTCGTACAACGGGGGGCGCGGACCCTGATCCTGATGGGGCGCCGGGGCGTCCATACCGACGAGGCCCGGGAGGTGCTGGCGTCGCTGGCGGCCCGGGGCGTGGCGGTCCACGTGGCCTGCGCGGACGTGGCGGACCGGGCCCAGGTGGCCCGGGTGCTGGGCCAGTGCGGCGCGGCTCTGCCACGGCTCAAGGGCGTGGTGCACGCGGCCATGGTGCTGGACGACGGGATCGTCCGGAACCTGACCGGCCGGCGGATCCTCGAGGTGCTGGCCCCCAAGGTCCTGGGCGGTTCGAACCTCCACCAGCTGACTCTGGGGTACGAGCTCGATTTCTTCGTCATGTACTCGTCCACCACGACGCTGTTCGGCAACCCGGGCCAGGCCAGCTACGTGGCGGCCAACGCCTGTCTCGAGGCGCTGGCCCACGAGCGGCGCCGGCAGGGGCTTCCCGCGCTGACCGTCTCCTGGGGGGCGATCTCCGACGTGGGCGTGGTGGCCAAGGACCCGGAGCTCAAGCGGCATCTCAAGGAGCGCATGGGCGACCCGGGCCTCACGGCGAACGAAGCGCTGGACCTGCTGGACGAGCTCGTCCCCGCCGGCCGCGCCCACGTCGCGGCCACCCGCCAGGACTGGCGGCAGCTCGTCTCCTTCCTCCCGGCGGCCGGTGCCCCCAAGTTCTCGGAGCTGGTCGGTGGAGCCCCGTCGGACCGGGCCTCCTCGACCCCGGGGGAGCCGTTCGCCCGGCGGGTCGCCGGCCTGGGCCCGGAGGAACGGCTCGCCGCGCTGATCGATCTGCTGAAGCGCACGGTGAGCCAGGTCATGCAGTGGCCGATCGAGCGGATCGACGTGGACCGTCCGACCATGGAGATGGGGCTCGACTCGCTGATGGCCGTGGAGCTCCACGTCGCGCTCGAGAAAGAGCTCCAGACGAGCCTGCCCCGCACGGCGATCAACCCGTGGACCTCCATCGCCGATCTGGCCGGCGCCCTGGCGCGGCGGTTCGATGCGCCCGCGGCCGCCGGGGGCGACCGGTCCAGCGCCGCCGTCGACGAGGTGGCGGCGACGCTCGCGAAGCACGGCGTGTCCATGGACCAGGACGGGGTCCAATCGGTCCTCCGGACCGTCCGCGAGGCCCGGGACGGGGGGGAGCGCCTGCTGTAGCAGCCTGGCGCCGGCCGCGGTCCACGGGCCCCATCCGATGATCTCCCACCCCTACACGTCGCCGCGGCCGCCAGGGGTGCTCTCCCGGTTCGGCTACCTCGCCGGCGCGTTCGGGTTCCGGGAGCTTCTCCAGACCGCGTTCTTCATCTATCTGGCCCGGACCCGGCCGTCGACGTACGGGGAGGTCTTCCTGGCGCTCAGCCTGGGCTCCATCGTCCAGTTCGTGACGGAGCTCGGTCTGAACCAGCACCTCGGCACGCTGCTGGCCGGCCGCGAGGCGGTCTCGTCTCTGCTCAGGCAGGTCACGCTGCTGAAGGGGGCGCTCCTGGCCCTGTCCTGGCTGGGGCTCGTCGGGTTCACGCTGATCCGGGGCTACTCCCCGTCGCTGTGCCTGGTCATCTGGGGCGTGGGCCTGGCCGTGGGGCTCGAGGCCCTGGCCAGCTCGTTCTTCGTGGCGCTGGAGATCATGAATCGCCAGCGGACCGAGGGCGCCATCCGCTGCGCCGCCGCGACCGGAGGCTTCCTCTTCGGGTTCGGAGCGCTTTTCCTGGGGCTCTCCTCGGCGGTGGTGGCCCTGTTCAAGTTGCTTGAAGCCGCGGTCAACCTGACCGGCTCGTGCCTTTCGGCGATCCGCAGCGTCGTCCCGGACCGGCGGTCATGGGATCTGACCCGGGTCTGGCTCACCTGGCGCGGCGGGCTGATCTTCACGGTGATGGCCGCGGTGACCATGCTGTACAACCGTCTGAACATCATCACCCTCCAGGACGTGGCCGGGGAGAAGGTGCTGGCCCAGTACGGCGTCGCCTGGCTGCTGGTCGACGGGATCTCCGGGCTGGTGTCGGAGCTCTTGATCCGCGGCACCCTGTTCCCGGTGTTCCTGGTGCTATGGCGCCAGGACCGGGCCGCCTTCGTGGACCGGGCCCGCACGGCCGCCGGGGCGCTCCTTCCGACGGCGCTCCTGCTGGCCGGGGCGCTCTACCTCGAGAGCGACCGCATCATCGCGCTTCTCTACGGCGCGGGATACGGCCCGGCCGTGGCGGTGCTCCGAGGGCTGTCCGTCTGCATCGTCCTGGGGTTCACCCACAACCTGGCGGGGTACCTGATGATCGCCACGGGACGCTCCGGGCGGCTCCTTGCGTTCCACGCCGTCGGTCTCGTGGCGAACCTGATCGCCTGCCACGTTCTCATACCGGCCAGCCCCCTTGCAGGGGCGGTGGCCGCCGTGGTCGTGACCAAGGCGCTGGTCGCCGTCTCGTCCATCGCGTCGTGCCAGCTGGGATTCGGTCTGTTCGGCGGTCGATCGACCCTGGAGACGGCGGCGGCGACCGCGACCGGGCTGCTGGTCCTGGCGGTGCCGTGGCCCGGCATGGGTCGTGAAGCCGCGGAGCTCATCGCGCTCGCGCCGCTGGCCCTGGTCGGCTGGCGTGGTCTGAGGCCGCTGCTGGCTCGATGACCGGGCGACGGGTCGAGAGACCCGCCCGGGCGAGGCCTACCAGTCCTCGGGCAGCTCGACCGACAGATCGGGCCTCGCGCGATGAACCTCGGCCCACGAGAGAGTCTCGAGCTCCACGATGTCGGCTCGACCGGCGAGGGACTCAAAGACCGACGGCATCAGACCGAGCTTCTGCGAGCCCGTGAGCATGAACAGCCCGTTCGCGTCACGGTGGCTGTCGACGCAGGCCTTCAGGTGGCGGAACAGCCCCGGAGCGTACTGGACTTCATCGATCACCGGCGGCGGGCGGTGTCGTGCCAGGAACGCCCTGGGGTCCCGTTCAGCTTGCTCTGCCTCGCCGGGCAGATCGAGAGTCACCAGCTCGAGGTCCGGGAACAGCCGCCGGACGAGGCTGGTCTTCCCGGTCTGACGGGCGCCGGTCACCACGACGACCGGGCGTTCCCGCGCCCGGCGTCTGATCAGCGGTTCGATCCGTCTCTCGAGCCACTTGGCGAAATTCTACGATCGCATCGTACGATTTGCAGGATCGGTCGCGAGCCGGGGTGCCTGTCTCCCGAGTGGGTCTCTTGGCGACAGACACTCACGAAAATAGTATCATACTAGTATACTAGTATAATGAGTGTCCACCCCGCGCGGAGAATGTCCCCGGAGGCGAGCAGGTTTCGCAGGGGCCTCCTCGGCTCAAGATCGGTCGGCGCCCCGGGGACTCAGGACCGACCTCGAGGCGCAGCGGCCCCTGCGGGAGCCGCGCCCCAGCGGACTCTCAAGATCCTGCGTGATGCGGACGGCATACCGGATCAGTGGCCCCTGGAACCTGAGGAGTGCAGCCCTGACCTGTTCACCAAGCTCGGCGGTCCGATCGCTCATCGCGCCTCCAGCGTGTCCTCAGGGGCTGTCGTCTATGTCGACGATCGACGAGTCACGATCATAGAAGAAAAGAACGTCGTCGAGACACTTCTCGCGGGGCGGTCGATTGGGAGCCGCATCCAGAGATGTTCCTCGGATGAGAGGGAGCTCGATCCGCGATCAGCTCGGCGCGGTTCGGGCCGGGGGGTCGGCCTCGCCCGCCGTCGCTTCCGACCCGACGACCCGTCCGTCTTCCAGGTGGACCCGGCGCGTCACCCGGTCGAGCAGACGCTGGTCGTGGGTGGAGAACAGGAACGTGGTCCCGTGCCGCAGGTTCACCTCTCGCATCAGGTCGATGATCGTCCGCGCCGTGGCGGAGTCCAGGTTGGCCGTGGGCTCGTCGGCGATCACCAGGAGAGGCTGCGTGACCAGGGCGCGGGCGATCGCCACCCGCTGCTGCTGGCCGCCCGAGAGCTTGTGGGGGCGGTGGGACAGGTGGGTGGCGAGACCCAGCTCGTCGAGGATCGCCAGCGCCCGGGCCATCGCCGATGGGCCGGCGACGCCCATCACGTGGAGCGGCAGCATCACGTTCTCCAGCGCCGTCAGCACCGGTATCAGGTTGAACCCCTGGAAGATGAAGCCGATCCGGGTGTTGCGGATCGTCGAGAGCTGGTCGTCGGTGAACGACGACACGCACTGGCCGTCGAACGACACGGTGCCGGTGGTGGAGAAGTCGATCAGGCCCACCAGGTTGAGCAGCGTCGACTTGAGCGCATTGGCCATATCGACCCCGGCGGTTGTCGGGCGGCCGGAGCCATCCGGAACGCCCCGATCGACCGGGCCCCCTATGATGCCGGTACGACGGCTCCGATGCAACAGGAGAGTGGCCCTCTGGCCTTCAGGAAGGAAGCCTGGCAGGTTTCCCCGAGCATCCGAGAGACTGTGAAACGGAGTTGCTTCTTCCAATGGGCACGGCAGAATGGAATCATGTATGACAGGCTCCTCCCGCTCGAGGCTCGAGAGAGCTTCTTCCTGTTCGGTCCGGGAGCTGGGAGCGGAGTTCGTTCTGGACAGGTCGCTCCGGCCCGGCGACGCGCCGGCTCCCCTCACAGCCACCCCCGCTCCCGGTACCAGCGGGCGGTCTCGTCGATGCCGCTCTCCAGGGAGACGGCCTGCCGGTAACCCAAGACTCTCCTGGCCTTGTTCACGTCGAGGCACCAGTGAGGCGCCGTGAGCTCCCGGACCTTCTGCCGGTTCAGCGTGGGGGCCCGGCCCGCGAGACCCGCGACGAGCTCCGCCACCGTCCCGACCGCCGCGAGCGTCCAGGCCGGGACAGCCACTCTCACCAGCGGCCGCCGCACCGACGACGCGATGGTGTCGGCGATCCGTCGGGTCGGGTAGTTCTCCTCGCTGCCCACGAAGAAGATCTCCCCGACGGCGTCCGGATGAGTCCCCGCGAGGACCGCGCCACGGACCACGTCGGCGACGTGGACGAAATTGACTCTCTGGTCAGCCGGCCCGATGTACACGCACAGGCCGAACCGGGCCGCCCTGAACCCCTGGTAGACCTCCGTGTCCCTGGGGCCGTAGATCGCCGGCGGCCGGACGATGGTCACGGGAAGCCGGTCCCCGGCCGCGACCACCAGCTCCTCAGCCTCGACCTTGGACCGCCCGTAGTGGGTCAGCGGGCCCGGCCGGTCCGACTCCGTGGCCGGCCGGTCCGGCGGGGCCGGTCCCGCCGCGGCCTGCGACGAGATCAGTACGAACCGTTCCAGGGCCGGGGCGTGGGCCCGGCACGCCTCCAGCAGGTGGCCGGTGCCGTCCCGGTTCACCCTCAGGTACTCGGAGAGCGACCGGGCCCTCACGAGCCCCGCGGAGCGGTAGACCCGGCTCACCCCGCGGACGGCCTCCGTCGGGGAGGCCGGATCGGTGACGTCGCCCGGGCAGCGCTCGAAGTCGAGGCCGTCCAGCCACCGGGTGTCGGCGGTCTCGCGGATCAGGCAGCGCACCCGGGTCCCGTCGGCGATCAGCCGCTCTACCAGGTGGCTGCCCAGGAAGCCGGTGGCGCCGGTGACCAGAACCGTGGAGCCCGCCACGGATCAGCTCTCCTCGTCGTCGGCGGGCTGGTCGGACGACCTGTTCAGCGGTCGTGCCGGCACGCCGAACACGGTGGTGTGGGGCGGCACGCTGGAGGCGACCGCCGAGAGCGCCCCCACCTCCGCTCCCTCGCCGATCGTGATGCCCGGCCGGAGCATGGAGCCGGCGCCGACGAGACAGCCGGTCTGAAGCCGCACCCGCCCGACCCGGTACGCCGTCTGGGTGATCTCGTGGAAGAAGATCTTGGCGTCCAGGCCGATGAGCACGTCGTCGCCGATCGTGAGAAGCTCGGGATACATCGGGTCGATGTAGACGCGCTGGGAGATGTAGACCCGCTTTCCTATCCGGGCGCCGAACAGGCGGAACGCCTGCACCTTGGGCCAGCTCCAGGGGAGCGCCAGCACGAACTGGAGGATGCCGTACCGCAGGTTGAGCCACGCCAGCTCCAGCGGCCCGTGGACCGATCCGGAGCAGATGCAGAAGTCCACCTCACGCCGGCCCTGGCGGAACCGGTGCACGAACACCGGAGCGCTTCCGGCCAGGAAGCTCCGGTAGCGAGCGACCACCGCTTCGAGTTCAGCTGTCTCCATCAGGCTCCCAGAAGCGCCCGTCACGCATCCGATAGAACACGTTGTACGAGCACGCCGGCGTCAACGTGCCGGACACGTCCGGCACCAGGTCTGGACAGGTGGAGACCCGGGCCAGATCGAAGTTGTCCTCGTCCATGTGGGCGTGGACGTAGCAGGTCAGGACGTGCTCCTGGGCCACTCTCTGGCGCTCGAACGGCGTGAGCGTCCGGTCGGCCGGGAAGATCTTCTTGATGATCTGCTTCAACAGAGCCAGGATCGACGGGTCGCCACCCTCGGCCCAGAGCCGGTGGATCGCGTCGTTCAAGAGCTCGTTGAACGCGTCGCCCGGGTGGATCAGGTAGTGGGGGCCCATGAGCCGGCGGACCTCCTCCTCGGAGAACAGGCTCCTGAAAGGAACGAGCCGCCCTCCCTCCCTGAAGAAGTAGCTGATGCCGTAGCAGAGCGGGTGGGCCGACGGCATGGGGTGGAAATCGGCGGCGCGGATCCGGCCCGCCGTGGCCATCTCGATCGCTCTCTGGGCCCCGTCGACGGTCATGTGCAGGTCCCTGGGGAAGCTCTTCCCGCCCTGGCCGGTGTAGGTCATGGTCTGGATCGTGACGGAGCGGATGAAGCTCTTCCCGGCGGCGAGATCGAGGATCCGCCCGATCTCGTCCTCGTTCTCGTGGCGGATCATCACGTTCAGGATGGTCGTGCCGATGTCGAACCGCTCCAGGTTCGCCAGCGCTCTCTGCTTGATCTGGACGAGATCCCTGCCGTGGATCTTCATCGACCGCTCCGGCACGAACGTGTCGAGCGAGAGGATCACGTAGACGCCCAGCCTGGCCAGCTCCTGGCAGAACGCCGGGTCGCTGGCGATCTTGATGCCGTTCGAGTTCATGGTCACCCGGCCGATCTCGGGCCTCGACCTGGCCCGGTCGATCAGCTCGAGGATCCGGGGGTGGAGCGTCGGCTCGCCACCGGTGATGTTGATCAGATCGAGCTCGCCGGAGGACTCGATGACCCGGTCGAGGAGCCGGTCCAGCTCCTCCAGCGGCATGTGCCAGATCCGGTCTCGCCGGTTGTAGGTGAAGCAGATCGGACAGTCCAGGTTGCACGCGTTGGTCACCGAGAAGACCGGCAGGTTGCACCTCGACGCATGGAACCGACACAGGCCGCAGTCCAGCGGACAGCCCAGCTTCTGCTCGGTGGCCCGCACCAGCGGCTCACGCGGCACCACCGGCCTCTTCATGACCTGCAGGTACCAGGCCGCGTCGTCGGCGATCAGCGCCCGGGCCGGGCCGTGCTCGGGACAGAGGCGCTCCTGCCAGACCCGGCCGTCCTCGATGACCACCCGGGCGTTGACCACCCGGCGGCACTGGCGGCAGACCCCCTGCACCGTCTTCACATAGGTATAGGGCCGCTGGGTCAAGCCGCGGGTGGCAGGTCCGCCGCAGCACCCTCCGGTTCCGTCGCAGTTCGCCATCGTCGATCGCCTCTCCCCGCCCGGGTAGCGGTGCAGCTACCCCGTGGGGGCCGCATCAGGGCGTGATCATGCGTCGTGGTGCTAGATCCCCCCGTCGACGTGTACCTTCTGCCCGTTGATGAAGCTCGCCCTGGCCGACGCCAGGAAGCTGACCACCTCCGCCACCTCCTCGGGCCGCCCGAGCCGGCCCACGGTGGCGTACTGCTCGTACTGCTTCCGCTGCTTCTCCGGCACGTTCACTCCCACGCCGCCCTCGATCAGACCCGGCACCACGCAGTTCACCCGGATGTTGTAGCGTTTGAGCTCCCAGGCCAGCGAGGCGGTGAGGCCGCCCATGGCGCACTTGGTCGCCGCGTAGTGGGGCGGCACCTCCATGATCCGCTCGCCGGCCAGCGAGCCGATGTTGATGATCGAGCCGGACCGGCGCTGGATCATGGTCCGGACCACCGCCTTGGTGACCAGGAACGGGCCCTTCACGTTCACGGCGAGCATCTGGTCCAGGTCTTCCTCGTCGATCAGCGGCAACGCCAGCACCTGGGCGATCGCCGCGTTGTTCACCAGGATGTCCACCTGTCCCCACTGGCCCACCACGTCGGCCACCAGCCGCTCCAGGCCCGGCCCATCCACCACCGAGACCTGGAACGCCCGGCCGCTGTCGCCCAGCTCTCGAGCGAGCGACCCGGCGCGCTCCGAGGACTTCGAGTAGGTGAAAGCGACCCGGGCGCCCTCCCGCACGAAGACCCGACAGATGGCGGAGCCGATCGCCCCGGTTCCTCCGGTCACGATCGCCACCAGGTTGGCCAGCTCAGGCATGGCAAGTCCCCTTTCCCGGGTCGTTCGGCCCGGCCCCGGCCCCCTGCTCCCCGGCGGGCGCAGGGTCGTCCAGGAGCCGGTCACGGAACAGGTGGAGCGTCAGCGCCACCCCGGCGATGGTGACCCACTCCAGCGACTCCTCCCAGAAATCGAACCAGATCGGATAGTCCCAGTTGATCCGGTGGTTGGCGAAGCGGAAGATGGCGAACAGGGAGCAGCCGAGGGCGAACGAGAACACGACGCGCTCGGCGAACAGCGCCGGGTCGTTCCGGCGCCACAGCATGATCAGGCACGCCCCGAACAGCGCCACCGCCGCCGCCGGGCACACCCTGTTCTCGAACATCTGGTAGACCGGCAGGTGGTGGCACACCACGCTGTGGCCGAACACCTGGACGCGCATCGGGTGGTCGATCACCGGGGGCTTCGTGAACGGGAGGATCGACACGAGCACGCCGACTGAGCAGACGAAGACGAAGAGCGGCTTGAACCGGCAGGAAGAGCCTGCCCGGACCGGACACTCCCGGCAGAACCGGACCAGGGCGCAGCTCCTGGCCTTCGCGAACTGGAACAGCATCCGGCGGTCGACGATCTCGAGGGTCGCCATGGTGAACAGCCCCAGCGTCACCACCATGCCGACGTTGTGCGTCATCTCCAACGGCACCGAGGCCATCTGATACCCCAGGAAGTTGACGGCGCATGCGAACTCGCCGATCTCGAAGGCCACGAGCCCCCACCACAACCAGCGGATCTCTTCCGCGGCGTACCTGGCCAGCCTCACCAGCAGAAAGAGGCCGAGGAGCATGTACGCGGGCTTGAGGACCCAGGCGTTGAGCACCCCGAGCGCCTGCAGGTAGATGGGGAGGGATATGTCGACCGGGTTGGGCATCGGTCAGGCAGGCAGCCCGGGCCTCGCCTCCACCTTGGCCTTCACCAGGTTGATCAGCGTCTGAACCGTGATCAGCTTGGGCACCTCGCTCACCTTGAGGCCCGGCGAGAAGACCGCCGGATCCACCTCCGGCATCATCGCCGCGAGCCCCTTCAGCGCCTCGGCGGTGAGGACTCCGTCCACGTGGGTCTGCTCCGGGGGCAGCCCGAGGTTCGAGTAGTAGTTGATCTCGTCCTTCGAGATCTTGATGCCGAAGCGCTCTTCCAGATGGAAGATCAGATCGAGGATGTCCAGCGAGTCGGCGCCCAGGTCGCGGATGAGGGAACTGCTCAAGGTCACCACGGCCGGGTCTTTGAGCAGCAGCACCTCGGCCAGGCAGTCGCGAACGCCGTCGAAAAGCTCCCTCTCCATGATCCGCGGGGCCTCCGGGCCGTCAGACGGTTGTCCCCGGGCAACGGGGCAACAGCTCCAGGGTATCGCAACGACCACCCGAAAGGGAACGGTCATGCGTGTTACCGGTGATCAGGAATCGACCGGGATCCGGGGGCCCGCCACCAAACCACCAAGAATGAGTCCTATCTTCACCATCCGGGCGAGAGCCTGGAAGCAACTTCTGATGAAGGCGCTGGGGCTGGCGTCCATGAAGGAGTCGATAGCCGGGCACCTGTAGACCGAGGGAACGTTTTGCCTGGCCTGCCTCGAAGGAACCGACCATGAGGCCCCAGGGATGACAAGTGGATAGACCGCCAGGATGAGACCCCCGGTCATGCTCATCTCCTGGCCCGTATCTCCCGATGCATGACCATGACCTCACCGGCGCCGCACTCCATGGCCGCCCCCTACCGGTGAGGCCACTCTTTTCTTGGCCTTCCTCTCACCGGTAGACGTCACGACGGTGGCCAATCCGGACCACGAGGACGAGTAGCCTGTCGTCCTGGATCTCGTGGACGACCCGGTGGTCCCCGACCCTGATCCGGCACAGGTGCTCCTCGCCGGCCAGCTTCTTGACTCCGGGTGGCCGTGGATTCTGCGAGAGCCCGTCGATGCGGGCACCCAGGAGACCGGCAGCGAGGAGCCGCCGGTCCACCGGCGGAAGGTTCGCCTCCTGCGCGGCGGTCACGACCTGGTAGTGCGGGATCGCCTCCAGGCGGTCGCCGATCGGGTCCAGGTCCTCCGCGGCGGTCCGCCAGCCCCGGTAGACCCCATCGGTCAGCTTCAGCGGCACCGAGTACGACCTGAGCGTCCGCTCGCCGTCAGGGTTGAAGTAGTCGTCGAAGTACGACATCACCAGCTCGCGGAGCGACCGGTAGACCGGCGCCCGGTACCGCAGGCCGGAGTAGTTCGACTTGCCCAGAGCCCCGTAGCCGCCGTTCTGCTTGAACAGGGCCAGCACATGGGTGTCGTCCCTGACCGCCCCCATGTCCACCAAGAGCGGTGGGAAGCCGATCCGTTCCAGCGCCGCGGCGGCGAACATGGCGCCCTCGAAGCAATGGGCCTTCCTGTCGCGCATGACCCGCCGGGGCGACCGGCAGGTGATCTCGTCGTTGTAGGGGATGTCGTCCAGGAACTCCTGGATCTTCACGGGGTCCACCAGCGGCGCCAGGATCGCCTTCTCGGCGTCGTTCCAGGGGGCCGGCTCTCTTCCATTATTCATGGGCGCTCCTCGGGCCGGGGTTTCGACGGCCCCGGGCCGATCCGCGACCGGCCCCCCTCCGGCTCGGCGGGAATCGGCGCCATTGTACACCACCGCCCCGGGGACCCGGGCCGGCCGACCCGGGCCTTGCGGGAAAAAGACGAAAGAAGGTCGGCGCTCCGGCGGTAGACTCTCCACGGTGGAACCGGTCGGGACCCGTCAGCCTCCAGCAAAGGGGGAGCCATGCTCCATCGATTCGCCGTCGCAGCCGCCGTCTCGCTCGTCGCCCTGGTCGCCCTGTGTGTTCCGGAGCACCCGCTCACAGGGCAGAGCCCGGGCCCGGCCGGCGCCGGCCGGGACGGGTACCTGTTCCGGTTCGACACCGCCGCCGGCAGGGTGGAGCCCAGGAGCGACAGGGTCGAGGAGTCGTTCCACCTGGAGCTGGCCGCGGTCACGGTGGATCAGCCGCAGTACTGGCCCCACGAGACGGTGAACCTGGCTGCGTTCTTCCCGGACTTCCCGGACCGGAACGTCACCGTCACGGTCCTCGCCAAGGATGGCGAGCAGCGGCCGCTGCCCACGGCCAGGCTGAACCCGGACGGGGTGCTGTGTCTGCCGGTGATGAGCGGCGAGAAGGAGCGGATGCGGCTGGGCCAGTACCACGTGGAGGTGGCGGTGGAGGGCGCCGCACGCAAGGCCACCGCCGAGTTCTCCGTGGTGGAAGGGGCGCTGGGAGCGGTCTCGTTCGCCCACGAGTTCGCGAGGCTGTCAGGGCCCAAGGAGCTGGACGAGTGTCAGGCGGGGTGGTTCCTGGGCAACGCGGCCGGCGCCGGGGTGCGGTGGGGCAACGGGCTCTCGTTCAAGAACGAGCTGAGAGCCTCGAACCGCCCGTTCACCGGCCCGGCGGTGCTGAAGACCCGGTGCATGCTCCCCGGGTGCAACGGGATCGAGGCGGGGCCCCAGCGGTCCGTCCAGGTCGTCGACGGGAAGCTGGGGGGCACCCTGGACGTCTCCAGCCACTCCGGGCCGTTCGAGCTGGAGGTGATCACTCCCGGCGGCACGGTGCGTCACCTGTTCTCGGGATCGAGCCACGTGGAGCGCGAGATGTTCAAGCTGACCAGCGGCCTGTCCCGGGTGTTTCGCGCCGGTCTGGCCCCTTATGCCGGCGCGCGTCAGGTCCCGGGCCGGCAGATCTTCGTCGAGGAGGACAAGGGGCGCACCGACGACCCGGTGGAGATCGAGCGGGTCGTGGCCACCGACGACGGCACGGTCTCGCTGAGGGCGACGAGGGAGATCGAGAGCCTCACGGTGTTCACCGCGTCGCCCCGGCCGGGCAAGGGGTTCGAGCGAAACGCCCCCCACGTCGTCGGTCGAAAGCTCGCCCGGGGAGAGTCGACCCTGATCCCGATCGCCGGGCCGTGGACGCTGGTGGCGGTCGGCGGCCTGGTCAAGGGGGGCAAGCCCGGCGAGGCGACCCCGTTCGAGGGGCACGCCCTGGCGTTCGCCCCGACCGGGCTCTCGATGAAGATCGACGTGCCGGCCACGGGCTCGCCGCTCCGGGCCACGTCGGTCCGTCTCACGGTGCTCGACCGGCTGACCCGGCGGGGCAAGGCGGTCTCCGGCGTGCTGGTGGTCCACGACAACCGGGTGGCGAGCAAGGACCCGGCCGCGGCGCTGGCCTCCCGGATCGGCGACTCGTTCCGCGACGCCTCCGGGCTCCTGACCACCCGGGAGGAGAGCGCCGGGATCACCACCTGGCGCCGGCTCGAGGGCCAGGTGAAGAGCGACCAGGACGCCCTCGCCCCCGGGGAGGAAGAGCCCGGGTCGGCGAACGCCGGCCTGGTCAACCTGACCCGGTCGTACGTGGACAAGCTGACCCGGATGGCGCCGGACGAGCGGCAGAAGCTGACGAGCTCGATCGTGGGCTTCTCCGGGTCGTCGGGCAGGCAGACCGTGGGGCCCGCCCCCGAGGATGTGTTCCGGGAGGGAGATCGCAAGGTGGTCTTCGCCGGTCTGGTCCGGACCGATCGGTCCGGAGAGGCGACGGTGGAGATGGTGCTGCCGCCCCAGACCTGCCGGCTGACCGTCCGGTACGTCGCGCTCGCCGGGTACGACCATCTGTCCGGACAGACCGTGGTGGACGTCTCGAGCCAGGGTCAGGTGGAGTGCCACCTGTTGCCGCTCATGCTCCCCGGGGCCAGGGTGCAGGCCGAAGCGGTGGTGGACAACCTGAGGGCCAGGGAGCTCTCGCTCATGGTCTCCGGGGCCGGAGTGCAGGGCCAGCTGAAGTTCACGGCGGTGCCGGGGCGCTCCTCCCACCGGTTCGCGATCGAGGGGGGGACGCCGGGGCCGCTGATCCTGGAGCTGGTCGGTGCCGACGGCAAGCCGGTGGACCGGAGGAAGATCCAGATCGCCACCCCGGCGGCCCAGCCGGTGCTGGAGCGAGACCTGATCGTCTCCGACGGGCGGCCGATCCGGGTGGAGCCGGGGTGGTCGGCCACTGTCTTCCCGGGTCCTGGCCCGCTCTTGAAGGGGCTCGTCGGGAACCTCGAGACCTGCATCGCCAGCTGGTTCGGCCACGGCGAGGCGCTCACGGCCGGGCTCGCTGCCAAGGCGACGATCCTGGCCGCCATCGAGGCGGGCCTGCTCGACGAGGACCAGCGGTCCCGGCCGCTCGTCCTGTCGATCCGGGCCACGGTCAAGGACCTGAAGGAGCGGTTCCTCGACACCGGCTCCGGCCTCTTCGTCCCGTACCCCGGGATGGCTCCGAGCGAACGGTTCAGCCTCTTCATGCTGGAGAACCTGAGGGCGAGCCTGAGACAGCTGGTGAAGCTGAAGCGCCACGGCAGAGAGCTCCGCGAGACCGTCCAGACCGCGGGCTCTCTGGCCGAGACCGTGACCGGGGCGCTGATCAAGTCGACCAGCGAACCCGGAGTGGCCAAGACGGCCACCGCCGAGGCGATCGAGATCTGGACCGAGTCGGGCGGTCGGATCCACCTGCTCACCGATGACGCGGCGCTCCAGTGGGTGAGGACCCAGGTTCTGGGCAGCCTCGACGGACCGACGGGCAGCGGCGGGCGGATCGCTCTGACCGCCGCCGATCTCGAGCGGGTCAGGCGGGCGTTCGAGCGGACCGGGGAGCTGCCCCACCTCATCCAGGCCGCCAAGGTGCTGGTGCTGAGCGGCGGCATCGACACTCCGGAGTTCCACCGGCTGTTCGCCCGGATCGCCCGCCGATCGATCCTCACCGAGGAGTCCGGCGTCATCCAGGGACCGGCGCTCACGGGCGGAATCTACTCGACCCCCCAGACGTCCATCCGGTTTCTGGAGCTGCTGATGATGATGGCCGAGAAGGGGGCGCTGGCCACCGGTCCCGTGGCGATCGTCCGGGCCGGAGCCACGACCGGGCGAACGCTCGACTCGGGAGCGCTGCGGATCGACGCCGACCCGGTGGGTTTCGAGCTGTCGGCTCCGGCCCGGGCGATCGTGCAGCTGACCAGACCGAGGACCCTGGACCTGTCCACCGCGGCGGGGAAGCTCCAGGGCATCCGGGCGACGCTGTCGTCGGAGCGGCTCGCCATCGGCGGGGAGGCGACGCTCGAGATCGCCCTTCCCGCGGGGCTCGACAACGCCGAGCACGTGGCGCTGGTGGTGTTGCCGGCCACTGTGGTGGCCAAGCAGACCGAGGACTCCCTGGCGAGCTACCAGGGCGACATGATATACGGACAACGGGCCTCCGGCGGGCAGAGGATGCAGACGCTGGGCGTTCCGTTTCGCGGATCGAGCACGATGCGGCTGCTCCTCGAGGGGGCCCAGAAGGGGACGGCGCCGGGCCTCGTGGTGGTCCGGTCGATCCGCGACGTGGCCACGGCGACGGCTCGACCGATCGGGCCGATCCGGGTGGAGTAGCGCGAGTCCGTTGCGCGAGCCCGATCGGACCAGGCGAGGGCGGCGGCCCGGAGGGCGACCGGTGGACGTCGGAGCGCCGACGGCGTCCCTCCGGCCACCCCGGGAGCTGGGCGACACCGCCGCCAGGGTGTCGACGATCCTGGGCCTGAGGGTGGACCGCCAGGAGATCTGACCGGACGCCGTGACGCAGCCAGGAGGACCGATCGACCCGTCGCGCCCGGGTCCACCTTGCGGTCGGATCGGGGAGCGGGTATGTTCCGGTCTGGCCCCGATCGCTGGAGGTGCCCCTCATGCGCTGGCCCCCGGCCGTCCGCCCCGCCGTTCGCACGAACCTCCGTTCCAGGGGGCGGCGACGATGACCCGTCCGCGGGTCCATAGCCCGCGGTCGACCCGCTCCGGCGTGGCTCCGGGGTGCCCGTCCGCTCGAGCAGAGCGCGGCCTCGACCTCTGCCCCCCGGCGCTGGAGGCCCGGGTCCGTCGCTGGGCAAAGCAGCGCCTGGACCCCGGGCGTCTTCCTCACGTGATCGGCACCGTGGAGACGGCGGACCGGCTGGCCCGGCGGGACGCCCCGGACCTGGTACGGACGGTCCGCGTGGCCGCCTGGCTGCACGATGTGGCCCGTCACTGGAAGCGGGCGCGTATCTGGTGCCCAGGGCAGTATCGGCAGCCGTTGAAGCCGCTCAGAACGCCGCCCCCAGCATTCCCAACATCGATGCCGGTGGCAACTATTTCTATCACCTGGCCGCGAAGGAGCTGAAGCTCGACGACCCGCTGGTGAGGTCGGCCTGCCGGAACCACACCGTGGGGGACGTCTCCATGGGTACGACCGACAAGATCGTGTTCCTGGCCGACTTCGTGGAGCCCACCCGGGACTATCCGGGCGTGGAGCTGCTCCGTCGGGAGTGCGCGCTCGGCCTCGACCGGGCCGTGCTGCTGGCCATCGACATGACGATCGCCCGGCTCATCGAGAAGCAGCGCGCCATCGACCCGCGGCAGCTGCTGCTGCGCAACCAGCTGGTGAGAGCCGGGGTACGGCACGGCGGCTGGCCAGAGCCGGTGGAGGGCCGGGCGCCACGCTGTCCCGGTTCCGGGACCGACGGGGGGTGACCCGACCCGCCCGGAGCGCCAGGTTCAGCGCGGCGCGACCCGGGCTCCCCGTTCGATGGCCTCCAGGCGGCCCAGGACCCGCTCCGTCAACCGATCGAGCTTCTCGTGCAGGTGGGCGATCTCCAGCTCCGACTTCAAGTTGACGTCGTACTCGATATCGGCGCGGATCCGGTCCTTGGCGGCCTGCCGGTTCTGACTCACCAGCACGAACGCCGTGAGGATGATCGCCTCCAGCGAGACCAGGATGTTCAAGAACCCGAACGGGTACGTGTCGAAGACCGGCATCCGGGGCAACCAGGCGACCCGCCAGTCCAGGTTGATCCCGATCCAGACTGCGAAGAACAGCAGGTGCAGCACCAGGAAAGCGAGGCTCCCGGCGAACTCGGCGATCCAGTCCGCCATGCGGTGCACCAGGCTGTGCGTCTCGTCGAGCGCCAGGTTGGCGTTTCGCGACGCGGTGCGACGCAGGAGCTCTCCGGTGAACCGCAGTCGTCGCCCGGTGGCGGTCAACATGTCGAGGGCGGCGCCGGGGTGGCGGCGGAGCAGCGAGGCCAGATCGTTGCGCTTCAGACGGATGGCGACCAGGTCCTGGGTGGCCACGGCAGAGGCGGTGCGTGGGCCTCCGTCGAGCAGGGAGAGCTCGCCGAAGAAGCCGCCGTCGCCGCAGGTGTCCAGAACGATGCGATGGCCGGTGGTGTCCTTGAGAAAGAGCTCGACCTGGCCGGACTCCACGACGTACATCGAGCCCCCGGGATCGCCGATCTCGAAGACGATCGACCCGCTCTGGAGCCGGACCACCTCGACGCCGCGGAGCAGCTCGGAGCGCTCCTCCGGGGAGAAGACGGCGAACAGAGGCACACGGGCGAGAAGCTCTTCATTCATACCGGGGTGTGGCAGCCGCTGCACTCGATCGAAGTGCCAGCAGTCTGCCACGGGGGATGACTCGAATCAACCCCGAGGCAAGGTCCCAGACCCGGCGCCTCGCCGGGTCCGAGTCGCGCCCCCGAGCGCGACCTCAATCCGGATCCCCTCCTCTTTCCTCCCTCTCCCGAGCGCGACTTCGAATGAACCCCCTCCACTTCCTTGGTGACTCTGCAGCCAGGCCGAGGCTTGATCACAGGCCCGACTCGGCGAAACAGGTGGGGGATCCTGGAGACCCGGCGCCTCGCCGGGTCCCTTCCTCGTCTTTCTCCTTCCTCTTCCCCTCCCGAGATCGGCACGCCCGGGACAACGTCCGGGACAACGTCCGGGCCCGACGGTCACTTCACCAGCCCGTGGGCCGCCTGGCCAGGCCGGGCGTCGAAGTCGGTGGTGCTCTTGTAGCGCTCGCAGCGCCCGTCGCCGGCCGCGGGGGCGCTGGCGGCCAGGATCCGTGTCCGCTCCGCCTCGGTGAGCGGCATGAACCGCCGGGCCAGGGCGAGATTCGCCTCCAGCAGGTGGGGGTTCTCCATTCCGGAGACGACGGTGGAAATCGGCAGGCTCATCACGTACCGGAGGCACTCCTCCGGGTCGAGCTTCGTCTGTTCGAGGAGCCGCGACATGAAGCCTCCCAGGCTCTTCATCGCGATCACCCCGAGGTTGCGCTTCACCGCCTCCGGAAGCACCCGCTTCTCGAAGCTCCTGTAGTGGGCGTCCACGACGTTCAGCGGCATCATCACGGCGTCCCAGCGGAACGGACGGCCCAGCATGTCCAGGTGGATGTCGGGGTGCTTGTGCCCGGAGAAGCCGAGGAACCGCACCTTGCCCTGCTGTCGCGCCTGGATCGCCGCGGCCAGGCCGCCCCGGGTGAAGATCCACTCCGGGTCGTTGTCGTAGACGACCTCGTGGAACAGCCAGAGGTCGATGCGATCGGTCTTCAGCGCCCTGAGACTCTCCTCGAGGCTCTTCATCGAGTCGGCCCGGTTGCGGGTGTGGGCGCACGACTTCGTCATCAGGAACACCCGGTCCCGCCACGGGCCGGCGAGGGCGGTTCCGACCCGCTCCTCGCTCCTGCCGTCGTTGTACTCCCGCGCGTTGTCGAGGAAGTTGATCCCCCCGTCGATGGCGGTACGGATCATCCTCACGGCCTCGCCGTCTGTGAGCGACGACACCCCCACGTGCCAGCCTCCGAGCCCCAGAAGCGACACCTTGACGCCGGTGGCGCCCAGCGGCCGCATCGGCATGCTGCCCCGCGCCGCTCCCGAAAGCCACGCGGGAGCGCCGGCGGACAGGGCGAGACCGGTCAGCGCTCCGGCTCTCGCAAGCAGACGGCGACGCGTGAACGTGCACCCCACTGGAGATACCCCCTCTCGAGGACGATCGTCAGGAGCCATCATACATGCTATCGATCCGTTCCTTGAACCTCTCGCCCACCACGGCCCGCTTCACCTTCAGCGTGGGGGTCAGCTCCCCGGAATCGATACCCAGCGCAGCCGGCACCAGGCAGAACCGCTTGATGCGCTCGTAATCCGGGAGATGACCGCAGGCGTCGTCCACGATCTTCTTGTATGGCTCCCGGATCCGCTGGTCGTTGCACAGCGCCGCGTCGTCGCCCGTGACCCCGAGGCTGGCCGCCAGACTCTGCAGCGCCGGAAGGTTCGGAAAGATCAGCACCGCGGCGAACGGACGGTCCGAGCCGCACACCATGGCCTGGCTGACCAGCTCGTGGACCATCCGGTTCTCGATCGGCTCGGGATTGACGAACTTCCCGATCGAGAGCTTGAACATGGCCTTCTTGCGGCCCGTGATCCTCAGGAAGCCGTCCTCGTCGAACCGCCCCAGATCGCCGGTGTGGAAGAAGCCCTCCGGGTCCAGCGCCTTGGCCGTCTCCTCCGGGTCGTCCAGGTAGCCCTGCATCACCATGGGGCCGCGCCCCAGCACCTCGCCGTCCTCGGCGATCCGCACCTGGGCGTCCGTGATCGGCATGCCCACGGAGCCGAACCTCCAGCGGCCGGGCCGGTTGCACGTCAACACCGGCGAGGTCTCCGTGAGGCCGTAACCCTCGAGGATCAGGATCCCGGCCTTCTCGTGGAAGAACCGGGCCAGGTCTGCGCTCAGGGCGGCCCCGCCGGAGACGGCGAAGCGGAGGCGACCGCCGAGCTTCCGGCGGAGCAGCTTGCCCAGGAGCCACGCCTTCCGGTCTTCCACGAACTGACCGGCCCTCGCGGCGTCGCCCACGAACACGTTGACCACCGCCGTGGCCAGGCCGGTGACCTTCCGGAACCAGGGCTTGTCCGTGGCCGCGAACGCCCGCTGGTAGATCCGCTCGAACAGCATGGGCACGCACAGCAGTACCGTGGGCGCCACCGAGCCGATGTCGTCGACGAACTGCGCCGGACTGGCGGCATACGAGACCGCGGCGCCTGCCGACACCGCGGCGTAGTAGCCGCAGGTCCGCTCGAACATGTGAGCCAGCGGCAGCACCGACAGGAGTGCATCCTCGCGGGTGAGTTCCGCCACTTCCCGGACGTACAGGACGTTGGTGACGAGGTTCCCGTGCGTCAGCAGCACCCCCTTGCCGGCGGGCAGCATGGACGTCGGGGTCGCGGGCGTCACGGAACAGGTCCCGGAGGTGTAGCAGATCGTGGCCAGGTCCGTCGACCGGGTCGCCTTGATCCGCGAGCAGAGCTCCTCCTCCGCCTCCCTGGACGGCTGGCTCTCGGCGATGATCGGACCGAGTTGCGGAAGCCCCTCGGGCCATCCGGTGGGCAACGTTTCGAGCTTGGACTCCCGGAGCTTCTCCCGGGAGGGCCGAGGCCAATCCCCGGGGGCCAGCATGCCCACCACCGTGATCCCATCGAGGGCGCCCTCGATCTGGCGGATCGGCTCGAGGTGCGCCCGGTCCACCACGAAGAGCACTTTGATCTTCGCGTGGTGGAGGATGTAGTTGTGCTGCGGACCGGTCAGCGACGGGTACATCGGCACCACGACCGCGCCGACCATGAGAGCCGCCAGGTCGACGGTGACCCATTCGGGGTTGTTGTAGCTCAGGATCGCGATCCGGTCGCCGCGGCCCACGCCCCTGGCGAGGAGCCATGCGGCGAGCCGGGTGGACCGTTCTTCCCACTGGCCGTAGGTCAGCGTCCTCCACCCGTCGAGGACCCTTCGACTGAACGCCGGTCTGCCCGGGTACCTGGCGCACGTGGTCAGGGCGAGCTCCGCGAGATTGGCCGGGATTGCGCTGGTGCTTGAGACGGTCGAGCTGATCATGGAGGTCGATGATACCACAGGGAGCCGCTCCGGGGGAGGCCCTGCGTGGCCCCAGACCCGGCGCCTCAAGACCCGGCGCCTCAAGACCCGGCGCCTCGCCGGGTCCGAGTCGCGCCCCCGAGCGCGACCTCAATCCGGATCCCCGCCTCTTTCATCTCTCTCCCGAGCGCGACCTCAATCCGGATCCCCTCCTCTTTCATCTCTCTCCCGAG
>JACQZM010000002.1 GCA_016213885.1 Candidatus Rifleibacteriota bacterium | reverse complement strand
CCTGGGTACCCCGGGTGTCGCGCAGCGTGGAGGGCGCGGCGACGACCAGCCCCGCGACCAGGAGCCAGGGGACCGCGACGAGGACGGCGCAACGCAAGAGGTCGCTGGATCGGACGATCGGGTTCACCTTGAAACGCGCTCCTTTGCCGGGGCCTGCGGCTCACTCCCCCACGACCCGCACCAGCACGTCCCTGCTGCGGGCCCGGTTGTCGAAGTCCACCAGCACCACCTGCTGCCACGTTCCCAGCGCCGGCCTGCCGTCATCGACCGGCAGAGCCAGCGACGGGCCGAGCAGGGCGGCCCTGACGTGGGAGTGCCCGTTGCCGTCGTGCCAGGTGTCGTCGTGGTGGTACCGGGCGTCCGAGGGGGCGAGCCGCTCGAACAGCTCCGGGAGGTCCTCGAGGAGGCCCGGCTCGAACTCGATGGTGGTGATGCCGGCGGTGGAGCCCGGGACGAAGACCAGGGCGATGCCGGTCTTGATGCCGGAGGCCAGCACCCGCTCCTGAAGGGGCCGGGTGAGATCCACGATGTGACAGTCGCCCCGGGTCTTGACCGGGATCGAGGCCGAGTACACGGGCATGAGCTCTCCTAGAAGATGATCAGGATCTTGGCGTCGGGGTCGTTCTTGAGGGACTGCTGGAGCACCCACATGGCCAGAAGATCGTGGAGGCCGTGATGGACCATCGGGACCAGGAGCCCTCCGGTGAGCCGCACCTCGAGGCTGAACAGCAGGCCCAGACTGGTCAGGGTGAGCCAGTGGAACACGGCCCGCGGCCGGTGGGCGATGGCGAACAGGAGCGCTGCCGGGAGCGGCCCGACGAGCGGGCTCACGATCCCCCGGAAGACCAGCTCTTCCATGAAGCCGACCATGGCGCAGGTGACCACCAGGTCCACGGCGTGACTCTTCTTGAGCGCCTCGATGAGCAGCTTCAAGTAGCCGGGCAGCTTCACCTTCCCCACGAACGGCAGAAGCAGCAGATAAACGATGAGGAAGAGCGCCTCGCCGACGAGCACGATCAGGACGGAGCGGACGATCCCGCACTCCGGCCAGAACCCCGGCATTCGCGCGCCGGCCAGCCAGGCGACGAAGAGCGCCGTGGGCAACACCACCAGCTGCGTGGGGAACGCCAGCCTGATCAGCGGATAGCGTTCGGGCACCAGGTTCCGGATCGGCCTCAGCCAGCGCTGGAGGAGCGTCTCCTCCGGCTCGTCGTCTTGGTCCACGGGCCACCTCGCTTGGGTCCGGTCTGATGGTGCCACGGAGCGACCCGGTAGTCCAGGGCCGCGGGGGCAAGAGGTGGCGGAACAGTCGAAGAACCGGATCCGCACGTCGGTCTGGACAACCGGGATTACATGTCGGACACTGGTGGGAGAAGGCTTCAGCAACTCCCCGTGGATCGGGAGGAGCTCCCATGCATCACCGAGCCCGACTGATCATCATCGGTCTCTGGTTCGCTCTTGGCCCGGTCCGGCTCCTCCATAGCGAACCGGAGGCCCTGGTGACCATCGTCGAGGTCACCGGCAGCGTCCAGGTCCTGGGTCTCGAATCACGAGCCCCCAGACCGGCCCTGCCCTGGATGAAGCTAGCCTGGATTTCCGCGCAGGGGAATTCCCCTAATATTCCGGGCCTCCCCGCCCCCCCGGTGGCGTACGAGCGGCTCCAAGACGGCATTCGGTGCCAGAGGACCCAGCATCAGCGAGTCCTAGAGCCACTCCCAGGCTTCCATCCATCGCCGAGGCTGAGCTGAAGCAGAACAGCACAGCGGACGATGGCGTGCACTGGGGCGACGACGGCCATCAGGAGCTTTCCGCATGACGACCCTGAGCCACGACCGGTTGGAACGGGAGACGACCGCTCCCGAGACCGTCGAGTATCCCGAATCGGATGGTGAGCCCATCGGCGAGACCGACTTCCACATCTCCAATATTCTCTATCTGAGACAGGCTCTGCGCCGGCTGTTCCGAAAGGTCGACGATCTCTACGTGGCCGCCAACATGCTCTTCTACTACGAGGAAGGGAATCCTTCTGCGTGCCGGGTCCCCGACGTCTTCGTGGTCCGGGGCGTGGCCAAGCACGACCGGCGTACCTTCAAGCTGTGGGTCGAGGGGAAGGTGCCGTGCCTCATCGTCGAGGTGACCTCGAAGAAATCGCAGGTGGAAGATCTCTGGATCAAGCGTCGACTCTACGAGAAGCTGGGAGTGACGGAGTACCTGCTGTTCGATCCACTGGGCGAGTATCTCGATCCCATGTTCCAGGCTTTCGCGTTGGAGGCGGAGCAGTACGTGCCGGCGTCCCTTGGCGAGGGGGGCGGTTACCGGAGTCGAGTCTCCGGAGTGGAGTTCCGGCCGATCGGTTCCATGCTCCGGGCGATCGATCCGGAGTCGGGTAGACCGGTTCCGGACCTGGATGAGGCGATGGATGAGGCCGAGGCCGAGAGCCAGCGTGCCGAGGCCGAGAGCCAGCGTGCCGAGGCCGAGAGCCAGCGTGCCGAGGCCGAGGCGCGACGTGCCCAGCAACTCGAAGAGGAGCTTCGACACTATCGAGAGCGCTACGGCCGGCACGACAAGCCCTGACCACGCGCAAGGGCACTCATCCGCTCTGAAAGCTGTGCCGCGCCTGGCGATCCAGTGAGGTCGGCCACCCTACAGCGCCGGCTGGGCGGACACGCAGCGAGAGCCATCGGGCGAGACCCCTCCTCCGGGCATGACATGGTACGGGTGGCCACTGAGCGCTGGCGTTCGACGGGCCCCCAACGCCTCGATAGCTTGTGACCTTCGACCCGGCATCGAGAGCAGAAGACGCGCCTCGCACACCCGGAGGCGTCTTCGCAGGACACGGGTGCACGACACGCGCGCTGCGTCCGCACGATGTCCAGCCAAGTCCCTGGCCCCGACCCACTTGCCAGTGCAGAATGCCACGGTCTTGCCGGCGACGACTGGGCGGACAGGACAGGAGGTAGGACCGATGGACCGAACGCTGACGTACTTGACCCTGGGCAACTCCGCCCAAACTCTCATTGTGCTGATGCTGCTCCTGGGGATGGGGACGGGCATGGGCCGACTGGCGGCTGGGCCCCCTCTCGCGCGCTCGTCCCGTGCTTCCGCAATGCCGAGTTCGGAGAAGTCACCCATCTACGTGTATGCACGGCCGGGCGATCCGCTGCGCTTCGTCTGGTCGGTGAAAGGCGAGCGATCGATGGGCATCATAGGTGAAGGACCGCTCCGGGCGCGGTGTTTCGTGCTCGACAACTACTACCGGGAGCTGACCCTCACCGGTCCGGCAGGCGAGTGCTACGAGCCGCGGTGCCCGAGGACCGTCGAGACGCTGGCAAGCCGGCTCGATCTCGAGCGTGAGGAGGTGCCGGACGGCCTTGTCCGCATCTGGCGCGACGGAGCCGTCGAATGGTCCGCCTACGACCCCGGCGAGCGCGTGCCGGTCGAAGGAGTGACACCTTCCGGTCCTTACCTGCTGGTGGGCCACCAGACGTACCGGATCTTCGACCTGGCGCCTGGACGGGGGTCGCTCGTGGTCTGCTACTACGGGCCCGGAATGACCCGGGTGCTCCGGGTGCGCGCACCCTCCAAGGAGTACGTGATCCGTCCCAAGGTCGGACTGGAGGCGATGATGCAGGAGCAGAGGCTGGTGCGCAGCGACATCTGCGGGCATCTGCGCGACATCCACGAGGGCCGGCCGGTGGACTGGACCCAGATCCGGGGCTACACGTACGAGTAGCTTGGCCCCGGGGGCCGAGCGGCCAGGCCTGGTTCTCCACGGCGAACTCGGCCCGCCCGTCGCGCAGCACAGCGAAGTCGATCTCGCGCTTGTCCGTGTCCCGGATGAAGCGCAGTTCCATCGCGTAGCCCTCGGTGTCCTCGATGAAGTGGCAGTACTTGAGCAGTTGACTGGCCACCATGTTCTCGAACCGGGCGCCGGCGTCCGGCACGCACGACCAGTCCCAGAAGTACAGCTTCTTCTCCTTCCTGACCGCCCTGATCCTCTTCGAGCCGAACGGGGGAATGCGGTAGCACACGTACAGCCGCTCGAGGATGCCGATCCAGCGCTCCACGGTGTCGTGCGACACCTGCAGGAGTCTGCAGAGACTGTTGACCGAGAGCGGCGACCCCACGCAGGCCGGCAGGTGGTGAAGCAGCAGTTCCAGCATGGAGACCTCCCTGACGTGCTCCAGGTCGCGAAGATCCTCCTGGATCACACGAGCCGCGCGCTCCCGCATCCATCTCCTGTGAAAACGCTCTTCCGCCTTCAAGAACGGCTCCGGGAACCCGCCGAACCTGAGCAGCCGGGCGACCACGGAACGATCCGGATGGGCCTCGCACTCCATCGGAGAGAACGGGTGCAGCCGGTAGTAGTGATAACGGCCCTGCAGGGAGTCGCCTCCCTTGCGGTAGTAGTCCAGCCTCGCAGAGCCGGTCACGATGAAGGACACCGCTGTCCTGTTCTTGTCGAACAGCCCTTTCATCAGGTTCCGCCCTACTCGCCGCCAAGATCCTCATGGCCCGGGGCGAACTCAGGGAAGCTCGCAGTCTGCTGAACGAGATGCTCGGTCTGTTCGAGTCGGCCCGGTTCGACTTGGCGCTCAATGCCCTCGTCTGCCGGCGCGCTCTGGTGGACTGCCTCGAGCGGCTGGGCGACCCGTCGCTCGGCTCGTCCCGTACGAGGGCATCGCCAGCGCGGGCTCGATCCTGGATCTGAAGGGCCAGCCGGAGCTGAAGGAGGAGCCCTCGCCGGGATGTACCTCTCCCCGCAGATCATCGAGGATGCTCTCAGGCTGGTGGGGGAGTAGACCTCGGAACTGACCCCAGGGATCGCGCCACCACCGGTCTATCGTTTCGTAGTGAACCGGCACTACGCCCGCAGGCCAGATCATACACCATGATGTTACGGTCGACAGCAGCGCCGTTTCAGCCTTTCAGTTACTGCCGGCGTCTTCTGTCAGTTGCAGTTCTGGAGCGCGCGAACCATACCCGGCTGCAATCTCGACAGGGTCCCGGCAGCGGCCCCGACCCCGCAGACGGCGAAGATGGGGCTGTCTGATCCGGGTCCCGGCGTGGTACAGAAGAGGGCATGTCCGACGAGACCCCGGCTGCCCGCTCGTCCCTGCCGCCTCGACCCCGGCTCTGGCTCGAAGGGCTGCTGTTCGTCCTGGTCGTGTCGGTCTGGGCTCACCTGTCGTACTCGTGGCTGGGCTACAACCCGTCCGACGAGGGGTACATGCTCTCCGGGAGTCGCCGGCTCCTGGACGGCCAGGTGCCCCACCGGGACTACCTCTCGCTCAGGCCGGTGGGCACCCACGCGCTTCACGCCCACCTGCTGCTGTGGGCCGGCGACCGCTTGATCTGGTGGTCCAGGTTCGTCTCGTGGATCCAGTTCGCCCTGACCGCCTGGCTCTGGGTGGTGCTGGTCCACCGGACGTTCGATGCGTTCCGGTCCCCGGCGCTGCGGCTCGGGGTGGGGTTCGTCGCCTTCGCCGCCTCGGCACACTCGTTTCCGATCATGCCGTGGAACTCCGTGGACGGGCTGTTCTTCATCACCGTGGGGCTCTGGGTCTTCCTGGAAGCCGATCCGCGCTGGCGACCGGCAGGGCTCGTCCTGATCGGGTCCGCGGCCCTGTTCAGGCAGACCTTCGCCCTGGTGTCGCCGCTGTTCCTGCTCGTCCTGGGCCAGATCCTGTCGCCTCGCGCCTGGCTTGCGACGGCGGCGCCAGGGGTCCTCTACAACCTCTTCCTGCTGGTCACCGGCGCCCTGACCGACGGCGTCGTCCAGATGACGTCCCACGCGTCGGGCACCGGCCGGGTGTGGACGGAGGTGTTCGACTACCGCTGGGCCATGGCCCGCGGGGTGGTGCTCGTGGCTCTCTACGCCGGCGTGGCGAGCCGTCTGGCCGGTACGCCGGGCCGCTGGGCCGCCCTGGGGTGCATCCTCGGAGCCGCGGCTCTCGCGCTCAGGGCGGCCGGGCTGCCGCTTCTGGAGCCGCCGGTCCTGGGCGGCTACTTCTTCTTCGGCCTGGCGGCCGGCACCCTGCCCTTCCTGGCGCGGTCCGATCGGCCGAAGCTCCGGGTGGCGCTGCTGGCCACCGTGGCGGCCTGCGCGGTCACGCTCTCCGAAGGGCTCCCGAAGCCGACGCTGGCCGCCGGCGCCCTGTTCCTGGTCTTCGCCGCCTTCGTCCTCGACACGGAATGGCGGCTGTCCCCCGCCGTGACCGGACGGTCCGCCCCGGCGGTGCTGGCGCTGGCCTGCCTGGGCTGTCTGGTAGTGTTCCACGCCAAGCGCGTCGGGATGGTGTACTACGACCGGCCAGGCCACCAGTTGAAGCACGAGCTGGGCGACGTGTTCAGGGGCGCCCGGGGCATCTACTCCAACGAGAACACCCACGGGTTCCTGAGAGATCTCACCGGCTCCGTGGAGTGGGTCAAGAAGAACAGACCGGGCAAGCGATACAGCGTCATCCCGGAGTGCCCGCAGTTCTGGGCGGTGAGCGACCAGCCCAACCCGCTCTCGAGCGACTGGCCGATCGACCCGGAGATCAACCACCCGGCGGTCCGGGCCCGGCTCACAGGCGAGATCGACCGCGGCAAGGGCAGCGTCGTGTTCGTGGTGCAGAAGTACGTGGCGTTCAGCCTCAGGGAGAAGCCGGCGTGGTCGAGCACCGTGGTCTCCGACAAGGTGCGGCGGGAGTTTTCGAAGGTGCACGAGCTGCCCTTCTTCGAGATCTACGAATAGCAAAAAAAACTGGAATAACCGGAAACCGTCGGGCGTTGTTTGTTGGAGATGCTCGAACTGGTCATCGATCTCTTGATGGACACCACCGTCGACAACGCCCGGTCCGAGGCGTTCGAACAGGTGGTGACGGCGACCCGACGACCGCTGCTGCTCTTTCTGGTGCGGCTCCTGGGCGACCCCGAGGAGGCTCTCGACGTTCTTCAGGAGACGTTCGCCCGGGCCGCCACCCAGAGGGGCTTTCTGGACGACGACTTCAACCGGACCGCCTGGCTCTACCGGGTGGCCGGCAACCTCGGAAAGAGCACCCTGCGCCGGCTGAAGCGGATGCTCCGGCTCTCGCCCGCGCCGGCCGAGGTGCCCGCTCCGCTGGAGCGGATCCTGGACAACGAGAAGCGGGTGAAGGTGCAGAACGCCCTCGCCAGGCTCGACTTCGGTCACCGCCAGGTCATCCTGCTCCGGTTCTACCTGGACCTGTCGTACAGCGAGATCGCCGAGGTCCTTTCGGTGCCGATCGGCACCGTGATGTCCCGGTTGAACCGGGCGAAGGCGCAGCTGGAAAGGAGCCTCCGGTGACAGAGTGCGAACTGTTCGAGCGGCTGGTGCTGCCCGCCGTCCCCGAACCGGCCAGCGAGCTGGAGGGGTGGCGTGCCCAGGAGCACCTGGCCCGCTGCTCCTGCTGCCGGGAGCGGGCCGCCGCGTTCGCCGACCATCTGACCGCGTTCAAGGTCGCCGACGAGCTGGCCGATCTGCCCGACTCGGTGTTCGTCGCTCACGCCGCCCTGGGAGAGTCCGTCGACGGGGCGGAGGAGTCCGGGTCCCGGCTGCCCGGCGTCGCCGTGCTGCAGCGTCTGGGCCGGGGGCCGGTGGTCGGGATCGGGGCGCTCGCCCTGGTCCTGGCCGTGACCGGGATCGCCTTCCACACAGTGGGCGGCTTCATCGTACCGATCGCCGACGACGGAGTCTGGCTGACTGCTCTGCGTCAGGTGCCGTCCCGGGCGTTCCTGATACCGGCGTTGATCCCGCTGGTGGCCCTGTCGCTGATCGTCCCGGCGCTGCTCGCCCAGTGCGTGTACCGCCAGGGGGAGTCTCTGACGTAGTCGTCTTCGGTTTCACCTTTTTGACGGGGCCGGGCGTCGGTCTGGCCACGCTGATCGAGGCTGCCGGGCGAGGCTCGTGCGCCGGGGCCCGGGGCCCGGCGATCCGACCGGGCGCTGGATCGAGGAAGGAGTCGAGGGATGAACGGTGGCTCGGACCAGGGGTTGTTCCCCCAGTCGCTTCTGAGGTTCATCGCCGTGTGCGGAAGGCTCAAGACCCCGCCGCACGAGGCTCTGCGGATCTACATGTCCACGTTCCGCCTCTCTCACCACCGCCGCTTCGTGCTGGAGAGCGTGAAGAAGGGGCTCGCGGTGGGCAGCACCCTGGCCGACGAGCTCGGCAGGGCCGGCGACCTGTTCCCCCGATGGCTGGCGCCGCTGATCCGCTGGGGCCAGAAGACCGGGGGGCTCGAGCTCTCGCTGGAGCGGGCGGCCGCGCTCCTGGACCTGGAGGCCAGGGTCGACCGGGCTCTGCGGGTCAACCTGATCTACCCGATCTGCCTGTTGACGGCGGCGATCCTGCTGGCCGTGTACTCCCTGGTCAGCCCGGTGCTGAGAAGCCTCGCGTCCGTGACGGACATGCTGGCCGGCAAGGTCGTCTTCACGTTCGATCAGGAGTGGCCGCTGGCCGCCTGGCTGATCAAGGTGTCCGGCTGGTGCGCCGAGCAGCCGGTGCTGGTCAGTCTGGTGCTGCTGGGAGGGTGGGGGACGATCGTGCTGATGGCGCTGGTCCCCGACATGGTGGGGCACCGGACGGTCCGGCGATGGGTCCTGGCGACGATCCCCCAGGCCAGCCAGACCAGGGAGATGGTCCACGGCGCCCTCCAGGCGCGGCTGCTGGCCGACGGAGTCGTCTGCAGCGTGCCGCTCCACGACGCACTCGAGCTGATCGCGCCGCTGTCGCCGACCCGGCGGCTCGACGATCGTCTCGTCGAGGTGGCGGGCCAGCTCAGATCCGGCGCCCGTCCGGAGGACGTGCTGACCAGCGGCGACGAGCCCGGCGGCTTCTACGCCGGCATGTGCCTGGCGCTCACCTCGCCGGGGACGGTCCCGGCTCTCGCCGACCTGGCCCGCCGGTTCGAGGAGGAGGCCAGGGCCGGCGTGGAGAGCCTGGGGCGACCGGCCACCCCTGTCCTGACCGTGGCGGCGGCGCTGGTGGTGGCTCTGGTCCCCCTGGCTCACTTTCTCGACGTGCTCCGTCTGACGGCGATCACGGTGGCGCTCCTGTCCTGAGGAGGACGACGATGGCATCTCAAAAGGACCTGGATTCGGTCATGAGCCTCCTGGGCTACGTGCGGACGCTTCTGGCGTCGGGCAACCCGCTGCCGGAAGGGCTGCGGTCGCTGGCGCTCAACACGCCCCGCGTCGAGGACCGCCGGCTCGTCGAGACGCTCGCCGGGGAGCTGGAGTCGGGCTCGTCGCTGTCCGGGGCGCTGGAGCGCCACGTCCCGGGCCTTGCGCCGATGGTCTTGACCCTGATCCGGTCCGGCGAGACCGGCGGCGACCTCAAGGGGGCGGTGGAAGCGCTGCTGGACTTCCACCACGCCTCCAGGTGCCTGGCCCGGAAGGTCCATTTCGCCACGTTCTACCCGAGGCTGGTGCTGTTCCTGGCCATCGGCTTCGTCGCCCCGGTGCTGGCCTGGAGCGCCCAGTCGTTCCAGACGGTGCTCGTGTCGATGAACGTGGATCTGCAGTCCCCGCTGGCGCTCCTGATGAGAGGCCGCGTCGTCGACGCCCTGTTCGGCATGCCGAGGCTGCTGCTCTGGCCGTTCCAGTACGGGTGGATCGCGTGGGTGGCGATCGTGGCGGCGCTCTACTTCATCCTGCTCAGGCCGGTGGGGCCGCTGTGGACGCTGACCAACAGGATGCTGTACGCGCTCCACTTCGTCGGCCCGGCGCTCAGGAACACCCTGGCGGCCAACTTCGCCACGGCGCTGGGGTTGATGGTGAAGGCCGGCGTGCCGCTGGAACGGGCCGTGGGGCTCACCACCGGCTTCGCCGCCGACGACTTCACCAGGGGGGAGATGGAAGAGCTGGCCCGGAAGCTGGTCCAGGGCCTCACGCTGTCGGAGGTGCTGGCGACGCAGCGGATCTTCCCGGACTCGTTCGCCTGGTTCGTCGCACTGGGCGAACGGGGGCGCAAGCTCGACGAGTGCCTGATGGAGGCCGGCCGGTACTACCGGACCGAGGCCGAGTACCTCCTGAGCTTCTTCTCCCAGGGCCTGGAGCCGGTGCTCCTGGTGCTGATGGGGCTCGTGATCGGGCCGGTGGTGGTCAGCGTGCTCTTCCCCATGCTCAGGCTGATCAACAACGTCGGATGAGAGAGAGGCGATGGTGAAGCCGCTCAAGGTGATCGAACCGGGCGTACCGGACGGAGGTCTCCGGTCCGGCCTGCCCTGCTGGCTCGAGATGCCGGAGCCGTTGACCCCGGACACGGTGGTCGCCGCGGTGGACCGGGTGCTGGCCGACCTCGACCGGCTGGGGGTGTCGGACCTGCACCTCGACCCGCAGGCCTCGGGGTACCTGGTCCGGTTCCGCAAGGACGGGGCGTTCGTCGACCTGGGGCGTCGAAGCTGCGACGACGCGGGGCGGCTCATCGCCAGGCTGAAGGTGATGGCCCGACTGGCGGTGTACCGGACCGACGTTGCCCAGGAGGGCTCCCTGGCGCTGCCGGAGGGCCGGGGGAGCGTCAGGCTCTCCACGATCCCCACGGTGAACGGCGAGCGCGCGGTGCTGCGATTCCTCGGCGTGTCCGAGGCGTACGGCGACCTGGAGTCGCTGGGGTTCGACCCCGACTTCATGCGACGGTACCGGGCGCTGCTCGCGACCCCCCAGGGACTGGTGCTGGTCACCGGGCCCTCGGGCTCCGGGAAGACCACGACGCTCTACGCCTCGATCAAGGAGATCGCCCGCCACCAGGGCTCGTACAGGTCGATCGTGACGCTGGAAGACCCGGTGGAGAGGAACCTCGGCGACGTGGTCCAGATGGAGGTGTCGGCGGAGCGGGGCCTGACGTTCCCGACAGGGCTCAAGGCGCTTCTGAGGCAGAACCCGGAGGTGCTGATGGTGGGCGAGATCCGCGACCGGGAGACCGCCCAGATCGCGGTGCAGGCCGGCCTCACCGGGCACCTGGTGCTGTCGAGCCTCCACACCTCGAGCTCCGTGGAGGCTCTGATCCGCCTGCAGGACCTGGGCATAGAGCCGGGGCTCGTGGCCGGAGCGATCAAGGCGCTGGTGTCTCAGCGGCTCGTGCCGCTCTTGTGCCGGCACGGCGACTCCGACGCGGTCCGATGCTCCCGGTGCGGCAACACGGGCCTGGCGGGCCGCAGGGCGATCGGCGAGCTGATGTAGGTGAAGGGCCGGGTCCGGGAGCTGATCCGCGCCGGGGAGAGCGGGGGCGCGATCGAGCGGGAGGCGGTGGCCGCGGGGTTCACGCCGCTCTCGAGGCGGGCCGCGGAGCTCATCGAGAGCGGGGCCACGACCCTGGAGTTCGTCCGGAGGGCGCTTGCGGGAGGTGACGGGGCGTGCTGAGAGAGCGGCGGAGAGGCCGGGGGTTCACCCTGGTCGAGGTCGTCATCGGGATGATCTTCGCGTCGACGTTCCTCGTGGCTCTGGAGAACGGCTTCTGGCAGCTCTCCAGGCTGGACACGCTGGCGGCGGAGAAGCTGGCCACGACCGGCGTGGCCCAGTGGGCGGCCCGGGAGGTCCTGGCCGCGCCGTCGGCGATCCTGGGCGTTTCGGACCCCGGGACGGCGCTGAGACAGCGTCTCAACGACCGGGAGCTCTCGCTGGTGAGCCTCGAGGTCCACCGCCGTCGTCTCCCCGACGACCTGACCCAGGTCACGATCGTGGCGGTGAAGCGCCACCCCGTTCTCGGGGCGGTGGAAGGAAAGGCGGTGGTGATCGTCCGTGAGTAGGAGGCGAACCGGTCGACGCGCGTTCACGCTGATAGAGATGATGATCGTCATCGCCATCATGGGGGTCTGGGTCCGGTGCATCGCCGACCTGTTGCCGCTGGCGAGCCAGCGCCAGGCCCGGCTGGTCCGCGACCCTGGCTCCCTGGAGTCGCTCTTGAGGCTCCAGACCTGGTTGAACGCCGATCTGGCGGCGATGGGGCGCCATGGCGGGCGGGCGTCGTGGGGGGTCGCCGCGAGCCAGGGCGTCGGGGTCGAGGTGCTCGACCTGAGGCTCGGCGACGGCCGGTCGGTCCACTACTACCAGCACGGCGATCGGGTCCAGCGCCGGATCTCGGCGCCCGCCGGGAACCGGTCGCCCCTGGACCGGAGCGTCACCTTCGAGCGGGTGAGGATGAAGCTGCTGGACCGGGGCGACGACGGCCGACCGTTCGCCCTGAAGCTGACCTCCACCGCGGCGCCGGGCCGGATCGCCCTGGTGTCCTGGCTCCGGATCCGGAAAGGAGCATGACCATGGCCCCCAGGAACCGCACCGGAAGCATCATCATGATCGTGATGATCACGGCCACGCTGGCCGGCATCATCCTGTCGGCGGCCCATCTGACCGTGCTGACCACGGCCCGACAGCTGAGAACCCAGTTCGACCGGCAGCAGGCCCAGCTGCTGTACGACTCCGCGGCGCGGCTCCATCGCTCGGCGGCGCTGTCCCGGCTGAGCCACCGGACCGACGAGGGCTGGAGCGTGCGGCTCGAGCCGACGCCGGGCGGCGCCACGATCGAGGTCGTGGTGGGAGACCAGGCGCTGTCCGGGAGGCCGTAGGCTCCGGGGGCCGGTGGATTTCACGTCGCTTGCGGGTATCGACCGCGTCGCGAGCGTCGCGGCCGCGCCGGGCGGGCCGTCCCCTCGCTCAGTCTCGCGGCAAGACCAGCTGGCACAGCCGGACCTTCCCGAGGAACGAGCGTCGGAGCGGCCCGTCCGGGATCCGGGTGGACCGCTCCAGGACGATCCCAACGGCCTCGGCGAGCGACTCGGCCGCCTCGGATCGCAGGCCGCAGGCCGACAGGGCTCGGCTGCGCCAGTACCGGGCCTGGGCCTCCACCAGCCCGGAGGGCAGATCTCGCCGGGCCCGATCGGCACCGGCACCGGCGGGATCTCCCAGCAGCGCCAGCGCACGCTGCGAAACCCGGAGCGCATCCCGGGGGGCCGCCCTCGCCAGCTCGAACCGGGTCTGAAGGGCGAGCCCCTCGACCGAGATCACCGCCTGGCCGATCCGCTCTCCCAGCGCCATGGCGTTCTCCAGATAGGCCAGGACCAGCGGCCGATCGTCGGGGTCGTCGCGGTCCAGCAGCGCCCGGGCCAGCTCCAGCTCGATCTCGGCCAGGAGCGACCGGGCTCCGACGTCGCGGGCGGTCCGGGCCGCGGCCTCCAGGGTGGACACCGCCGCCTCCGGCCTGCCGAGGTTGGCCTGGCTGGCCCCCAGACAACGGAGCGAGTGGGCCTGACCCTGGGAGTACCCGATGTGCCGGTCGCCGGAGAGCGCCCGCTCGTAGCACGCCACGGCGCGCCGGTCCATCCCCACGCTCCTGTAGAGGTCTCCCAGGGTCCGCAGCGCCCGGCCCTGCCCCCGCCGGTCGCCCTGCGCCTCGTAGAGGACCAGCGACTTCCTGGCCAGCGTGAGACCCCGCCCCACCAGCCCCAGCTCCCCGAGGTTCAGGGCCAGCGCGTACAGCGACGCGGCCTCCTTGAGGACGTGGCCGGCCTGACGGTAGAGGCCGAGGGCGCCACGGTGGCGTCGCACCGCGTCCGCGAACCGCCCCAGCAGGCTCAGCGTGCAGGCCAGGTTCCTCAGGGCGTCGGCCTGGCCCACCCGGTGGGCGACGTCGCGAGCCAGGGCGAGCGCCTCCCGGGCCAGACGGACCGCGCGGTCCAGGTCGTGTCTGTGCCACCACGAGAACCGGGACAGCAGGTTCAGGCAGTCAGCCTCCCGGACCCGATCGCCGAGCTCCCTGGCCAGCTCGAGCATCTTCACCAGCGTCCGGCCCTGTTCGTCCCTCTCGCCACGGGCCTCGAGCGCCTGCTCCCTGGCGGCAAGCACCCGGACCGTCATCGCCGGCCTCGACCCGGCCGGCGCTTCGGTCTCGAGCAGGGTGAGCGCCCTGGCCGAAAGCCCCAGGGTCTCCCGGTGCTCGGAGCGGGCCACCGCGGCCTCGAGCGCCGTGAGCGCATGGGCCAGGGCGCGCTGCCGGTCTCCGCAGCGATCGGCGTGGTGGGCCAGGACGGCGGGATCGCCTTGCCCCTGCTCCTCCAGCGTCGCCAGGACCACCCCGTGGAGGATCCGCCGGTTCACCACCGGCACGGTATCGTAGACCGCCTCGCGGACCGCCCCCTGCACGAACGAGAGCCACCGGTCCCGGGCCTCGAGCAGCCCCCCGCTCGTCAGCCCCGCCACGAGCTCTCCGACGGACCTGACGCGCCCCCCCCACAGCCTCCCCGCGGCGTCCTCCAGGAGCGCCAGAGGGAACGCGAGGCCCAGCACGCTGGCGAGCTGGACGAGCTCCCTGGGTCGGTCGCCGAGATGGTCCAGCCGGCAGGCGACGAGCGCTCCGAGCGTCCGCGGCACCCCCGGGGGACGCCCGGGCCGCGTGGCGATCAGGTGGGCCGTCTCCTCGAGGTAGAGCGGGTGGCCGCCGGCCCAGGCCAGGAGTTCCCCGGCCAGCGCCTCGTCGCAGCCGGTCCTGCCGAGGGCGTGGCCCAGGAGCTGCTGCGCCTCCACCGGGGAGAGCGGCCCCAGCTCCACGGTCAGCGGCTCGGTCGATCGGAGCCACCGGTCCGGCACCTCGAAGGGAGCACGGGCCGAAGCGACCACGAACGCCGGAAGAGCCGACCCGAGGAGCCCGTCCGCCACCTCCCAGGAGAGCTCGTCGAGCCACTGCACGTCTTCCAGCACGACCAGGAGCCGGGCGCCCTCCAGCGCCGCCCTGCCGGCGAGGTGCTCGAAGAGGGTGGCCAGGCCCGCCACGACGGCGTCGCGGCCGGGACGACCAGCCACCAAGAGGACCGGGGCGATGTCGCCCACGAAGGCGGCCAGCGCCCCGGCGTCGCGCCCCGGCGGAAACGCGGCGGGCAGGGCGGCCTGCAGCGCCTGACCGGCGGTCTCTTTCGACGAAGATCCCGCGAGCCGGAGCCACCGGCGGAGCATGCCGCCGAACGCTCCGTACGGGAGCTCCTGGCACGACGAGGCGGCCCCCCGGAGCGCCAGGGTCGGACCCGCTCCGGAGAGCCGGGCGCAGAGCTCGTCGATGAACCGGCTCTTGCCGATCCCGGCCGCTCCGCTCACCAGGACCAGCGCCGGTCGCGCCGGGCCCGGACGACCCCGGTCGGTGCCGGTCTTGCGGTAGAACCTCTCGACCACCTCGAGCTCCCGCCGGCGGCCCACGAACGGCCCTCCCCGGACCGCCCCCTGGACCGGCCCGGCGGCCGATCGCTCGAGCGGCCCCTGGACGCGGACGAGACCCCCGACGGCCGTGGCGTCCGGCTCCACGGCGAACCGTCTGTCCACCATGCCGCGCACGGCGATGGAGACCCACACCGATCCGGTCCCGGTCGGCGGCCGGGCCGGGTCGGCGACGAGGTCGTCCAGCGCCCCGTCAGCCTTCACCAGGAGCCTCGCCAGGTCGATGCCCACGGCGAGCGCGAAGAGGTGGCCCCTGGGCGCCAGGATGCGGTTCACCTCGCCGATCCGGAGGAGAAGCTCCAGCCCGGCCGTGACGGCCCGCACCGGGTCGTCGTCCCTGGCCGCCCGGGCGCCGAAGGTGCCGATCAGCCCGTCGGGCTCGTAGCGCTCGACGGCGCCCCCGTACCTCTCCACGCTCCGGGCCAGCAGACACAGGACCCGTTCCCGGATCGCCCGGGCCGCTCCCGTGGGAGGGTCCGGCCTCCGGGATCGGTCGCCGCACTCCATCTCCAGGAGCAGGCGCAACACCGTCACGTCCCGGACCAGGCCCTCGACCAGCGGCGACGGCGGGTGCTCGTCGAGTGCGGCCGGGGAGCCCGCCAGGTCGCACTGGAGGAGGGCCAGGGCGTCGAGATCGCAGGTCTCTTCCTCGCCCCTCAGCGACACGGCCAGCTGGTCCATCAGCTCGTCCACGGTGCGCTGCCTGGCGCCCGGATCGATGGCCAGGGCGGTGAGGGTCAACCGGTCCAGGGTGGGAGTGACTCTTGGGTTCCGGCTCGACGGCGCCGGAGCCGGGCGATGCCCCTTGAGGACGAAGCCCTCGGCGGGAAACGGGAGCTCCAGGGTGATGAGCTGGTAGATGATCACCCCGAGCGCGTAGATGTCGGTCCGGGCGTCCACCGGCCCACCGGCGAGCTGCTCCGGCGCCATGTGGGACGGCGTGCCCAGCACCTGCTGGGTGCGGGTCAGCGCCGTCATCCGGTCGTCCAGCCTGGCCAGCCCGAAATCGAGGAGCTTCACCCCGCCCGCCGAGGGCAGGAGGATGTTCGCCGGCTTCAGGTCCCGGTGGATCACCCCCATCCGGTGGGCGTGACGCACCGCGTCGCAGATGTCCAGGGCGAGCCGGAGATGGGGGACCAGCGGCACCTTCGTGATCGCTCGAAGGTGGGCGTCCAGGGACGGGCCGTCGATCCACTCCATCACCAGGTAGGGGATATCCCCGTGGGCTCTGATCTCCCGAGAGGCGACGATGTACGGGTGGGAGAGCCTGCGGTTCGCCTCGGCCTCGCGGACGAACCGTGCGGTCAGCTCCGGTGGGTAGCGTCCGTCCGCGGCCGGGAGAGGCGTCTTGATGGCGACCCGGTCGCCGGTCCGCCGATCGATCGCCTGGACGAGGATCCCCATGCCGCCCCTGTCGACGATCTCGAGCGACCCGTAGTGGGGCGGCAGGGCCAGGCGGAGCCGATCGAGCTCGTCCCGGGGCCCCGGAGCGTCGTCGGTCACGGCGACGGGCAGGCTCCCCGGCCCTTCCGCGGGACCATCTGGACGCACCCCACAGGGCAGGCCGGGACGCAGAGACCGCAGCCATAGCACCGCTTGCGGTCGAGCTTCAGCGTCTCTCCGGTCATCACCCGGGCCTTGAAGAAACACACGTCGACGCAGGCCCCGCAGTGGGTGCAGGCCTCCATGTCGGTCCGCTCCCTGGAGGTGCCGGGGTCGCACCGCTCCTCCGGCGACAGGAAGTAGGCGCAGCAGTCGTCGCAGCAGAAGCAGACCCCGACGGTCTCTTTTCTGGACTCGTCCCTGAACGGCCGGGCCACGAGGCCCTTGGCGCGAGCCACCTGGAGGATCTCGGCCATCTCCTCGGGCGAGATCTCCCGCTTGCCCGAACCGCTGCCCGGCTGGTCGCCGGTGAACATCACGCACACATCCATGCGTGAACGGCCGCAGGCCCCCTTGCCCTCCCGGCAGCCGCAGTTGGAGACCCACAGCGGCGAACGGCCGCTACAGAGCTCTCTGGCCTCGTCGTGGGTGCACACGTAGTGCATTGCCGGAGCGGTGGCGATCATGCGTTCCTCCTCGGGCCCTGGCCCTGACCGGATCGGGTCCCTGCAGGCGATGGCGGTCGAGCCGGAACACGGTCGAGCTTCCCGGCCGGGACCGGGGCGTCTGCTCCGGATCACAGGAACCTGGACCCGACCTTGACCGTGTCCTGGACCTTCTTGAACTCCTCGTCCCCCAGGGCCTTGCGCAACGCCTCGAGATCCCCGTGGATGGTGCAGCGGGCCGAGTAGGAACGGTCGTCGTTGAGCGACCCTTCCGTCGCGACCTGTACCTCGATCTTGCCAGCCTTGGGGCATCCCTTGGTCCTGGCCTGGAACTCCTTGCCGTTCACGGCCTCCCGCAGCTTGTCCCTGCTGGGGGCGGAGCCCATCCGTTCGAGCTCGTAGAACTCCTTGCTCGCGGCGTGGGGCATGTAGAGGAGCGCCGACGCGCACATCCGGAGCTCGTTCTTCTTCCGGCTGCCGAGCAGCGTGAGGCCCACGACCAGGATCACGATCGAGGCGGTGCCGTACACGAACAGCTTCCGTCTGGGGGGCTCGTCGTCGGCCATCTGCGAGGGCGCTCCTTCCACGGTATCACGAGGGCACGGTCACTCTTCATCTTGCAGAACGGGATGGCCGCCGTTCTCCGCGACGATCCGCTGGACTGCGAGCTGTCGCGGTCAGTATAGCTCGGGCACATCGGCGGCTGCCTCCGGCGGCGTCGACTGGCGCCATCCGAACGGGCCCGACGACGGCATCGACCGGAAGATGGCCCTGCCGATCGTCCAGGTGAGCAGAAACGACATGGCGCCGTTCGAACCGCCAGATCGGGCCGGGCGCTCTCGTGACCTTCAGGGGGTCTTCTTCACAGCTCAGGGCGCTCCGTCCGGACCGGTTCCGTGACAGCGCGCGTTGAGCATCGCCCGGACTGCCTGGTCGATGGACTGCCCGGGATCGCTCACGTGGTACCCCAGGAACGAGAGGTCCCGACGATCGCAGTGCCAGTTCACCAGGGCGATCCGGACCTTCCCCCCGGTTCCATCGCTTCCGACTCCGAGCCAGAGGGAGCGGCTGTGCCCCAGAGCTCCCTGGACCTGCTGGACAGGCTGCTTCTCCTCCAGGGTAGCCAGGCTGCACTCGGCCTTCATCACGGTGATGCGGCGGCTGCCGTCGGGGCCCAGGGCCGCTTCGAGCTCCTTGCCGGGGGTGGCCACGGTGAAGACGACGTACTCCTGATCCCCTCTGACGAAGGCGCTGATGACCGGGTTGCTCTGAGCCATGGCATAGAATCCAGCGGGCGGATCGAACTTGGGGAGGTTCACCTTGGGCCGTCCAGCCTTCCCGAGGGTGTGACACTTCACCGTCGAGAGGATCCGCTGGTGGAACAGGGTGAGGTCGGCGATCGACATGTCCAGGAAGCAGGCGACCTGAATGACGCGGCGGTCCTCCGGACAGTGCCAGTACGTGATGCAACTCAGCTTGCTCCCACCCTGCGCCGCCATGAACAGGGTCTCCCCAGGGTGCCCCCCGACGGTGGCCGGCCGGGAGCTCACCAGGGAAGCGCCCAGGGACCGGTAGATCGAGACGAACATGCTGCTGTCCGTCGGGTTGGACACATTCCAGCGAACCTCGAGGAACCGGCCTCCACCGTCCGGATCCGCGAACTTCGCTGACCCGGCCTCAGGCTGCTTGTCCAGCTTCTCGGCGAACCAGTCAGGCAGGTCCACCGAGAGTGAGGGCAGCGTCCTGGTGACGAGCGGTACGTACCGCGCCCGCAGGGATGGCCGCACCCAGACGGCTCCGATCGACATCAGGGCCAGTGTCACGATCCCGGCGACCAGGGCGAACACTGGCGGGCTGCTCGATCCGGCCGGCCTGTTGTTCGCCCACATGCGATAGCCGCCGACCACCATCCCGATCAGAAGGCCCGTCGCCGCGCCCCCACCCATGGGCAAGAACGCGTACCGCATCACGAGGCCGGCGGCCCCGAGGGCCGCGATCGCCAGCCCCGCCATCGCCGTGGCCCGAGAAGCTCCGGCCGTGGTGAGATCCGGAGCCCCGGCGGCGCCGGCGGCCGGGGGTCGCCGTTCATCTCCGACCCTGCCGCACTCCTGTTCAGTCTCCACGATCTTTCCCACCCTGCCTCTTCCGCGTCCGGTTCGACCTGGTCGCCCCGGTCAGAATATCACGATCGATGCCCTCTTACCGACCGGGCCACCGGCCTGGTCACTGCCGGTGGCGATCCACGATCGTGGGCGGCTGGTGGCCGGCCTTTCCGTGACGGATCCGCCAGCCTTCCAGGCGGGCGAAGCATAGCACGAGGGCCGACACGACCCGCGCGGTCACTGACTCTTGTCCTGCCCGTGCCATTCTTGGTTCGGCACGTCCTTCAGGATGCGTCCCTGCTCCTCCAGCTCTCGGTACGCGGCGGTGCCCGACAACGATCTCTCTTGCCGCGACCTGTGTCGGGGCGTCCAGGTCGCGGCAGCGCTGGATCAATCGTGGTACCCTGTTCCTCGAGAGATCGCTTCCTGGAGGATCCGGAGGTTTGCCGTGCCACTTCTCCGTCGCCAAGCCCCCGCGGGACATATCGTGCTTTGCGGAATCAGCTGGCCTACCTACGAGGCCCTTCTGAGAGACCTGGAGGACTCTCCCGGGATCCGGGTCGCGTACGATCGGGGGACCCTAGAGATCATGTCACCTTCGAAGCTCCATGAGAACCTGAAGAGCCTCCTGTCGCAGATGCTCGGCATCCTGATGCTGGAGCTGAACATCGAGCGCGTGAGCGCCGGCTCGACCACCTGGAGACGACAGGATCTGGAAAGAGGGCTCGAACCCGACGAATGCTACTACATCGCGAGCGAGGCGCGTGTGAGAGGCAAGGACCATCTGGATCTGACGGTAGATCCGCCGCCAGATCTCGCCATCGAGGTGGACCTGGACAAGCCCGCGCTCGAGAAACTGCGGATCTACGCCGCGCTGGGCGTCACGGAGGTCTGGAAATATGACGGGCAGCGGTTGTGCGTGTACCGGCTCCAGCCTGATGCTCGCTACCTGGAGGTTCGCGAGAGCGCGAGCTTCCCGTTTCTGCCCCTCGACGAGCTGACGCGGTTCCTCTCGCAACGGCAAGGTACCACCGAGACGCAACTCCTCCGCGCCTTCCGTGAGTGGGTCCGCACGCGGCTGGGTGGGTACGCGCGCCCCTGAACATCAGCCGCGCTTCCCGTATCGACAGGCGGGCTCGACCCCCCGCCGGAGAGGCGATCAGCTCGTCCAGCGGTACTTGGGGAAATCGCCGAGGAGCCTCAGACCATCATCGGTCGGGTGAAGGGCACGTTTGACCGGCCTGAAGAGGCGCAGACAGTCCTCTTCGATGCGGGCCCTGGCCTTGCCGTCGTGGAAACCGTGGTGTTCGAGATAACCGGAAAGCCACCAGACCCCCTGCAGAAGCGAGAGGGCCGCGACGCCGTCCAAGACCATTGACTTCCTGCAGTGCGCGGCGATGTATCGATCGAGCGAAGCCTCCTTGATCGTCAGTGCGTGTTGCACACCACCGTCCGCCGCCGTCGTGAACAGGTAGTTCGCGATGTGGCTGGCAAAATACCTCGAGCTGGCCCAGGAAACGCCGATCGCGTCGTGCACGAAACCCGTGAAATGGTGCAGCAACTTCTGACACCAGCGTGAGTGTGCCGCCTTGCCTTTGCGGATGACCGATCTCAGGTCGGGAAAACCACCAAGGGTCTCCTCGAGGTCCGTGGCGATGGACGCCGTGTTCAGCTCGAACGGCACATCCAACGGTTCGAGCCGGTCCATGACTTGCTGGACCGCTTTCTTTGAGACCTCTCGCCGATCGAGCGCGGGCACGAATTGCTCGAAGACCACCCAGTCCAGGGCGAAATCGCCCTGGATGACATCGGGCGAATCATGCACGGGCCCCGCCACGACGCGCGTCAGGTCGAAGAGCTCGAGAGGGCTGTTCGTCGCGAGCAGGATGTCGACGAGGCTGGCCAGTTCGTCGACGAAATCGGTCGGGTGCTTCTTGAACAGGTCGAAGTAGGTCGGCACCTCGGACCGGCGCCCGGTGGCCAGGAGCTCGGCGATGATCTCCAGGTCGAAGTAGCCCTGGCTCAGGAGGTAGGCCTCGGGTTGCTCCTTCCGGATGCGCAACAGAAGCTCGACGTAGCGTGCATGCTCGCCCTTCCTCTGCAGACTTCCGCCCAGTTCGAACAGGCACTCCTCGTCCAGCCGCAGGTGAATGAACTGGCGGGGGTGCTCCTGAAGGAAACAGTAGATGCGCCGGAGCATCTCCTCCGTGTCGCGTGTCCGGTAGAAGGGCTTGAACTCCTCCCACCACGTGTGGACCAGCTTCTCGTCCGCGGCAGAGGGGTCGTCGGGACCGCTCCTGGCCTTGCGCTTGGACTTGTTCACCAGGCTATCGCTCCTCGTCGGGGATCATGGAGTCGAGGTTGATGACCGTCAGACAGTGTACTACGGCCAGCCCCCGAGCGCAGTGACCGCGCTTCGTTCGCATCGGCCGCTTCGATCCGGTCTTCTGGCGGGTCCAGCCCACCTCCCAGGGGTGCCCACGAACATGACGGCTGTTCGAAACGAGCTTTCGTCCCTATAATCTTTTCAGCGGGCAGGCAGGCCTGTCGGCAGAGGCTTTCCATGTTCTCTTCGGCGCGCAGCGGATCGAGGAACAGCCGGGCGCTCTCGGGCACCCTGGCGGTCGCCTGCCTGCTCTCGGTCCTCGTGGCCTCGCCGTGTCCGGCCCAGCCCGCTGTCGGGCCCGCTGTCGGGCCGGTGTCGGAGAGCCGCAACGAGAAGGTCCGCGGGTTCATCGACAAGTGGGTGTTGAACGGCGGCAACATCGGCGGCGCCATCGGAGCGGTGGCCGGCCAGGCCCTGGGCACCGCCCTGTTCCCGGGCCCCACGGCGATGGTGCTGGGCTCGTTCGTGGGCAACCAGATCGGCCAGATCATCGGCGAGTACACCGACAACAAGGTGGGCGAGGCGTACAACTACGCGGCGTTCAACCGCCCCGGACTCGGCCAGGACGGCGGTGGGTTCATCCTTCCGAACGCGGGGCCCTACGAGCAGGCGTTCTACCAGCTGGACCGGTGGGTGATCTCCGGCGGGTTCCTGGCGTCCATGGGGATGCACTTCGGGTTGAACTACCTCGGACGGGTCGTCCCGGGCGGACAGATCCTGCTGAGGCCGCTGACCATGATCATCGCCGACTACGTGGCCGGTTCCATCGGAGACAACATCGACGGATCCACGGCGGCCCGGTCGCCAGGAGCTTCGACCGGGAAGCCACGAACAAGGCCTACCAGGACCTCATGAGCGCCGTGAAGAGCGGCAACGCCGCGGCGATCCGGACGGCCCACGAGCGTTACCTGAAGCTCGGGGGGCGGCCGGTCGCCTCTCCCAAGCGCTGAGAGCGGGTTCTAACGCCCCTCGCCGCGATCGGACAGCGCCGTGACGGCGATCTTGCCCGCCGGCTCCAGCGGCCGCTTGGCCAGCACCAGCTGGCCCGCCTCGAGGATCGTCACGGCCAGCGGGGTGGCCGTGACCCCGGGGATGTACTGCACCCGGATCCGGACCCGGTTCTCCCCTTCCCGCAGCAGCCCCGACGGCAGCCGGTGGAACAGCCGGGACGACCCCTCCTCCTTGACGACCCCGGGGGCGAAGAACAGCACACCCGGTCGACCGTTGAACTCCACCTCCACGATGTGGGTGGGCTGGAACCGCCCGGTCAGGCCAAGCTCCGCATCGGTCCAGGTCCCGGTCGGCACGGTGAGCGTCAGGTTCTTCACGGTCTTCCTGTTCTTCACCGACTTCTGGAAGAGATCGTCGAGCCCTTCGAGCCCCGAATCGGCGGGCACCAGCCAGTCATCGCTCGAGAGCGGCAGGTCCACGGCCGCATCCCTGGCCAGGGTCGCCGCGCCGCTCTGCCTGAAGTCCGGCGGAAGCTGCACCGTCATGCCGGTGCTCAGCTTGATCTTCATGAGACGGCAGAACGTGTCGATCTTCTCCGCCACCCTGAGATCCTGGTAGGCGGTCAGCCTGGCATCCAGCCCGAACGCCGAACACTCCAGGAGATAGAGGCCCATCGACGCGACCCGGGCGAGAGCCGGCAGGAACGGGCGGCCCTCCAGGAGCCTCTGCGCCTGGACAAGGCCGGAGGCGCCGGGCTTGGTCAGGTCCACGAGGCGTCGGTTCAGCCGGGGGAGATCTTCGGCGCCCAGCGCTTCGTGGAGCTTGTGCGCGGCAGTCTCCACCTCCTGGTTCACATCCAGGGCGAACGTCTCGTCGAGCTCGTTCGCCGCCTCGATGGTGACCTTCATGTCCCTGGAGGAGCCGATGCCGGAGAACTCCAGCCGGAGGTCCGAGACGGCCGACGACTCGATCGGCACCCGTTCGGTCTGCCACGGCCACTGGAGGATGAACGTGTGGCGGGCCGTCCGGGACGCCTTGAACCCGATCTCACCCGACCGGTCCGTGAGGCGCGCGAGCGCGAGCTCCATCACCGGAGGCGCTGGTGTGAACGTCCCCTTCACCCCGGGGCCGCGGTGGTCTGCGGGGCGCACCAGGACCGTGTGGGCGACGCCGGGCTCCACGTCGAGCAGGTCGACGGAGTGGCTCGTGGTGGCCTGTCTTTCCTCCGAGACGACGAACCGCTGGCCCTCGCGGCCATGGTCCACGGCTCCCCTGTAGGGCATGGTGGACGACCACGTCACCCGGGCGCGCTTGTGACCGACCTTCACGGTCAGATCGGTCACCACGCCGGCGTCGGCGGGACCGGGCGACCGATGGCCGAGCACCACCACTGAAAGCGCCGCGAGCGCCACCGCCAACCCGGCGATGACCGCCGGGGGCAGCCGCCGGAGCGTGACCAGGGACGACGGCGGGCCGGAGAGCACCCGGTCCGTCGGGGGTATGCGCCGTCGCTCCAGGGCAGCGGTGTCCCTTCTCAGCGCCGCCGTGGTCTTGCCGCCCTTTCCCGCCCTGGCCGTGGCAGCGGCCGGGGCCGGGAGCCGCCCGGTCGCCTGCGCCGCGGGGACGGGCCGCCGGCGCTGGACCGGAAGACCGGTGGTGGCGCGCTCCAGATCTTCGGCGAACGGCTCCACCCCGGGGTAACGATGTTCGACCTTCATCTCCAGGAGGTTCTGGATCAGCGTGTCGAACGGCGCCGGGATCTCCGGGCAGAGCGAGGACGGCGCGACCGGCGTGGTGCGGTTGTAGCTGTGGATGATCTCCATGGCGCTCTGGCCCCGGTACGGGCGCTGGCCCGTGGCCGCCTCGTAGAGGACCAGCCCGAGCTGGAACAGGTCCGCCGTGTGGTCCATGGGAAGACCCTCGAGGCCTTCCGGCGGCAGGTACCGCACGGTCCCGATCCGCTCGCCCACCTGGGTGAGGTCGTCCTCTCCCTGCGACTTGCCGAGACCGAAGTCGGCGAGCTTGTACGAACCGTCGTCGGAGCAAAGGATGTTGGGCGGCTTGATGTCGCGATGGATGATCTCGAGCCTGTGGATGCACCGGAGGGCCGAGGTCACCTCCCGGGCGAGGACGATCGCGCGACTCCAGGGCAGCCGGGCTCCGTCGGCCAGCTCGCCCTCGAGGGAGCCGCCGGGGAGGTACTCCATGGTGTAGTAGACCTGGCCGCCTTCCTCGCCCACGTCGAAGATCGGCACGATGTTGGGGTGGGAGACTCCGGCCAGGATCCGGACCTCCCGCTGGAACCGGGCCGCGAGCCTGGGGTTGTCGGCGCTCCAGACCGGGAGGATCTTCAGCGCCACGTGGCGCCTCAGCGTCGTGTCGTAGGCCAGATGGACGGTGGCCATGCCGCCCGCCCCGAGCTCCTTCTGGATCTCGTACCGGCCCAGTCTTTTCATCGTCGGCCCGTCTTTCCAGGAGATCGTACCCGAGAACGTCGCCGCTGGCCAGAGCAGAAGAAAGAGGAGGGAATCCGGACTGGAGCCGCGCCCGGGGGCACACCCCGGACCCGGCGAGGCGCTGGATCATCCCCTTTGCTGATCTGGCGAGGGTCGGTGTAAGCTTCACGGGGCAGCTGGCGCCGCAGCCGGCGCCGAGGTCGGCCCTCGCCATGGAGAACAAGTGTCCCGCGTGCGGGTTCGTGAACCCCGAGGGGGCGGGCTACTGCTTTCTCTGCGGCGTGCCGTTCATCACCTCCCAGCGGGGTCAGGCCGCCAGCCCGCCCAAGCCGCCCAGCCGGGTGAAGGGCGACTCCCAGGAGGTCGACGCCAAGGACCTGCCCGACGGCCTCTCCGACGACGACTCCGGGGCCGCCCGGACCCAGGAGGAGCTGCTCCGGGACCTGGCCCGCATGGTCCCGGATGGCGGCTGCGAGAACATGGAAGACCTGGACAGCCTCCTGTCCGACTACGACGGGTCGAGCCGCCCGTCGATCACTGCGTCGCCGAAGCCCGGCCAGCCGGTTCTGGCCAGGCCGGTCCCGGTCAGAGCGACCCGCGTCGGCCAGGCCGGCGGCTCCGGCCGGTCCGACCCCGGACACCACCGGCGGCAAGGCGTCCCGGCAGGGACCGTCGACGGCCCAGCCGGCCCCCCCCCACCCCCAGCCCCCGGCCTCGGGGAGCAAGAAGCCGTAGCCCCGGGCCCGGGCGGGCGTCCGGCCACGGCGAGAAACGGAGACCGCCGGCGACCGGTTCCCTCGCGGGGTTCCTGCCGCCGGCGGTCGAATCTCTGACGCACTGCGTCCAGAGGCGCTCGACGCGGTGCCGGGTGCTAGGCGCCCATGACCGCGGCCATGTCCTTCTCGGCGTCGGCGCTGGTCAGCTTCAGGTCGAACTTGTCCTGGAGGATCTTGAACACGTTCGGCGTGATGAAGGCCGGCGGGTTGGGGCCGATGCGGATCCCCTTGACGCCAAGGTGGAGCAGCGTCAACAGCACCGCGACCGCCTTCTGCTCGAACCACGAGATCACCAGGGTCAGCGGCAGGTCGTTGACGCCGCACTTGAAGGCGTTGGCCAGCCCCACCGCCACCTGGATCGCTCCGATGGCGTCGTTGCACTGACCCACGTCGAGCAGCCGCGGGATGCCGCCGATGGTGCCGAAGTCGTGATCCCTGATCCGGTACTTGCCGCAGCCCAGCGTCAGGATCACCGTGTCCGGCGGCGCCTTGTGGGCCCAGGTGGAGAAGTAGTTCCGGCCCGGCTCCGAACCGTCGCAGCCGCCGATCACGAAGAACCGCTTGATCGCGCCGCTCTTGACCGCCGCCACCACCGTGTCGGCAAGCCCCAGGATCACGGAGTAGTGGAAGCCCACGGTGGTGGTGCGGACGTGGTGGTCTTTCAGCGGCGGGCACTCCTTGGCCTTGCTGATCAGCCGCGAGAAGTCGTTCCCCGGAATCCGGATCCCGCCGGGCACGGCCACGTGCCTCATGGTGAACACCCGGTCCCGGTAGCTGTCGAGCGGGATCAGGATGCAGTTGGTCGTGGCCAGGACCGGACCGGAGAAGTCGGCGAACTCCTTCTTCTGCTTCTGCCAGGCGTCGCCGTAGTGGCCCACCAGATGCTTGTACTTCTTGAGCCCCGGATAGGCCAGCGCCGGCAGCATCTCGCCATGGGTGTAGACGTTGATGCCGGTCCCCTCGGTCTGCCGGAGGAGGTTCTCCAGGTCCACGAGATCGTGGCCCGTGACCAGGATGCCGGGGCCCGCCTTGGTGCCCTCGTGGACCTGAGTCGGCTCCGGCGTCCCGAACCGGGCCACGTGGCCGTCGTTGAGCATCTGCATGACCTTCAGGTTCAGGCGCCCGCACTCCAGCACCATCTCCAGGAGCGCCCCCTCGTCGAAATTGACGTTGGTGACCGTGGCGAAGAGCGCGTCCTCCACGAAGGCGTCCACCTCCTCGTCGACCTGGCCGAGTCTCCGGGCGTGGTGGGCGTAGGCGCACATGCCCTTGAGCCCGTAGAGCAGGGTCTCCTGGAGCGACTGGACGTCAGGGTTCTTGCCGCACACCCCGCTGGTCGTGCACGCCACGCCACGGACGGTCTGTTCACACTGATTGCAGTACATCTTCTTGCTCCTCCTTCAGAACGAGTCGTTGGCGGCCAGCGCCGGCTCCTCGTCGTCTATCAGTTCTCCACCGATCGTCACGGTCAGGTCTCTCAGGGCCGTCTGCGACCCCGAGATCTGGATCGCCGCGTCGGCGATCCGCGAGAGCCCAGTGCAACAGGGTACCTCCATGTGCACCACAGTCAAGCTCCGGGGCCGGGAGACCCTCAGGATCTGGGCCAGCTTCTCCACGTAGGACTGGGCGTCGTCCAGCTTGGGGCAGCCGATCAGGAGCACCCTCCCTTCGAGGAGCCGGCCGTGGAAGCCGGCCAGGGCGAACGGGACGCAATCCGCGGCCAGCAGGATGTCGGCACCGGCGAGCCAGGGCGCGCCCGGCGGCACCAGCGTGAACTGGACCGGCCAGTTCTGGAGACGAGACCGGGCCTCGTCGCCGGCCGGTCCGTGGTCGAGAGCCGACGCAGCCGGCGTCCGGGCCGGACGGGGCATGTGCCTCAGCTGCATCCCCGGGCAACCTCGATGGCCGTGGTCGTGGGCCGGGGCCAAAGGCGCCTCGTCCCGGCGGCCCAGCGACGCCAGGTAGACCCGGGTCGCTCCCTCGTCGAACTCGGGCGCCTCTCGCTTCTCTATGGAGATCGCATCGCGGGGGCAGCGTCCCAGACAGGCGCCCAGCCCGTCGCAGTAGATCTCTTTCACCAGTCGCGCCTTGCCGTCCACGATCTGGATCGCTCCCTCGGCGCAGGCTCCGACGCACTGGCCGCAGCCGTCGCATTTCTCCTGGTCGATCCTGACGATATCACGCACGCTCATGACCTCTCCTCGCTTCGTCGGTCGTCCGGCGCCCCGTCGTCCGGGTGCTGCCACGGTTTCATCCGTCGGGGTTTGCAGCGCGCCGTCTTCTTGTTACATAATCGCCGAAACGGGTCGATCGAGCCTTGATCCAGATCAACCGGAACGACTTTTCTTCTTTTTCTTCGATGGGAGGGGTTGGACCTCGATGAACGCAGAGAGAATCATCAGCGGCTGTGGCTTCTTCTTGCGTCTCGACGCCCAGCGGCGGGAACGGCTGGCCTCGCTCGCCGAGGCCCGCACGTTCGCCAGGGGGCAGGTGATCTTCCGCCAGGGAGACGACCCGGCGGGCCTGTTCATCGTGGCGACCGGCCTGGTCCGGGTCTATCAGCTGGGGCCCAGCGGCAAGGAGCACGTCTTGCACCTGGCCGGTCCGGGGATGACGTTCGGCGAGGTGGCGGTGCTGGGCGACTTCCCGGCGCCGGCGTTCGCCGATGCGAACCGGAAGACCACCTGCCTGCTCCTGCCGTCGGGCGCGCTCAGGGCGACGCTCCGATCGGACCACGAGCTGTGCCTCCAGGTGCTCGGCAGCATGGCGTTCTGGGTGCGCCACCTGGTGGGGCTCCTGGAGGGCATCGTGCTCAGGGACGCCGCGGGCCGCGTGGCCCACTGGCTTCTGGACCAGGTCTCCGAGGGACGGACCACGATCGAGCTGCCCAGCCAGAAGAAGGACATCGCGAGCCACCTCAACCTGACCAGCGAGACCCTCTCGAGGACCCTCAGACAGCTCAGGGAAGATGGGCTCATCGAGGAGCCCACCGGCCAGCGGATCGTCATCAAGAGCCCGGAGCGGATGCGAGAGGTCGCCGAGGGCTTCTTTCCCAGGGTCTAGAGCCAAACCCCCTGAATTAGCGAGAGGGTGGCTGCCGGCAAGGCTATCATTGGACGTGGGGCTGCGCCCCACACCCCCACCTCGAGGCCAGCGGAGCCGGCCTCGACCGGTCGCTTCGCTCCCTGGGCCGGCAAGGCTATCATTGGACGTGGGGCTGCGCCCCACACCCCCACCTCGAGGCCAGCGGAGCCGGCCTCGACCGGTCGCTTCGCTCCCTGGTCCCCGCAATCTGGCGGTCTTTCCCGGTATTTCATGGGTATTGGGTCTAGAGCACTTTCTAGAGCACTTTGGCCAGCCGCTCCAGCGCCCAGTCGAGCTCGCTCCTCTGGATCGTCAACGGTGGCGCCAGACGGATGACGTGCTCGTGGGTCTCCTTGCAGAGGAGCCCGTCGGCCATGAGCCTCTCGCAGAACGGCCGCGCGCCGCCCAGGGAGCGCTTGAGCTCGATCCCGACCAGCAGGCCCCTGCCGCGGACCTCCTGGATCCTGGGGCTCCCGAGCGACCCGAGCTTGTCCATCAGGTAGCGCCCCGACTCGTCGGCCTTCCGGGCCAGGTTCTCGTCGACGAGCACCCTCATCGCGGCGCGCGCCACCGCGCAGGCCAGCGGGTTGCCGCCGAAGGTGCTGCCGTGGTCACCGGGCTTGAAGAGCCCCATGATCTCCCTGGACGCCAGCACCACCGAGATCGGCACGACCCCGCCGCCCAGCGCCTTGCCCAGGATCAGCACGTCGGGCCGGATCCCCTCGTGCTCGAACGCGAACATCCGGCCGGTCCGTCCCAGACCGGTCTGGATCTCGTCGAGCACCAGCAGGACACCGTGCCTGTCGCAGAGCTCCCGGACCCGCTTGAAGTAGCCCCGAGGGGGCATCAGGATCCCCGCCTCGGCCTGGATCGGCTCCACCAGGAACGCCACGGTGCTCCCGGTGATGGCTCGCTCCAGCGCGTCGGCGTCGCCGTACCCCACCGTGACGAACCCCGGAGTGAGCGGCCCGAAGTCCCGGCGATACTGCTCGTCGGTGGAGAAGCTCACCACCGTCGTGGTGCGCCCGTGGAAGTTGTTCGAGCAGACGACGATCTCGGCGGCGTCCTGGGGTAGCTTCTTCACGAGGCAGCCCCACTTCCGGACCGTCTTGATCGCGGTCTCCACCGCCTCGGCTCCGCTGTTCATGGGCAGCCCCATGTCGAAGCCCGAGAGCTCGCAGACCTCTTTCAGAAACGGTCCGATCTGGTCGTTGTGGAACGCCCGGGACGTGAGCGTCACCTTCCGGGCCTGCTCCACCAGCGCCTCGACGATCCTGGGGTGTCCGTGGCCCTGGTTGAGCGCCGAGTAGGCGCTGAGCATGTCCATGTACCGCTTGCCGTCGGCATCGGTGACCCACACGCCCTGGGCGCTCGAGACGACCACCGGCAGCGGGTGGTAGTTGTGGGCGCCGTAGCTCTCGGCCAGCTGGATGAGCCGGCCGCTCTCTGTCCGACCCGAACCCTCTCGTTTGGTCATCTCTCCCCTCCCGCCGAACGGACCGGCTAGATCGCCTTCTCGATCATCGTGGCCAGAACCGGCTCCTTCTCTCGCAGGTCGTAGGTGACGCGCACCGCCGGCTTGTTGATCTTCAGAAGACGCCCCAGGTCGATGGGCGTGCCGATGAGGACGACCTCGCATGGCGTGGCGTTGATCGTCTCGCCCAGCTCTTCCATCTGCTTCTTCCCGTAGCCCATGGCCGGCAGGACGTCCTTCAGATGGGTGTACTTCTCGAAGGTCTTCTTGATCGACCCGACGGCGAACGGCCGAGGGTCCACGATCTCCCGGGCCCCCGCGGCCTTGGCGGCCACATGGCCCGCTCCGTAGCGCATCTCGCCATGGGTCAGGGTGGGACCGTCCTCCACGACCAGCACGGTCTTGCCCTTGATCGCGGCCGGATCCGCGACGGTCACCGGCGACTCCGCCTTCAGGATCACCGCGTCGGGGTTGACCGCCTTGATGTTGGCTTCCACCTTGCTCACCGCGTCGAACGCCGCCGTGTCCACCTTGTTGATGACCACCAGGTCAGCCATCCTGAGGTTGGTCTCGCCGGGGTAGTACGCCAGCTCGTGCCCGGCCCGGTGCGGGTCCGTGACGCAGATGAAGAGCGACGGCTTGTAGAACGGCAGGTCGTTGTTGCCGCCGTCCCAGACGATCACGTCCGCCTCCGCCTCGGCCTGCTGGAGGATCCGCCCGTAGTCCACGCCGGCGAACAGGATGTTGCCGGCCACGATGTGCGGTTCGTACTCTTCCCGCTCCTCGATGGTGCACTTGTGCAGGTCCATGTCCTGGAGGCTCGCGAACCGCTGGCAGACCTGCTGCATGAGGTCGCCGTACGGCATGGGATGACGCACCACCGCCACCCGCTTGCCCAGCTTCTTCAGGTACTCGCACACCTTCCGGGTGGTCTGGCTCTTGCCGCACCCGGTGCGGACGGCGCAGATGGCGATCACGGGCTTCTTGGAGGTGAGCATGGTCTGAGCCCAGCCCATGAGCCGGAAGTCGGCGCCGGCGGCGTTGACGATGGCCGCCTTGTGCATCACGTCCATGTGGCTCAGGTCCGAGTAGGCCAGCGCCACCTCTTTCACGTCGTGCTGCTTGATCAACTCCACGATCCGGCCCTCGGCCTCGATCGGCACGCCGTTGGGGTAATCCGGTCCGGCGAGCTCCTTCGGGTAGACTCGACCCTCGATGTCCGGGATCTGGGCCGCGGTGAACGCCACGACCCGGTAATGCTTCTGATGGCGCCAGAACACGTTGAAATCGTGGAAGTCCCGCCCCGCGGCGCCCATGATGATCACGTTCTTCTTGTCCGATGCTGTCATTGACCTGGTCCCCTTTCGATGATCCGGCGCCTCGCCGGATCCGCTTCGCGCCCCGAGCGCGACTCCAACCGGATTCCTTCCACTATAGATGTCACGAGAGTGATGTCACGAGGCGAGGCGGCGCCCGGTCGATCGTGATCGCCACCTGGCCCCGCGGTCGGTTCACCTGTCCATACCCGGTGCCTGGATCCTCTGATCCATCTCCAGGGCGGGCTGATCCACCGCCGAGCGCCCCACGACCCGGGCAGGCACCCCGACCGCCGTGGAGTGCGGTGGGATGTCGTCCACGACCACGGAGCCCGCCCCGATCTTGGACCCGTCCCCGATCCTGATGTTGCCCAGGATCTTGGCGCCGGCGCCGATGAGCACGCCCTCGCCGACCTTGGGGTGCCGGTCGCCGGTCTCCTTGCCCGTTCCGCCCAGGGTGACCTCGTGGAGCATGGAGACGTTGTCCTTGACCACGGCGGTCTCACCGATGACGATGCTGGTGGCATGATCGAGGAGGATCCCCTTGCCGATCCGGGCCGCGGGGTGGATGTCCACGGCGAACACCTCGGAGATCCGCCCCTGGAGCGCCAGCGCCAGCGCCACTCTCCCCACCTGCCAGAGCCAGTTCGACACCCGGTACGACTGCAGCGCCTGGAACCCCTTGAAATAGAGGAACGGGATCGAGTAGCCGCGGCACGCCGGGTCCCTCTCCTTGACCGCCTTGAGATCGGCGCGGATCGCCTCCCGGATCGTCGGATCGCTCTCGAACACCTCCCGGAACAGGTCCATCAGAAGCGTCGGTTGCAGCGGCCCCGCGGAGCCGAGCTTGCAGGCCAGATGGCCCGCCAGGGCGTGCTCCAGGGTGGCGTGGTGGATGATCGCGCCGTGCATGAAGCTGGCCAGGAGCGGCTCCCGGTCAGCCTCCAGCCGTGCCTCCCGGCGTAGCTCTTCCCAGATCGGGTCGTTTCCCGTTTCGGTCATTCGTCGTCTCCTCGGTCAGAGACCGGTCCCGTCAGCGGACGGCGTGCGGACGTGGTCGAGCCGCGGGGGTCCGGTCGCTGCGGCGCCGCCCGGGGGGCGCCTGGCCCTCCGGAGGAAGCCCCACGAACCCCGTTCTCCAGGGCCTCGACGAGGCGATCGGGCCACGGGACACCCTGCTCGATCGGCTCCTCACCGGCCCCGGCGGATCGCCTCTTTCAGCCGCCCCAGAGCCACCAGGTAACGGTTGAGGCGCTCCCGGTCCCTCTCCCGGACCTCCGGCAGACGCTGGACGTTCAGGTTGTCCTCGAGGTCGGCCATCTTGACCCGGATCGCCACCGGGTTTCCCATGACCCGGTCGATGAACTGCTCGTACGACTCGGACTGCCGCCGGGTCAGGCGCTCCAGCGCCTCGAGAGCCGCCGCCGGGAACCCCGCCTTCTCGAGATCTTCCATTCTCACGGGCGTGTCCTCCAGCACGTCGTGGAGGACCGCGGCGATCTGCTCGTCTTCTCCCTCCACGCGACACATCAGTCGCAGCGGATGGAGGATGTACGGAGCGCCCACCTTGTCCTTCTGCCCCTTGTGGGCGGATACGGCGAGCTGGATCGCCTCTTCGAGCTTGGTCACCCGGCCCCTTCTTCCATCGGCAGAACCGTCCCGGCGAGCGGCCCACAGGATACCTTGTCGGGCGTAAAGCTTCAACACTGTCATGGCACGCCGGTCGCCGTGACCGATCCGCCTCGCCACATATGGATGTGTACCCTGTCGGCGATCGCGGTCGTCTATAGATCCGGGGTATACTGGAGAACGGGTTCCGGTCGCACCATGAGGCCCTCGGGGCCCCGGGAACGAGAGGCCGGATCAAGGAGGTCTGGCGATGAGGTGCACCTGTGCTGTGGGGATGGCTGTGATCGGTGCGACCTGGGCCGGTCTGGCCGCGGGCCAGCCCATGCCCACGGGGAACCCGTTCGTCGAATCGGACTCGATCACCGAGCTGCGCAGCTTCGTCACCAAGATCAACCTGCTCAACGGGCTGGGAATGACGCTGTCCCAGCTCGCCAAGGTCCGCCGGATCCTGACCGAGGCGGACGACGCCCGCCAGGTCGCCCTGGTGGCGCAGAAGCGTTACGAGGCGATCTGCGTCCCCGAGTTCGAGCGGCTCAGGTCGATCGTCTGGGACGGGACGCCGCTGGCGTCGGACGTGTACGAGCGGTGCAAGGCGCTGGACGACGGCAACAGGCTTCTCCAGAACGCGTATCTCAGGTCGCTCGCGCCGCTGGAGGAGAAGCTCAGGATCGTGCTCACCCCGGCCCAGCGCTCGCTCGTCGACCGCCATGCGGATTGCATGGTCCCGGCCCCCAACCTGCAGGATCCGGAGCGGATCGGTCAGGCCGGCAACGGATTCGCCTACGTGGCGCTTCTGAAAGAGATCCGCAAGCTCCCCGAGGCCGAGTTCCAGGCCAGAAAGAACGAGTACTCGGCACTGCTCATCCAGGGGGTCGAGGGCGACTTCGGCCTGGTGGGCCGCAAGGAGATGCCCGCCCTGGTCAAGCGGTGCGACGACGTGGTCGAGGAGGCCCGGAAGCTCCCGGACGTGCGGTTCGCGCTCAGGGTGGGCAAGATGGCCGAGGAGATGGACCCCCAGATCCAGGATATCAGGCTCAAGAATCTGAGAGTGGAGAACGACCTGGACGTTGTGGGTGGGCTCGGAAAGGTGGGCAGGATCCTGCTGGACGTGCGCCTGCTGCCGGTGGTGGCCGACCGGATCAAGAAGCTCCAGGCGCAGACCGCCCAGACCGGCTCGTCGAATCTCCTGAAAGGACCCGGACCGGTGGCGGAGAGCTGCACCAAGGGCCGGTGTGCCGTCGGGACGCTCAAGTGAGATCTCGAGGCCGGACCGGGGCTGACCGGCCCACCAGCATCCCCAGGAGGAGAGCGAGCCGATCGAGGAGGCACGTTTGAGATGAGGCACCAGTTCGATCGCCGGGAGTTCTGCCGGCAGGCCGCCAGCTGGCTGATCTCTCTCGGGGTGGCGCCGCAGCTGGCCCGCCTCATGGCCCAGGAGCCGGATGTCCCGGTCGTTCCGGTGACGTGGTCGAAGCCGCTCGACGGCAAGAAGATCCAGTGCTTCGTCTGTCCGATGAACTGCATCCTGGCGGACGGCGAGGTGTGCTTCTGCAGGGCCCGCCTGAACCGCGGCGGCAAGTGCTACAACATGGCGTTCGGCAACCCCTCCGTGGTCGGCATCGACCCGATCGAGAAGGGGCCGCTGTACCACTACCTGCCCGGCACCAAGGCGTTCGCCATGGGCACCTCCGGCTGCAACTTCCGCTGCCTCTACTGCCAGAACTGGGAGCAGTCGCAGAAGATGGCGATCGAGACGGAGAACATCGACCTCAAGCCGGAGATGGTGCTCCCGGAGGTCAAGGCCGGCGACTGTCAGAGCATCATGTTCACCTACACCGAGCCGATCATGTTCCAGGAGTACTGCCTCGAGGTGAGCAAGCTGGCCAGGGCGCAGGGGTACCGGCTGCAGGTGGCGAGCGCCGCCTTCGCCAACCCGGAGCCGTTCAAGGAGCTCATGAACTCCGTGGACGCGGCCACGCTGGCGCTCAAGGGGTTCACCGAGACGTTCTACAGGAAGGTGTGCGGCCAGTCGTTGAAGCCGGTGCTCACGGCGATCAAGGCGGCCCGGGAGACCAAGGTGTGGCTCGAGCTGGTGAACCTGGTCGTCCCCGGCTACAACGACAACCTCGACGAGATGAAGGCGATGACCGCCTGGATCGCCAGGGAGCTGGGCCCGGACACGCCGCTCCACCTGTCCCGGTTCTTCCCGCAGTACAAGCTGAAGATGCTCTCTCCCACCCCGATAGCGGTGCTGGAGAAGTGCCGCGAGATCGCCATGGCCGAGGGTCTCCGGTTCGTCTACCTGGCCAACGTGGGGATCCACCCGGCGTCCAACACGTACTGTCCCAGGTGCAAGATGGAGATCGTGTCGCGGGCGGCCTTCGCGGTCCGGGAGGTCAAGATCAAGGACGGGGCGTGCCCGGGCTGCCAGGAGAAGATCCCCGGCGTCTGGGCGTGACTCTTTCCGTCCCCCGACCACCGACCGGAGAGTCAGACCTCGCACCGACGGAAGGAGTGTGGCCGTGAAACCGCTGGTGATCGCCTTGATCTGGGTGTTCGTCTCGTCGGCCTCTCAGGCGACCGCGCCGTCGGCCGTGGCGCCACCCGCGGCCTCGGCCACCACTTCGGCCGCCCCGGCGGCCTCGATCGCCCCGGGCAACGTCGTGACGTTCGAGGCGCACAAGGCGAAGCTGGAGCTGGCCCCCCCGGCCGGCTGGGTCGAGGAGGACGAGGGCAGGTCGTACGCCGACAAGAGCGGCCAGAAGGGCGGCTTCACCATCGAGGTGCTGCCGATGGAGCTTCCGGACAAGACGCTCCACATCCTGAACGAGTCGGCGCTGGACCAGGGGCGGGACAAGGTGAAGAAGGGCGGCCTCGCCTCGTGCGAGATGAAGGTCGTGAACGGCATCGAGGGCGTCCTGATCGTGGAGATCCCGAAGGACCCGGCGACCCGCCGGATGGAGTGGAAGGCCCACTTCAAGCAGTACTACATCTGTCTCACGTTCTCGGCTCCCGCGGCGGCGTTCGCCAGGTACCAGCCGGTGTTCGAGTCGGTCCTCGGTTCGGTGAAGCTCCTGGAGCCGAAGTGAGCTGATCGTTCCGGCATCCCGACGATTCCCGGATGCCTCGCCCATGGTTGATTCGAGGGGAGGTTCGCCCTTGGGAAACACCATCGCAGCAGCGCTCGTGCTCGTCGTCGCAGGTGGCGTCGCGGCGTTCGCCGCAAGCCCCGAACCGGCCGGTCCGATCGACCGGCTCTACCCGATCCTCTCGAAGGGGCGCTGGGGGCTCATGGACCGGCAGGGCAAGATCGTGGTGGCGCCGCGGTTCGACAAGACCCGGGCCATGTCCGACGGGATGGCGGCGGTCTGCCAGGACTCGAAGTGGGGGTACGTGGACGCCACAGGCAAGCTGGTCATCCAGCCCCGGTTCGACGACCTCGAGGCGATCGACGTGCTCGACAGCCGGGACTTCTCCGAAGGGCTGGCGGCGGCGAACGATTCGGTCACCTGGGGATACTGCGACCGCGGGGCTTCATCGACAGGAAGGGGGAGTGGGCGGTCAAGCCGTTCTACCACACGGTGCTGGGCGAGTTCACCACCACCCTGGGCGAGTTCTCCGACGGTGTGGCCGGGGTGTGCCACAAGCGGCTGTGGGGGTTCGTCGACATCTCCGGCGGCGCCATCGTCCCGGTCCAGTACGGCGAGATCAGGCCGTTTTCAGAGGGGATGTGCGCGTTCAAGAGCGCCTACGACCCGTGGGGATTCGTGAACCGGGACGGTGTGGTGGTGATCAAGCCGCGGTTCGAGGATGCGGCTCACTTCGTCGAGGGGCTTGCAGCGGCCAAGGTCAAGGAGGGGTGGGGGTACATCGACCTCAAGGGGACTTTCGTGATCAAGCCGCAGTTCGATCAGGCCGACGACTTCGCTGGCGGCCTGGCCCGGGTATCCAGGGCCGGGGCGATCGGCTACGTGGATCGCTCGGGACGGTTCGTCAGGCCGCTGACCCGGTGATCCGAGGCGCCACCACCGCCGCCGCGAGAGCCAGCCCCGCGGCCGCCAGGGCGGTGGTCGAGACGCCGAGAAGCGGCGCCAGCCACCCGGCGGTCGCCAGGGCGCCGGTCGCGGCGCCCACCATGTCCCCGGCGTAGGCCGTGGGCGCCAGCGTCGCCGACGGGGGCGACTCCTCCAGCGCCCGGGCCCACGCATGACCGCCCAGCAGACCGAACCAGGTCGTGAGCCCGAGAACGACGACGTACAGCACCGTCGACCCGACGCCCAGGGCGGTCAGGTGGGGTACCGCCGCCACCGCGGCCGCGGAGACCGCCGCCACCGCGGCCAGCGCTCTGAGCGACCGGATCCGGGAGACGATCGGCAGCCGCTCGAACAGGCGGCTCGATCCGATGGACACCCCGGCCAGGGTCAGGCCCATGATGAGGCCTATCTCCCGGTAGAGCGACCCGAACAGCGTCTGGAAGATCAGAAAGAGCAGCACCTGCACCACCATGGCGACGCACGCCATCAACCCCAGCGCCACGATGGGCCGCCGCGCCGGCGGAGCCATCCGCGCCAGGCCGACCGCCAGGAGGACGACCACCCCGGCAAGCTCCACGGCCAGCACTCCCTGGCCGATCTGGCCCCATCGCACCCCGCTCTCCGAGGTCTGGGCCTCGGCCCTGTTCGTGAGGACGTAGCCCGCGGGCCGGTCGTCCGTGTTGACCGGGGCCGGTACCGCCTTGGCGTAGATCGCCTCCAGCCGCCGGCCCGGGAACGCGGGCACGCACTCCCCGATCTGGTCGGCGCCCAGGTACGCGAGCCCCGGCCGGGCCCTCAGGCGAGCGGCCAGCTCGCCGGCCGAGAGGGTGAGCGCCGGCGCTCCGGCTCCGGGCTTGCCGGGCTTCCTGGCGAACCACATCTCCTGCTCGCCGGGGATGGCGCGCACCTCGCCGAAGACCGACTTGAACGTGCTCATGAGCGCGAGGTTGCGCTCCTTGAACGCCGGGCCCAGCGTCCCGGCCGACGAGGACGACCCGAGCGGCATGGCCAGCACGCCGCCCTCGGCCAGGGCGTGCCGGGCCAGCCGTAGCCCCTCGACGGTGAAGATCCGGTTCGCCAGCGCCGTGGACGGGTCAGGGCTGTCCAGGATCATCACGTCGAACGTGTCGGCAGAGGCCGCCAGGAACGCCCTGAGCTCGGACTCGACCACCCGGATCGCCGGATCGTCCAGCTCCTTGGCCAGGCCGCCCAGGTGGGCCCGCTCGAACGCCAGGAGCGCCGGGTCCTCCACGAGCACGATCACCTGCCCGGCCGAGAGCGTCCTGGCCGGAGCGGCGAAGAGCGGGGCGCGGCCGCCCCACAGGAGGACCTTGCCGGGTCGCGGGTGCTGCAGCATGGCCAGCGCCACCGGCGCTTCCCGCTCCTGTCGGGCCGGCCAGCTGTTCATCGGGTGGCCGCCCAGGAAGATCGTGGTCTGGCCGGCCAGCTCCAGCGCCGCGGCAGGCCCCTGCCTCAGCTCCCGCTGTTCCACCAGCCTGGACTGCGGCTGCGTGCGGGCCCAGGGGCGCTGGAGGAGTGCCGCGGTCTGCCAGACCACGACGCCCAGCAGGGCGGCCAGCGCCACCATGGCCACGAGCCCCCGGCCCCGCGGATCGTCTCGCGCTCCCGCAGCGCCGGCCCGGGCGATCGGCCATCGCAGCGTCACCACGGCCAGAGCGAGCCCCGCGAAGGTGCCGGCGATCCCGGGCCGTTCCCAGAGCGGCGTCGACAGGAACACCCCGACGCCCAGGCTTCCCAGGCTCTCCAGCGCGTAGATGAGCCGGGCCGACGCCGCGTCGGTGCCCCGGGTGAGAAGGCCGAAGAGACCGCCGGCGAGCAGCGCCGGCACGGTCAGGATCAACGTGGCCACTCCGAGCGCCGGGGCCGGCGCCAGCGGCGAGTGGGGCGGCAGGGAGAACAGCTCCCGCGCGTTGGCCATGCCCAGGATGGCGCCCCAGGCCACGAGCCACAGCATCCCGAGGCCCCACCAGCCGGTGCGGGGATCCACGGGAAGCCCGGCTCGCCCGACCAGCAGACAGCCGGCCCCCCACCCCACGAGCCACACGGCCAGCGAGGCGCCCACCACCAGCTCTCCGGACTGGCTGATCGTGAGGAGCTCCCGGATCAGCAGGAGCGCAGTGGCCTGGCTGAGGACGCCCAGCCCGAGCGCCACGGTGCCCGCCGAAGAGCCGTGGCCGGCGGGCCGGACAGGAGGTCCGAGATCGTCCGTCTCGTCTGTCATGCCGCGCCCTCGTCACTCCACGGAGCCGCCGCCAGCATTCCGCGGCTCGCGGCGAGTCACCATTCCAGCCCCGGCGGCTCGCTCCGGGGCGAGCCGTCCCCGGCCAGCTAGAGCGTACCCGAACACCGGTCTATGGGCAATCCGGAGCACAGTGGCTCCCGCCGGTGTCGCGGAGTCTGGCCCGGGACAGGGCGTCGGTCCGGGGCCGACGGTATCGGGGAATGCGGAGCGGATCCTGATCTGGATTCGCGCCCGGGAGCCCGACTCGGAGTCGGCCAGACGCCGGATCGCCGGATCAGCCCCCTTGGCTCTGCGAGATGTCCTGTGCTAATATCGTGCCTCCATTCCCGGTTTCTCCGGACGGCTCGAGCGGCCCGGGATCGGACGCTCGACCGTTCGCCCCGATTTCGCAAAGGAGGCAACGGGTGCGTATCATCAAGACCCGTCCACGCCTGGCCGCCATGATGGCCATCTTTCTCGGTCTCTTCCTGGTCTGCGGGTACTTCGTCGCCAAGCGGATCCTCAGGCCCCCGCCTCCCTCCCAGATGAAGGCCGTTCCCATACCGGCCGACGTGACCAAGATGGGGGACAGCATCCTCGCGGTCTACGGCAACGAGCTGGTTCCCTCCAGCGACAGGGACCCGGTGGTCACGGACGTGCAACCCCGGGAAGGGCCTCCCAACACGGTCGTGACGGTGACCGGTACCGGGTTCGGGGACAAGCAGGGGTTCTCCGCGGTGATGCTGAACCTCACGGAGGCGATCCCGCAGGTGGAGATGCTCGAGTGGACCGACACGAAGATCCAGTTCGTCGTGCCGGAGCACTGCACCACCGGCGACGTGACCGTGATCCGCTGGGACTACCTCAGGACCGAGATGGCGCCCAAGGGCTTCTTCCGTCTGGTCGCGAAGAACCCCAGGCCGTCCAACGGCATCCCGTTCACGGTGCTGGGCCAGGAGGAGCGGATCAAGCTGGGCAAGGCGCTCTTCTTCGGCTGGACGCAGCAGAACGAGGAGGCGTCGTCGCTGCTCAGGATCCCCAGGGCCAAGATCGGGCTCGATCCGTACAAGTTCCAGAAGTACGGGTTCCTCCCGCGCAAGGACGGGGCGGCGGAGGTCGACGAGGGCGAGGCCGAGCGGTTCTCCAAGCCCACGGTCGTCGTGGGCGTCAGGGTCAAGAGAGGGCTCGACGGCGAGATCCGGGTGGGCTACTCATGCGCCTATTGCCACACCGGTCGCGACCCGGCCACCGGGAAGATCGAGGCCGGCTTGCCCAGCAGCACGCTGCAGTTCGGCAAGCTGATCGCCCTGGCCGACAACCTGGAGCCGGACGTCCGCGCCCAGGCGAACCGGTGGCCCGCCGGGACCGCCGACCTGAGCTTCCGGTACTTCCCTGACGGGGTGGAGAACCCCACGGCGATCATGCTCGCCCGGGGCATGCACGGCCTCAGGTTCTGGTCGTCCGGAGGCATGGCCATGCCGGAGTACCAGAGGCACTCCAACGCCTGGCTGATGCAGGGATCCCCGTACATGGCGCCGCTGAAGGTCTCCCTCGCCCTGTGCACCTATCTCACCACGCTCAAGCCGGTGAAGAACCCCAAGGTCGACAGGGCGCGGGCCAAGCGGGGCGAGGCGCTGTTCGACTCGTACAGGTGCAACGCCTGTCACACCCCCATGCTGGGAATGTACACGAACCAGCGGGTGTTCCCGTTCGACGCCATGGGCTCCAACTCGCCCCCCACCGCCCGGATGAAGGAGACCGGCGGGATCCGCACGGCGCCGCTGACCAGCATCTACGCCACGGCGCCGTACCTCCACGACCAGACCTGCGCGACGCTGGACGACCTGATGAACCCGGCCAGGCTGGTGCCGGGCAGCCCGCTCCACGTGAAGCCGTTCACGCCGGCGCCGGCCCACCCGTTCGTCGTCACCGATCCGGAGCATCGCAGGGATCTCGTGGAGTTCATGAACTCGCTCTGAGCTGGCGATCCCGGAGGGATCGTCAACGCATCCCGGGAGCCAGGATCCCCCGCCTGTTTCGCGGAGTCGGGCCTGTGATCAGGCCTCGGCCTGGCTGCAGAGTCACCGAGGAAGTGGAGGGGATCCGGATCGAGGTCGCGCTCGGGAGAGAGAAAAAAGAGGAAGGGATCCGGATTGAGGTCGCGCTCGGGGGCGCGACTCGGACCCGGCGAGGCGCCGGGTCTTGGGAGGTGGGGCATGCGGATCGTCCGGGTCTGTCTGTTGATCACCCTGCTGGCGCCGACGCTGGCCGGTGGCGCGACCCGGCTGTACGACAACCCCGAGGCGCTGGTGTGGGTCCGGTCGATCGTCATGCGGATCGCGCCGTGGGCCGGGCTGGACGTGGCCCGGCTCAAGGTCCTCATGATCGATTCGAACGAGGTGAACGCCTTCGCCACCGCCAAGGGCGAGGTGGCGGTGACCCGCGGCATCCTCAGGATGGTCGAGTGGGACGACGAGCTGGCCGCCGTGCTGGCCCACGAGATCGCCCACGTGAGCCGGAAGCACATCCAGAGCACCGCCAAACGGGGCGTCATCACCAGCGTGGCCGTGGGAGTGCTGGGCGCCGTGACGAACAACCCGGAGGTCTCCGATCTGGGGAGACTGGCCGGCAACCTCGGCATGCTCCACTACTCCCGCAAGCAGGAGTCGGAGGCCGACGACCACGGCATGCGCTACATGGCCCGGGCCGGGTACTGTCCCCGGGCCGTGGTGAACGTGATGAAGAAGCTGGCCCGGAAGGGGGACAAGGAGCTGTTCAGCTTCCTGTCGACGCATCCGGAGCCCGACAGCAGGGCCGCGCACAACCAGAAGAACCTCGCCAGATACTCCACCAGCCAGGTGAACCAGCGGATGATCCTCTCGTACGGATTCTTCCGCGGCGTGACGCCTCCGGTGTTCGAGCCGGCCCCCGGGGCGTCCGCCTCGCGCCACGGCGCGCGCCGCCCGGGCCCTCCTGTCACGGACGCCGGGCCGGAGCCGGTGGGGAGCTCCGACGGCTGGCGCACGATCCGGCTGAAGAACGGGCAGACCCTCGAGGTCAGGGAAGGTGGCCCGTGACGGCCCGACAGCGCTGGCGTGACCGGGCTCAGTCCCGGGCGAACCGGCCTTTCACGGTGACGTTGTCCACGTTGGGGACGATGCCGGTGAGGGCGACGACGCTGCGCTGGCCGGCCAGCAGATCGCCGAACGGCTGGCTGGCGATCACCTTCTGGGCCCTGATGCCGTTGGGGTCCGGGTTGTTCTTCGTGGACAGCACCTCGAACCGGGCGTTCCTGACGTCGGCCCCCAGGTTCTGCACCGATCCGTTGAACGTGAACTCCGTGGTGCCGAACTTCTCCACCGTCTCGACCCGGTAATTGACCACCACCTGCCCCTCCAGGGTCGTGGTCTCTTCGAGGAGGGTGGGCCCGAAGACCGGTGGGCCGAACTCCTGGGAGCCGCAACCGATGAAGGCCAGGGCGACGGTGATCAAGATCCAGATGAAACGACTCAAGAGAGGGACCCCCGCGGTGTCCACTCTCACTATCGGAAACGGGACGGACAATCGGTAGGCTGCCGTGGCCGGTCGGAGTGCAGGCCGACCGGAGGCTAGCCCTTTCCCGGGGCCGGGAGGCTCTGGAGCGTCTCCTCTGAAGTTGGCCACGATGAGGCCCAGCTCGGCCCTGGCGCCGTCGCGATCGCCCATTTTGATCATGGTGTCGGCCAGGGCGTGGCGGACGAACGGCTCCAGCGGAAGGCCGCCTTCTCCGTAGGCGGTCTTGTACTTCTCCAGGGTCTCCTTGTACTGCGACAACGCCCGGCTGTCCTGCTCCAGCGCGCGGTAGCAGGTACCTATCATGAGCGAGGCGAACCCGTTCAGCGGGCAGCCGGGGAACTCCCTGATCTGGCGCGAGAACGCGGAGATGGCGTCGGCCGGGTTCTGGCTCACCAGGAGCATCCCCTTCTTGTTGATCGCGAGCTCCGCCAGCGGCGACTGCCGGTCCGACGCGAGCTGCTCGAACTGCTCCAGGGACTTCCGGAGGTTGTAGCGCTCGAACAGGAAGCTCTTGGAGGCCACCAGCGACTGGAAGTAGCGGTCCACCTGTTTCTGCCGGGGAGTGGTGGCCTTCCGGTGGTACTCGTCCAGGGCGTGGTAGAGGATCTTCCGGTCGATCCGTTCCATGTTCTGCTCGAGCTCCACCAGCGACTGGTCCTTGGCGATCGCCTCCGTGTCCGCCTCCAGGACCCGGGCCACGTCCTGGACCGCGATGAACGGCAGATCCTCTCTGAAGTGGGCCCGGATCGTGGCCAGGTCCGGCACCGGCGACGTGGAGGGGGTGGGCTGCGCCGACGGCGACGGGGTGGCGATCCGCGTCGGAGGGGCGACCACGGTGGGGGTGGCCGTGGGATGACGGGTCGGCGGCTCCACGGGGCGCTTGAAGAACTGCCGGCTGATGAGCAGCCAGAGAACGACCAGGCCAAGCCCCAGGAGGCTCACGACCACGACCTTCTCGAGCAAGCCGATCTGCGGCGCCGGAGGAGGAGGAGGCTGGCGACGGGGTGGCAGCGTTCTCCGGGGGGCGCGTTCCGGCATGGACTCTCCGACCTGTCGATCTATCCCGAAAACGTCATCTATACCACGGTTGGAACGGGAATTCAACGATCGGACCGCAGCGCCAGGACCATCGCTCCAAATCCTGAGTCGTGCTGGCGTGGCCAAGTGCCGGGGGTGACTTGCTGCTGTCATGGTCTTGCCGAAACGGCTCCTTCGATTTGCAGCGTAGAGATACCCTGCGCGCCGCTCCCGGGAGGGGCCG
>JACQZM010000001.1 GCA_016213885.1 Candidatus Rifleibacteriota bacterium | reverse complement strand
GGCAGACTCGGACGGGCTGCTGCGCCTGGGCCGCCAGGTGGTGGCGGCCGGGCAGAGCGCCACCACGACGCTGCTCGACCGCTCGAAGCTGGCCACGGCCGGTCGCACCGCCTACTGGGGAGAGGTGATGGGCTACGTGTCCGCCACCTTCGTCTCGAACGTGGTCATGTCGGTGGCGTTCATCCTCGTGGTCTTCGTCTGGATCACCCGGAGCGTCCCGGTGTCGCTCGTCGCCATGATCCCGAACGTCATGCCGATCTTCGTGATGTTCTCGGCGGCCCGGGCGCTGGGCTACGATCTGTACGAGGGGTTCTGCATCATCGACTCGCTGGCCATCGGGAACTCCGTGAACGACACGATCCACTACCTGTTCCACGTCAGAGCGAACCTGGACCGGGGACTGGGCATGGAAGACTCTCTCCGGGAGGGTTTCCGCGAGGTCGGCTGCTCCATGACGATCTCGAGCGTCCTCGTGGCCGTGGGCTTCCTGGCGTGTCTGCCGGCCGAGGGGATCCCGATCATCCTCAGCGGTGTGTTCATGTGTCTCGCCTGCCTCGTCGCCGTGGCGCTCGACGTGTTCATGCACCCGGCCATGCTGCTCTCGCTCCGGCGATGGCGGTGAGTCGACTGGACCCGACATGGAGCTGACGGTCGCCGAGGAGCGGGAGATCCCCCGGGAGCTCGCTGACGACCTGAGCCCGCCGGAGCGGGTGGGAATCAAGCGGTTCTTTCTCCGCGCTTTCATGGACGGAGAGCTCCACGGGATCAGCACATCGCTCCTGGTGGCACGGGACCGGTCCGGAGCGCCGCTGGCCGCCTCGGCGGTCAGCCGGCTGCGCCTGGCCATGGACTGCATCGCCCCGTCGTCGATCCAGCGGCTGGCCGGGGCCGTGCGGCGCCTCTGGCCGTCGTTCCTGGAGCTGGACCTGTTGATGTGCGGCATTCCCGCCAGCCTGGCCGACAACGAGTCGGTGGTGGTTCCCGGCCTCTCCGTCGATGTCGGGACCGCCGTGCGCCGTGCGCTGATCGCATTCTCCGCCGACCTGATGGAGCGGGAGCAGCGGATGGCCTGTGTCTGGAAGGAGTTCGACCGGGCCGCCCTGAAGGTGTGGCAGCCGGCCTTCGAGCAGACCGGCTTCGCATGGTTTCCGTCGGTCCCGGTCTCCGTGCAGACCGTCCGGTGGACCTCCCTGGAAGACTACCTGCAGCGCCTCCGGGCGCCGTACCGCAGGCAGCTCGCCCAGAACGTCTCCCGCGCCGCGGCGAGCGGCGTCGAGATCGAGCTCGACCTGGATCCGGGGCCGCACATGGCGGCGTTCGCCCGGCTCTACCAGCAGGTCCTCGCACGCTCGAGCACCAGGCTGGAGACCCTGTCGGTCCGGTTCTTCGAGCTTCTGGCCGAGGACCCCCGGGTCCGGTTCATCCGCGCCTCCATGGCGGGTCGCACCGTGGGCGGGGCGCTGTGCTACGTGGATGCGCCGTCCGTGCTGGTGTTCCTCTACGTCGGGATGGACTACGCGGTGATGCGGGAGACCGACCTCTACTTCAACCTGCTCAGGGCGATCGTGGAGCTGGCGGCGGCCAGGCGGGTCTCGAGGGTCCACTGGGGGCAGACCTCCCCGGACGCCAAGGGCCGGATGGGCGCGACCCTGGAGCCGCTGCGGTTCGCCCTGCTGTTCAGAAAACCGCTCATCCAGAGGCTGCTGCGACACTCCGGAGGGTGGCTGTTCCCGGAACACCACCAGATCGCCCGCAGGGTGTTCAAGGGCGACGGATCGTAGGGAGACGGACTAGTCCAGAGGCGCGAAATGCGCCGTGAAGTGCCTCAGGAAAGGCGGCTCCCAGACGATCTTCATCCCCCTGGCGCGGTCCCGGTCGCGGAACGTGTCGATGATCGCCTCCACGGCGTAGTCGAAGTGGCTCTGGGTGGACACGCGGCGAGGGAACGCCAGCCTGACCAGCTCCATCGGCGCCGGCACCGTCTGTCCGGTCTTCGGGTTCTTCTTGCCGAACATGACCGTGCCGATCTCCACGCTTCTGATCCCGCAGCGCTGGTACAGCTCGCAGACCAAAACCTGCCCCGGGAGCTGCTCCGCCGGGATGCCGGGGTAGAAGTCCTTGGCATCGATGTAGACCGCATGGCCGCCCGTGGGGCGGATGATCGAGATCCCCGCGGCCAGCAGGCGCTCGCCCATGTACTCCGCCGTCCGGATGCGGTACCTCAGGTAATCCTCCTGGAGCACCTCCTCGAGGCCCACGGCGAGCGCCTCCAGGTCCCGGCCCGCCAGGCCGCCGTAGCTGGGGAACCCCTCGGTCAGGATCAGCATGTTCCGGGCATTCATGGCCAGGTTGTCGTCGTTGAGCGCCAGGAACCCACCCATGTTGACCAGGCCGTCCTTCTTGGCGCTCATGGTGCAGCCGTCGGCGTAGGAGAACATCTCCCGGGCGATGTCGACCAGCGCCTTGTCCTGGTAGCCGGGCTCCCGGAGCTTGATGAAGTACGCGTTCTCCGCGAACCGGCAGGCATCGATGAAGAACGGGACGCCGTACTTCTTGTAGAGCCGGGAGGTCTCGCGGATGTTCGCCATGGAGACCGGCTGGCCGCCGCCGGAGTTGTTCGTGATCGTGATCATCCCCAGCGGAACTCTCGCGTGGTGCCTCTCCAGGAGCTCCGCGAGCCGGCCAACGTCCATGTTCCCCTTGAACGGATGGACCAGAGAGGGAATCTTGCCCTCGGGGATCACGAGATTGACCGCCTCGCCGCCGTTGTACTCGATGTTCGCCCGGGTCGTGTCGAAGTGGGTGTTGTTCGGGACCCTGAGCCCTTTCTTCACGGTCAGAGAGAACAGGATGCGCTCCGCGGCGCGCCCCTGGTGCGTGGGGATGATGTGCTTGAAGCCCGTGATGGTCCTCACGGCCTCCTCGAACTTGAAGAAGCTCCGGCTTCCCGCGTACGCCTCGTCGCCCACCATGATGGCCCCCCACTGCCGGTCGCTCATGGCCCCGGTGCCGCTGTCGGTGAGGAAGTCCAGCAGGATGTCCTCGGCCCTGATCGAGAACAGGTTGTAGTGGGCCTTCTTGAGGATCTGGTGGCGCTGCTTCGGTGTGGTCTGCTTGATCTGCTCCACCATCTTGATCTTGAACGGCTCGATGAGGGTCTTCATGAGGCCACCTTCCGGTCGCGCGGGATCGTCGGCCCGACGCCGAAATTGTAGCAGACGCTCTCGGCGGCACTAAGGAAAACGGAGACGTATGCCTCCAGGCGAGAGAGACTCTCCGGAATCGCGTCAGGCAGGCCAAGACCCGGCGCCTCGCCGGGTCCGAGTCGCGCCCCCGAGCGCGACCTCAATCCGGATCCCCTCCTCTTTCCTCTCTCTCCGGAGCACGACTTCAGATGAACCCCCTCCACCTTGGTGACTCTGCAGCCAGGCCGCGACCTGATCACAGGCTCGACTCCGCCAAGCAGGTGGGGGATCCTGGAGGCCTCTTCCAGTGGAGTCCGAGCCGGCCCCCGGAGATGCTGGTGCCCACACGGCTCAGGGTGTCGCCCCCGCGGTGCCCTGGCGACGGCGTTTTCCGCCGCGTGCCCGCCCCGGGACCTCAGGGGTTCTCCCCCCGGTCGGAGGAGAGAACCCGGATTGCCATGGACCGTCGGTTTCTTATACTGATGTCCGCACATGGTCCTCAATCGCTGGCTGTCGAGATCGATCGTGGCTCTCTGCCTCGTGGTCCTCTGGGGCCACGGCGCCGTGCTGTCCGCTGCCGCGGGGCCGGGCTCGGTTCCGGTGGAGGCCGTGTTCGACGCCATCGCCGCGGAGCAGGGCGGCGCTTGCCCCGCCCAGGCCGGCCTGATCACCGACAACCAGGAGGCCTGGTACGCCCGCTGGTTCCTGGTCAACGGGGCTACCCGGTCGATCGACTGCTCCTACTTCGACACGTCCGACGACATCTTCGCCGTCTCCTTCCTGGGGCTCCTCTTGAAGAAGGCCAGGGAGGGGGTCTCGATCAGGCTGATGCTCGACTTCAGGGGCGCGGCCCTGCTGCTCCGGTCGCCGCTGGGCCAGCAGTACCTCCGCGACCTGGCCGGCGCGGGCAAGGTCCAGGTCCGCATCTACAACCCGCTGTTCAAGTCGATCTTGAGGCTGTTCGGAGATCCCAGGGGCGTGATCGCGGCGAACCACGACAAGCTGCTCATCGTGGACCGGGAGTGGCTTTTCACCGGCGGCAGGAACCTGACCCACGACTACCTGTGCAGTCTCCAGGACGATCCGGAGGCGATCCACGACAAGGACCTGCTGCTCAGGGGAGGGGAGATCGCGACGAGCGCCACCAGGGCTTTCGAGGCGGAGTTCTCCCGGCGGTCCGTGTGGAAGCTCCGGCCCGGGCTCCTCGACTTCTGGAGCGAGCGGACCGAGGACCTCGAGCTGATGCGGCGTGCCATGGACGACCATATGCGCGGCATCCCCCCGGCCCGGAACCCGGAACCGGGGAGCCTGTCCCGGGCCGTGCTCAGGGAGCTGTCCATTTACAAGCACCTGACCGGCTACGGCGCCTACGCCCCGTTGCTCGGCGCCGGAACGCACCCGGCGGTGGTGCTCAGAAAGCAGGCGCGGCACAAGACGCCGTCGAACGAGATCACCGGCGGCCTGGCCAGGCTCATGGGCGCCGCTCGCGAGGAGATCCTGCTGGAGAGCCCGTACGTGGTGCTGACCGCGGCGGGCCGCCGGATGCTCAGACAGGCCGGGGAACGGGGCGTCCGGATCATCCTGGTGACCACGAGCCCCGAGACCGGCGACTCGATCCTGCCGCAGATCCCGCTCATCTATGAATGGAAGCAGCTGCTCAAGGAGATCCCGAACCTCCGGATCTTCGCGACCCGGGGTCGGAACCTGCTCCACTCGAAGGTGTTCGTGATCGACCGGGCCGTGGCGGTCGTGGGGAGCTACAACCTGGACACGCTCTCCGAGCAGGTCAACTGCGAGGAGGTCGTGGTGACCAGGTCTGGCGACCTGGCCCGGCAGGTGGCCAGCAGCATCGAGGACGACCGGGCCCGGTCGCTGGAGTACAAGGTCCGGACCCTTCCGGACGGCACCGTCGTCGAGGTCCAGGGCCCCAAGGATCTGATCTCGCCCGCGGTGTGGAAGCGCCTGCCGCTGATGCGGTGGATCACCTGGCTCCGACCGATCCTGTAGAAGCGCGATCTCTCGCCCCCGGCCCGTCGACCGCCGGGCGCCCGTGGGGCCCGCGGCGTGACAGACCGCGCCGATCCTGGTAACCTCCGATCTGTCATGAATCACGGCGGAAGGCTCCAGCGGTCCGGAGGGACCATCCTCTGGTGCGTGGCCTCGATCCTCGCGATCCTTGCGCTGGCCGGGTTCTGGCGCTCGTTCTCCACGGCTCACCTGAGGCTCCGGGGCCATGACATCGAGCTGGAGTGGCGGTTCGAGGCGCTGGCCAGGTCGCTCCTCGCAGGGCTGGAGGCGCAGGTCCGGACCCTCGCCAACCAGGACACCCTGCTGGCCAGGACGCTGCGCCGGCCTGTCGCGAAGACCGACCCGGCGTGGGTGGACCTCATGCCCTCGCTGGATCAGGCCCCGGCCCTGGCCACCCTTGCCAGAGACGAGTACAGGGGGTTCGTGCTGGAGAAGCTGGAGGCTGGCCTGACGCGCCAGGTGGGGCTCGTCGGCAGCCTGGAGGAGAAGGTGGCGGTCCTGGTGCTCAGGGCCACGGTCCGGCTGCCCTCCGCGGGGCGCAGACGGGCCGTCCGTTGTCTGGAGCAGGTGCGGTCGATCAAGGTCTCCCGCACCACCGTGGACCCGGAGCTCCGCAGGTTCGGCATCTTCGTCGGTCAGGCCGACGGCCTCACGGATCTGGCCCAGGCCAACTCCATGCTCGAGGACCTGGCGCGCCGCACCGTGGCCCTTCACGACGCGATGGTGAGGGCCCGGGACGCCTCCAGCGGCGAGCCGCGCCGGGAGTGGGAGCTGGCCATCGGTGCGTGCATCGACCCGAAGCGCCAGGGAGCGTTCCCCCGGAAGCTGCCCGAGTTCAGGCAGTGGGCGTACTACGGGCTGGAGAGGCGGAGCGCCGACTGGTTCCTGGAGAACCTGGACCTGGCCTCCACGCTCCAGGAGGATCGATCGCGGATCCTGGAGCTGGAGGCCCGGTGCGAGGAGTCGATCAAGACCGGTCACGTCGCCGCCGCCAGGGCCGCCCGGGAGCTGGCCCAGGCGCTCCAGAAGGCGATCTTCCGGCACTGGGGCTTCCAGTCGGTGCTCCGGCTGCTGCCGATGGACGGCTCGGCCCCGGCCCTGGTCGCCACGGCGCTGGCCACGCGGCTGC